>JABGQU010000039.1 GCA_018648605.1 Anaerolineae bacterium | reverse complement strand
GTAGAACCGATATTGGTTCCACTACCATAGGTAGTGGTTTTATTTCTCAATAAAGAATAAAAAAACTGCCCCGCCGGATAACATAATCACAGTACCTGTGAAAACACCAAGCTGGCTAACGCCCCGCCTCACAGAGATAACGCTTAATGCAAAGAAAATTGCAGCGCCGATCGAATAGATAATACCCATAAACCACCTTCAGTTTTTCTTTGCTAAAACACAAGTTTGTTGTTTATATCACAAGTTTCACGAAGTTACCCAATCATCAAGAAATATCAAGCTTCCCCCTCTTATTGAGAAAGAAGTTGAAATATCATGCAAGAAAAGATTACTACGCCTACAAGAATTTTCACAGCCATTATCACCGATGGGAATAGCGACGGCATAGTAAATTCAATCTAATGTTGACGCGCTAAAGGTATGAGCTACACATAAAGCAAGAGATCCAAAGTTCTGGAAACTTTGGATCTCTTTTATTTTCAGGGGGAGTCTCACGCTGAAAGCGTGGTCTACAGAGCGTTAGAACAAGCCTGTAGCTGCTGCGCTGGCGGCGTTAAACCAGGGTCCAAAGATAACGCCAACAAGCAGGATGCCCGCCGAGAGAATTGTCAGGGCAATGGCGTAGGGGCGCGTGAGCGGAATGGGATGGGCTTCTTCGTTCTCACCTTCCATGCGGTGGAGATAAACTACTTTCAGGACGGTCAGATAGTAGTAAACACCGATGATGGAGTTCAAGACACCGACAACTGCCAGCCAGATCATATTGGCTTCAACTGCGGCTGCGAAGACGAAGACTTTGGCAACAAAACCACCGAAGGGCGGCATACCTGTCAGGGACAGGAATGCGACCAACATAGCGAGGGCAAGCCCCGGGCTACGTCTGCTCATCCCCGCGTAGGCGGAGATCTCGTCCGAGCCAGCGATCCGGCTAAAAGCGGCGATGATACCGAAAGCAGCGAGGTTCGTCAGCACATAAGCGATGAGATAGAAGGTCACGCTACCAACACCCAGTTCGGAGAGGGACACTGCGCCAACGAGGGCGTATCCGGCATGAGCGATGGAGGAGTAAGCCAACATACGTTTAATGTTAGTCTGACGCAGGGCAATGAGATTGCCAACAGTCATCGTCAATGTCGCGAGAATTGCGAGGGTCAGCGTCCACATTTGGGCGTATTGCCCAGTTGGAAAGAGACCAATGAAGAGACGCATGATGACGGCGAAGCCAGCGGCTTTGGATGCGGTGGAAAGGAAACCCGCCACAGGGGTGGGTGCGCCTTCGTAAACATCCGGCGCCCAGAAGTGGAAGGGAGCCAGCGAAATCTTGAAACCGATACCGGCTGCCATGAGCAATATGATGCCAACAGCAAGGGGCATGGAGAAGCCAGTGATGGCTTCCAGTGCGGTGGAGCCACTGAAACCGAAGATCAAGCTAAAACCATAAAGCATGACGGTGGATGCCATCGCGCCGAAGAGCAAGTATTTGAGGCCGGCTTCGGTAGATTTCTCGTCGTCGCGCATGAAACCAGCCAGGATGTACATGGGGATGGAGGTAGTTTCGATGGCAAGGTAGAGCATGATGAGATCAGCCGAGGTTGCCATCAGGTTCATACCGATGGTGGCAACAAGTAGGAGAATATAGGATTCACCACGCTGGCCGAGCTTCTCGGAGTCCATCATGAAGAGGGCTGTCAGCATTGCGCCGAAGATGAAGAGCATCTTGAAGATAAAACCCAAAGCATCGTAGCGGAGCATGCCACCAAAAACGGTGGATGCTTCGGCGGGTTTGCCGAGGAAGGCACTCACGACAAGGATGAGAAGGAGTCCACCCGCAGTGAGCCAGCCCAAATTACGTCCGTCTTCCTTCTTCCAAATCAGTTCAAAGATGAGGACGAGGAAGACGAGGGTCAGCAAGAGAATTTCTGGCAAGATTGCCATGACCATAGATGGGGTAAATGCGTTCATTATTTAACCACCTTCAAAATTTCCATTATATGCTCCACTCCGGTTTTCACCATCGGCACCATCACTGCAGGGAACATACCCAAGCCGATCATCAAGGTACTAAGAAGGGTGAGGGCAAACTTATCCATGAAGGAAATAGGACCGATATGACCTTCAAATTCTTTGGGCATTTCCCCAAAGAAGGTGCGACGAACAGCCAACATGATGTAAGCTGCGGTGATGACGATGGAGATGACAGCGAGGATAGCCATCCAGGGTGCAACCCGCCAAACGCCCATGAAAATGGGGAATTCAGCAACAAAGCCTGAGAAACCGGGCATACCCATGGAGACGAGACCACCAATGATGAAGGTGACACCAACGTAAGGCAAAGCCTTGAACATACCGCCCAATTCAGGGATCTGGCGAGTATGGGCACGGTCATAGACCATACCCGTAGCTGCAAAGAAGAGGGCTGTCATTGCGCCATGTGAGAACATCTGCACGCTGGCACCGATCATGCCGTCTTGGGTCAGCGTGGCGAAGCCGAGCATTACCAAGCCCATATGTGAAACGGAGGAGAAACCGATCATATATTTCAGATCGGTTTGGGTCATCGCAATGAAAGCACCGTAAACGACATTGACAATCGCCAAACCAAGAATGAGAGGTTGCCAGTAAATTGCCCCTAAGGGGAGGAGCATAATGCCAACGCGCAGGGCAGCGAAAGCACCAAGTTTCATCAAGACACCTGCGTGGAACATCGACACTGCCGTAGGCGCAGCAACGTGACCATCTGGCGACCAGTTATGGAAGGGGAAGATACCGCCCAAAACTGCGAAGCCCATAAAGACCGGCAGGAACCAGATCTGCTGGAATTTCGCAGAGAAGTTTGCGGTTTCGAGCATGAGCATATCGAAAGTGCCAAGACCACTGTTGAAGTACATCGCCAGCGCGCCGACAAGGGCAACCACTGAACCGATAAATAGATAAAGCGTCAGTTTCATCGCGGCGTATTCGCGGGTCTTGACCCAGCCCCAAATGGCGATGAGCAAATACATCGGGAAGACGGCAATCTCATAGAAGAAGAAAAGCATGAAGAGATCGAGGGCAACGAAGACGCCGAAAACACCGCTTGCCAGAATGAAGAGGAAAGCGAAGAATTCGCGCGGTCGGTCGTCGATACCCCAGGAGATGATCACACCAGTGAACATAACTACGCCAGTCAAGAGAACAAGCGGAGTGCTGATGCCATCTACACCGAGGTGCAGGCTGATGCCGAATTGTGGCAGCCAGGCGTATTTTTCAATAAATTGATAGCCAGCGGCAGCCTGATCGTAGCTCAGGTATACCCACAGTGAAAGTATGAGGGCAAAAGCCGCTGAAACCAGCGCTGTCATACGGATCTCCGTCTTGCGATCAGCAGGCATCATCAACAGGATGAGCGCGGCCACAAGCGGGGTGAAGATAATTACACTAAGAATTGGAAATGCCATATTTCACCTCTTTAGAAGAGCGCCGTTACAGCGTTATTGATAACACCCAAAAGCCATGCAGGGGCAATACCCAGCGAGAGCATGAGCGCCATCAGCGGAACCATAACAACGATTTCACGGGTGCTGATCTCGGTCAATTTGTGCTCACCATGCGCCCATTCTTCGTTCATGGGACCGTGTAAAACATTCTTGATCCCTTTGAGAATATAAGCACCTGTAAAGAGCAACCCGATCATACCGGCAGCGGTGTAACCAGCTAATTCGCCCCAGGCACCCCGAACAACGAGAAACTCAGAGACAAAACCGTTCAAACCGGGCAGCCCGAGGGATGCCATGCTGGTAAAGATCAAGATACCACCATAGATCGGAACCAGCGGGAAGAGACCGCCAAATTTTCGCAGGTCACGAGTATGCGTACGTTCGTAGATCACACCGACGAGGAAGAACATCCCTGCTGCGGAGAGACCATGATTGAACATCTGCAAGATCGCGCCGTTCATAGCGATATGAGCATTGGCTGTGCCGTAGGCTTTTGCAGCCGCAGCAATACCGAGCAACACAAAGCCCATGTGATTGACAGAAGAGTAAGCCACCAAACGTTTGAAATCGTATTGACCATAAGCACCAAAAGCACCAAAGACAATTGCCATGACGGCAAGGAACGCCAGCCAGCCAGCAAAATGCTCAGATTGCCCAGGATAAAGCGGAAGGACAAGACGGATGAAACCATAGGCACCCAATTTCAATAAAACACCAGCCAGGATCATAGAGCCAGCGGTGGGTGCTTCAGTATGGGCATCGGGCAACCAAGTATGGAAGGGCCAGACAGGGACTTTGATAGCAAACGCCACGACAAAAGCCCAGAAAGCAATCACCTTGATGACGCCAACTTCAAGCCCCATGACAATCATGTCACTCGGAAGTTGGTTCCATTTAGCCATGATGCCAGCAATTTCATATGTCTCTGTGAGAACACCTAACATCTGGATCGCAAGCAATAAGCCCAGCGAACCACCAACGGTGTAGATCATGAACTTCAGCGAAGCATAATCGCGATTCTTGGAACCCCATTGGTTGATGAGGAAATACATCGGGACGAGACCGATCTCCCAGAAAACGAAGAAGATCAGCAGATCCATTGACATGAAGACACCCAGCATACCCATCTCAAGGAAGAGGAAGAGCATCATATAGGCTTTGACCTTTTCGGTAATACTGAAAGAAGCCAAAATTGCCAGCGGGGTCAGCAGGGTTGTGAGCAGCACCATGCTCAGGGAAATACCGTCAACACCGATGTGAAAATTCGAGTTGATGGCTTCGTACCAGACATAACTCTCTTCAAATTGGAAAGCAGCGCCTGCAGTCTTATCGAAATTTGACCAAAGGAGCAGGGTCAGCACGAAAGGAACGAGACTGGAGATCAACGCCGTCCAGCGGATGAGATTGGGCTCGTCCTTTGGCAGGAAGAGGATCAAGATCGCCGCAAAAACGGGGAAGAAGAGAATTATGCTCAGTAAGTGACTATAAAGAAAATCCATTATTCACTCCTGTCGCCTACGCCAGCACTAAATAGTACAGCGCAATGAAGATGATGAACAAAACGCCCAAGGCCGAGAACATATATTGCTGAATACGGCCTGTTTGCATTTTGCGAAGTTTTTTCCCAAACCACTGGACAGCATCGGCAGAACCATCACCAACGAAGCGATTGACAACGGGCGTGTCAAATTTATCGCGGACGGTATGACCGATGAAGTAAGAAACCTTACCAAAACTATGCAGGATACCGTCGATGACGCCTTGATCCATCTTATTGGTGAAGACTTCTGAAATCCAGGTAGCAGGTTTGACGAATAGATAGTCGTAGGCTTCGTCAAAGTAATATTTATTCTCGATGAAGTGATAAACCGGTCCCAAAAGCTTACGCATCGGATCGACAGCGTCCGCGGATTTGAAGTTGCGATAAGTCAAATAACCGATGCCCAGCCCACCGAGGGCGACACCCAACGACGTCCACAACGGGATCATGCTAAATTCAGGCGCAGGCAACGGATGTGCCAGAGTATGCCCGACGAAATCATGGAACCAGTTTGGCAGCAAGCCACCGATAACCGGGAATTCTTCGGGGATACCGACCCAGCCATAACCAACAGCGAAAATCGAGAGAACAACCAACGGAGTGGTCATCGTCCACGGGGTTTCATGAGCATGTTCCGCTTCAGGCGTACGCGCTTCACCGAGGAAGGTCATCGTGATCTGACGCATAGTGTAGAAAGCAGTCAGGAAAGCGGCGATTGCCAATGTGACGAAGACTGCTGTATGTCCATGAGCAAAAGCATCTGCAAAAATTTCATCTTTCGACCAGAAACCAGCCGTCACAATCGGGAAACCGGAAAGCGCGAAACCACCGATCAGGAAAGTCCAGAAAGTGATGGGCATTTTCTTACGAAGACCACCCATATTGCGCATGTCCTGCGGATCTACGCTGTGATCACCGGTGTGCAAAACACCGTGTTCCATACCATGAATGACTGAACCGGAACCGAGGAAGAGCAATGCTTTGAAGAAAGCATGGGTAACAAGATGAAAAGCAGCAGCAACGTAAGCACCGATGCCGATGGCAGCCATCATAAAGCCAAGCTGTGAGATCGTCGAATAAGCCAGAACACCCTTGACATCATTTTGTGCAATAGCGATAGTCGCGGCGAAAAGAGCCGTGAACGCACCGATGAAAGCGATGATGCTCATCGCCGGAGTCAGCGTGTGATGATCCCAGCCTGCCGAGAAGAGCGGGAAGATGCGGATGGTCATATAAACGCCAGCCGAAACCATTGTTGCGGCATGGATCATCGCTGAGACGGGGGTAGGACCTTCCATCGCGTCAGGAAGCCAAACGTGCAGAGGCCACTGAGCTGATTTACCAACCGCACCGATGAAGAGCAAAAGTCCAATTGCACCAGCAACAGAGAGACCCCAGAAAGCAGGGGTTGATGCTAAAGCGTGTAAGGTTGCTTCAGAGAAGATGACTTCATAAGAAAGTGAGCCAGTAGCCGTGTACAGGAAAGCCAAGCCCAAAAGCATGAAGACATCACCGATACGGGTAGTCATAAAGGCTTTGATGCCAGCATTGCGAGCAGATTCTTTCTGGAACCAGAATCCGATCAGCAAGTAAGAACACAAGCCCATGATCTCCCAGCCGACGAAGAGCGTCAGCAGGTTATCGGAGATAACGAGGGTGTACATCCCGGCCGCGAAAAGACCAATAAACGCAAAGAAACGCGCATACATCGGCTCAACGGAAGGAACGGTGTGTTTGTGACCATGCTCATCTTCAACGGTCGCGCCGTGCGGGGGATAACCTTTTTTATCATGATCGCCTTTGGGCTGACCAAAATTATGATAGCCAACCGAGTAAAGGAAGATCATGAAAACGGTGATACCCACAAAGAAAAGCACCGCTGCGGAAAGAGGATCAATGCGAATGCCGACTTCAAGCCATCCTTCACCTAGCGGAAGCCAGGGAATGGAGTCTGTGAAAGGGTGTTCGCCGAAATGCTCCACGCCTAAAGCGCTGATAAAAACATACATCGCGCCAATAAAAGAAAGAGCAGCTGCGCCTACGCCTACGCTATGACTTAATTTATTGCTCTTATTCGTAAACAGAACAATAATGACGAAAGCCAGCAGCGGCGGGAGAGGCAGTAGCCAAATGATATTTTCAGGTGTCATATTCTTCTCCTACCACTTCATCATATCGAGTTCATCAGCCACAACAGTCTTGCGGTTGCGGTAGATCGAAATGATCAATGCCAAACCGACTGCCACTTCAGCAGCTGCGACCGCGAAAACAATGATCGCGAAAACTTGTCCGGTCACGGTTTCCGGTGCGTTATAGCGCCAGAAGGTGACCAGGTTAATATTGACAGCATTCAGCATCAACTCAACACCCAGCAAAATGGCAACCGCATTCTTGCGCGCCAAAACGCCGAAAAGACCGATGCTAAAGAGAGCCGCCGCTACGATCAAATACCAGGAAATAGGGATCATCTCTGCCTCCTACTTATTCTTGGCTTCATTTGCAACATAAACTGCACCGATCAACGCAGCCAGAAGCAAAACGGAAGCAACTTCAAAGGGCAGGAGATAGGCATTCGGGGAAACCAAAGCTTCGCCCAATTGCCCAATAGTATCCATACCGGATGCAAGTACCGGCGCACCCTCCGTGGACGAGAAACCTGCCCACTGTGAAAGAAGCAGATACAGCCCACCAAAACTTAATACCGCTAAAAGCGCTGCCGAAGACCAGTTTGCATTCAAGGGCTTGGCAGAATCGCGTAAATCCTTACGCGTGAGCATCACTGCGAAAATGAAGAGGATCGCAATAGCACCAACGTAAACCACGATCTGCACCATTGCAATAAAACCAGCATTGAGCAAAGCATATAGTGCCGCAACCCCAAAGAGCGTGGCGATCAGCCAAAACGCTGCGTGGATCATCTTCTTCGTGGTCACAACCATGAAGGCAGAGCCAAGCGTAGCAGCGGCAAAGATCAGAAAGAGAACTTTCATTGTTGTCATTTTTTTCTCCTCCGCTTAGTGTTGTGCCGCAGGAGCAGCCGACTTGAGCGAAGCTTCTTCTTGCGCGCGTGTTTTGCGGGCATGAGACTTCAAAAATTCAATCGTCAACCAAACCAGCACAAGGTTTGAAATGAATAAGCCAGGAGCCAGCCAAGCACTATCCAAAAGTAAGCGACCGACCAACGCAGTCACCATCAACAGAACGAAGGCAAGCGGGGTCAGGAATTTCCAGTTAAAAGCCAGCATATGGTCAACACGAATACGCGGAACGGTGTACTTCACCCACATGATCACCCAATAGAAAAAGAGTGCTTTTGTAAGGAAGATGATCGCGCCAATAATGGGACCCAAATTCTCAAGCCCGAAGAAACGATGACCGCCGAAGAAAAGCAAAGCGATGAAACCACCGAAGGTGAAAGAGTGCAGCAACTCACCTGCATAAAAGAGACCGAACTTCATCCCTGTATACTCAGTGTGAAAACCTGCCACGATCTCAGATTCAGCTTCGTTCAAATCGAAAGGCGAACGTCCCAACTCGGCGATGGCAGAGATCAGGAAGATCAAGAACGCTAAAGGTGAAAGCCAGATGAAAGCAACACTCTCTTGGGCTTCCACGATACCGATCGTACCCATAGTGCCCGCCAACATAGTCGGGATGAGCAGCGCAACAACCATCGGGATCTCATAAGAGATCATCTGGGCAACGGTGCGGAAGGCACCCATCAGGGCATACTTATTATTTGACGACCAGCCAGCCATGATCACAGAAAGTGTTCCTATCGAGCCGGCAGCCACAAGATAAAGCATCCCCACATTCAGATCTACCCCGAACATATCCGGTGCAAAGGGCAAGATCGCCCAAAGCAGCAAAACTGACATGATCGAGAAAATTGGCGCAAGGTTGAAAAGAAGAACATCTGCACCAATAGGGGTAATATCTTCTTTGATCAGCAATTTGACAATATCAGCAAATGGCTGGAAGATACCAAAAGGACCAATACGGTTCGGCCCCAAACGATCCTGAAAACGTGCCACCACTTTGCGCTCGATCCATACGAGGAAAATATCTAAAACCATCGCAAAGGTCACGAGCAGCAAAATGCCGATCAACCAGATCAGGACAGTCGCCAAACCTTCTGCCATCCCCCATCCGGTGAAGATATCCAAAAGCCAGGCAAACAAAAAGTTTATTGGATCATTCCAAAATATCATGGATTACTCCTTACACACAAAAAAAGCTGAGAGGATAGATTCTTCCCGTCAGCCTTATAAATTGTTTCGCAGATTTTACATCCACTCCAGCATCCCTTTTTTCCAGGCATAGACCAGCCCTGCAAGCAGGATGAGGATAAAAATAATCCCTTCGAAAACAGCGAAAAGGGGCAATTTATTCAAAGAAACTGCCCACGGGAACAAGAAAACGGTCTCTACATCAAAGACCAGAAAAACCAGCCCAAAGATATAGTATTGCGCCTTGAATTGAACCCAACTGTCACCAACGGTTTCAATACCGCACTCATAAGTGCTTTGCTTAATCGCATTCGGCTTGCGTGGCGCCAAAAAGCGCGCGATCACCAATGCCGCGACCGGGATGAACAGCCCGACCAAAACAAATAAACCAACAAAAATCCATGGACTTTCCATAAGCGCTCCAAATCTAGATTTATATTACGCTAAGATAGCGGGAAAATTCTACCATAGGGCACTTTATAACCCTACTAACCCACGTCTTCGATTCGCATGATGTTTGTCATATATATCTGATTGTTAAGATGAATGGAGGAAAAGTGTCCTTTTCCATCTCAACTAACCCCCAAAATCACCGAAAGTTACCTTGAAAAAGGATGTAAAACGAGACGCCCGTGCCCACAGCTTGCTATCGTTAAAAGAAAAAGCGCAACGCCCAGGGCGTTGCGCCAAAGCCACTTCAACACTTCATCGATCAGGGGCATTCCCAAGACCCCGCTAATAAAGGAGCCTATCGCACCCAACCAGCGTGCGGGAACCGCCTTCACGCCAAAGAAGGTGGTGGCGTTCACTTCAACAAACTGTGCTGAGATCGTGCGCGTTGTTTCAGGGCTGCCATCATTGGGAATGAAACGTAAATAAAACCAAACGGTGCCACGATATTTCCCTGCTTCGCTGGGACGGATGCTCCATAAAAAGGTGACCGATTTTCCAGGCAAAAGTGGCTGGCTGATCATCTCTTCCGGAATAACCTGCACACCCGCCATATCCAAACGAGATTGGGCAATGATCGTATGTGTATCATATAAATTCGGTATCTCGATCACTTCGCCCACAACGGTATTCCCCTCGATCTCGGCGGTGGGGGCGATATTGCCCATCTCATCGATTTCGAGCGTTAAACGGATAATATCTGAGTCACCGGCACGTATCTTTGGCGGAAATTCCAATGTTAAACGGCGTTGCTCCGGGATGCGCGGGACCGGGGTCGCTGCTGGAGGTGCAACGGGCACGTCCTGGGTCATGGTCGGTGCGGGCGTAGGTGTATCCCCTCCCCCCGTTACAGGGATGAGTGGCGTCAGCAATGGGGCTACCGTCATCGTTGGTTGTACAACCGGTTCTTCAGCTGCCGGTTCCTCTTCTGTTGGCGCTGGTGCTGCGCCACCACAAGATTGAAGCAGGAGGAATAACCCTATGCTCAAGAGCAAGAAAAGCAAATAGCGTTTTTTCTGCATCATCTTAGACCATCCAATAATAAATGAAGGCGCTGGGTGTGGGCAATTGCAGATCAGCGGGTGGGATCGGCAGCACGCGACTCTCAACAAGTATGGGAAGTGACGCCCAGATTAACAGACTCAGAGAGAGAAGCAGGAGCAAGACAGCCAGAATGAGACGGATTTTTTTGACCATAGTTTCATTATACAAGATTTTTTGTGGTAGACTCCCCCTGAACGACCTACATTTTCATACTTTACCCAGGGGCACAACCAGTTGTCAAGGTACAAAGCTTTTGCGCTTTCCTTGGCAATTTTTGTTTCTAAAACTAATACCCTTCCCAGCCTCCCCCCATTTTTGTTCTTCAAAATGGGGGGGGCTAAGGGGGGCACATAAATAAGGAGAAAAAATGACTGAGTACTTGCCTGAACCTTTCCGCATTAAGATGGTTGAACCCATCCGTTTGCCAGAACGTGAAGCACGAGAAAACGCGCTCAGGCAAGCTGGTTATAATGTTTTTGCTCTCAAAGCAGAAGATGTTTTTATAGATATGCTGACCGACTCAGGAACAGGCGCAATGAGCCAGTTCCAGTGGGCAGCCATGATGGCAGGCGACGAAAGCTACGCTGGCGCACGCTCGTACTATCGGCTTGCTGAGGCGGTAAAAGAAGTCTTCGGCTTTGAATATTGGATGCCCACCCACCAGGGACGCGCCGCCGAGGGGATTTTGAGTACGCTGCTCGTCAAAGAGGGAAATTACATCCCCAACAACATGCACTTCGACACCACCGATGGCAATATCCGCTCACGCGGTGGACGCCCGACCAATCTCGTCATCGACGAAGCCTACGATCCCGAAAACCAGCATCCCTTTAAAGGGAATATGGATATTGAAAAGCTGATCGCCTTCATTCTGGAAGTCGGCGTAGAGAATATCCCCTTTGGCATGATGACGGTGACAAATAACGCCGGCGGTGGGCAGCCCGTTTCGATGGAAAATATGCGCGCTGTTGCAGAAGTTTACAAGACCTACGAAATCCCCTTCTTCATAGATGCGGCTCGATACGCCGAGAACGCTTACTTCGTTAAAATGCGTGAGCCTGGATACGAGAATAAATCCACCCTTGAGATTACCAGAGAACTCTTCGCCCTCGCAGACGGGATGACGATGTCTGCGAAAAAAGATGCCATCGTCAATATCGGTGGTTTGCTCTGCATGAATAATGAAGAGCTCTTTACCCACGCCCGCAATGAGCTGATCATGCGCGAGGGTTTTCCAACCTATGGCGGCTTGGCAGGGCGCGATCTGGATGCAATGGCTGTCGGCTTATATGAAGGCTTGGATGAGACTTACCTTGAGTATCGTCTTGGGCAGACCTCTTACCTGACCGAGAAGCTCGCCGAAGCTGGCATCCCCGTGATGCAGCCAGCAGGCGGACACGCCGTTTATCTCGATGCGGGCAAAATGCTGCCGCATCTCTCACACGCCGAGTTGCCCGACCAAGCCCTCGTTGTGGAACTCTACCGTGAAGGCGGCATCCGCGGTGTGGAACTTGGCTCGGTCATGTTCTCCTACGAAGACCCCGACACTGGCGAGATGGTCTACCCCGATCTGGAATTGGTGCGTCTTGCCATTCCACGCCGCACCTATACCCAAAGCCATCTGGACTATATCGTCAAGGCGATGGTCAAGATCATGGCACGTGCCGATGAGATCAGTGGCTATAAATTCACTTATGCCCCACAATTTTTGAAGCATTTCACGGCGCAGTTTGAGCCGCTCTAGGAAAAAACCTACATTGCTCTCTCAGAGTGCCTTACAGACTATCTCTTTCTCCGAGACCCGATGTGCAACGCATCAAAAACAGATGCGGTGCACATCTCCCTCTTAGAGAGAAAAGCCTTCCGAAGATTTTAAAATCTTCGGAAGGCTTTTCATTTGCTAAAGACATCACGCTCAAAGCGTGACCTACACATCACCCTCCCAAACCTGCTTCGCCAACCTACGCCCCGTCGGCGTGGCAGCCAAACCACCCAAGCCCGTTTCTTTCAAATCTTTGTGCATCACTTTTCCGATATGCGCCATCGCGTCGATCACTTCATCGGCCGGGATAATACTCTCCACGCCTGCCAACGCCAAGTCGATCGCCACAAAACATTGTGCGACGCCTGCCGCATTACGCTTGACACAAGGCACTTCAACCAAACCCGCAACTGGATCGCAAACGAGACCGAGCATATTTTTGAGTGTAATACCGACCGCCTGCATGGACTGACACGGGCTTCCACCCAAAAGCGCGACGCTCGCCCCAGCCGCCATCGCCGCCGCGCTGCCCGTTTCTGCCTGACAACCACCCATCGCGCCAGAGACATTGGCACGGTTAACCACCACCATCCCGATGCCCGAAGCGACAAAAAGCGCATCTACGATCTGGTCGTCACTGAAACGGTATTCCTCCTGGAGCGTGATCAGGGCGGCTGGCAAGATTCCAGCCGAACCAGCCGTTGGGGTGGCAACAATACACCCCATCCCGGCATTGACTTCGTTCACCGCTAAAGCACGCGCAATGGCTCGGCTCAGGATCGACCCCGTCACAGGGACATTCTCATTCTCATCCAGCCAATTCCAAAACTTATGCGCACTACCGCCGCTGATCCCGCTAATAGATTTGATCGGTCGATCCAAACCCTCTTGCGCGCTATGTTGCATGGTCTGTAAACGCTTTAGCATCCTTGCCCGGATATCCTCCGTCGGCAAACCGGATGTGAGCTTCTCGGCATCTATAACGAGTTCTGCAAGGCTTTTTTGCGTGCGTTCTGCGTTTTCTACGATTTCCTGAAGGGATTCAAACATATTCTCACCTTTTAGTTTTTTGTACTAGGTCTAGCTCCTCCCCTAAATTCCATGCACTTGGCATTTGAGGGAGGCTGGGAAGGGGTTGATAGGACAAAAATCTTGCCGCTGCATAAGATCACTTATAAACTTCCATGAAATCCTTGTACAAAAAGAACTCTTTATCGTTGAATTTTATCTATCTGGCAAACCCATTCCACCCAGGGGAGCGCACGTATTGCGTTCACACCACGCGGGGGGATAGGCTCATCTGTTTCAAAGACCATCACAGCTTCTTTATGATGCCGAAGTCTCTCTACGCGAAGATAGGCAATATTGATTTTGTTTTTCACGAAAGCGCCTGTGACATCATTGGTTGTGCCGGGTTGATTTCTGCCAAATATCAATAAAGTTGCATAATCCCCATTAAATTTAACTTTACGTCCCTGCACAGTATTGACCTCAACCGCACCGCCTCCCAGCGAAGCACCTGCAACCTTTGCCCATTTTCCTGTCCCCCAGAGAGAGAACTGCACAGAATTGGGATGGACATCTTCTCCCATATCAACAGAATTGATCTCGTAATTAAACCCCTCTTCCTGTGCTATTTGAAAACTGTTTTTAATACGCTCATCATTTGCAGAAAACCCCAATAAACCCGCAACGAGGGCTTTATCTGTGCCGTGCCCTTTAGCTGTTTTTGCAAAAGAGCCGTGCAAGTTTATTTCAGCGCGGGCAGGTTTTACACCTAAAATTTTTCTGGCGATCTGCCCTAAAAAAACTGCTCCTGCGGTATGCGAGCTGGAGGGACCGATCATGATCGGTCCGATAATATCAAAAGCCGACATTTCTTTTACTTCACGCATAATCACCTTCTTAATCTAACAATAAATGGAATTGAATGATGAAACCCTTTTCTATACCGAGAGTTGCATCTCTTCCATTTCTAGAACAACAATCTATTTTTTTATTCGTACCATTCGTTCAATTCGTGATAAAAAAGTATAATACAGCCATGACTTTCGAAATGATTCTCACCCTCGGCATTCTTGCCTTCGCCATCATCTTTTTTGTCACCGAATGGCTACGTGTCGACGTTGTTGCCCTCATCGTCGTCATCACGCTCATGGTCACGAATTTACTCACCCCCACAGAGGCAATAGCGGGGTTTTCAAGCACTATCGTACTCACCATCGCATCGCTATTTGTGATTGGGGGGGCAATTTTGCAAACGGGGCTGGCAGCGTCCATTGGCAGGCAGATTCTCAAAGTAGCGGGAGGCGGGCAAACAAGCCTGATGATCGCGGTAATGCTCACGGTGGCAATCCTGTCTGCATTCATGAGCGATACGGGCACTGTCGCCGTCTTGCTGCCCGCGGTTATCAGCATGGCAGCCAGCGTCCAACTCAGCCCATCCAAGCTGCTCATCCCGCTCTCTTTTGGCGCATTGCTCGGCGGCTCAACAACGCTGATCGGCACGCCGCCCAACCTGATCGTTAGCGACCTTTTAAGCGAAAACGGGATGCAGCCTTTTCAATTTTTCGACTATGCACCATTGGGGATTCTACTTGTCGTTGTCGGGATACTCTTCATGGTTACACTGGGAAAGCGGATGCTGCCAGATCGCACGCGTGAGAAAGGCTTGCTACGCTTCGAAACACCGGAGGAGATCGCCGAGCGTTATCGGCTCCCCGACAACCTTTATCGTTTGCGCGTTAGAGCGGCATCTACGCTGGTTGGCAAAAGCATCGCCGAAGGAGAATTTGGCGCACGCTTCAATGTGAACATTCTCGAAATTCGACGCAAACCCGAAGCCAAAACAATGGTAAAGCTTGGCGAAACGCGCCTTATTTGGCAAGCGGATAAAGCCAAAGGGCTGAAACCCTCCGCCGAGACCACCTTTCAGCCCGACGATCTGCTGATCGTGCAAGGTACAGCCAGCGGCATCTCACACTTAGCCGCATCCTGGAATCTGGGCGTCCAGCCTGCCAAACGATCTGACGAACAAGCCATCAGCAACGAAGAAGTGGGCATTGCCGAGGTACTGCTCCCCCAGCGTTCACGCCTGGTTGGCAAAACCTTATCCGAACTCAGCTTTGGACGCATTTATCGTCTAACCGTACTCGGCATTCAACGCCCGAGCGAAGGAGAGAGCCTCAACCTAAAAGCAACACCCCTGCGCTTTGGTGACACGTTGCTGGTGCAAGGCTCCTGGAAAAATATCCTTGCGCTACGCCAAAAACGCCGTGATTTCGTCGTGATGGGACATCCCGAAGCAATGCAAGGTCCCCCACAACGCGCCAAAGCTCCGCTGGCGGGTTTGATCCTGTTGGCGATGTTGCTCAGTATGGTTGGCGAGTTTATGCCGCTGACAACTTCATCTATGCTTGCTGCGCTGCTCATGATCTTAACCGGCTGCCTGAGCATCGACGAAGCCTATAACGTGATCGATTGGAAGAGTATCGTCCTCGTTGCCGGGATGCTGCCAATGAGTGCGGCGCTCGATAAAGTGGGGTTGGTTGCGCTTATCGCTGAAAACCTGACCACGATCCTCGGGGCGCTCAACCCGATCTGGATCGTAGGCGGTTTATTCCTCGTCACATCGCTTTTCACGCAAGTGCTCTCCAATACCGCTACGGCGGTGCTCATCGCTCCGCTCGCTTTAGCGATTGGCCAAAATTTGGGCATTCAACCCCATGCCTTGCTGATGTCTGTTGCGGTTGCGGCTTCGATGGCATTTGCTTCCCCTGTCGCTTCGCCGGTGAACACCCTCGTCATGGGCGCAGGGAATTATCGCTTTAGCGACTATATCAAACTCGGCGCACCGTTGATCCTGATCGCGATGGTCATTACGATGTTAGTATTACCATTATTATTTCCGTTCTAGCCCATCTGCTCTTGCGCCGCTCAGAGCTATCCCCCAAGAGCACTTTGTACGAAAGACAGAGAGGCGGAAAATGCAACTTTTCTCACCCTTCCTCATCTAAAATGTAAACCCTAAGGAGAATTTTATGGCTAAAAAACAACGCAAGACCACAAATAAGAAAAATGCAAAACAAGAGGCAAAACAGAAACAAGACCAAATGATGATCGCGATTGCCGCGTTAATCTTCGTCGTGATTGCTTTCCTTGTTTTTGGCAGTAACCCTTCCCAAGGAAATACAGCTACAGTAAATAGCCTGCCCGCCGAGATCAACACAGCGATGGCATATGAGAAATTTGAAGAAGGCACTTATATGCTGGATGTCCGCACACCCGAGGAGTGGGTTGAATACCATGTAGATGGTGCAACGCTCATCCCCCTCGACGAATTGGAAGCGCGCGTTAGCGAAGTCCCCACAGGTGTTGAAGTTATCGTTATTTGTAATTCTGGTAATCGCTCACAAGTTGGACGCGATATCTTGCTCAATGCCGGATATTCGAGCGTGACAAGTATCGCTGGCGGCATTCAAGGCTGGATGTCGGCTGGACACGATTTTGTAACGGACGAATAAATTAGTTTTTCATTAGACAAAATAGAACGCGATGTCAGGCTCAAGATCCGCGTTCTATTTTCATTTAACAGACTTGTTTCTGAATAACTGATCTTACGCACTGCTTTAATTTCATCATCCCCCCCTGCCCTGTCGGGCATCCCCCGATTTTGAAAAGATAAAATAGGCGGAACCAGTAAAAAACACGGTTTAGGTCTAGCTCCTCCCCTAAATTCCACGCACTTGGAATTTGGGGGAGGCTGGGAGGGGGCTGATAGGGCAAAAATCTTGTTGCTGCGTAACATCAGTGAATATAATTCCAGACTAGAGCTTTATACACAAAAAAACACGGAGAAAAGTTTTTCTCCGTGTTTTCTATATCATTAGTTTTTTTTGCTTTTGCAATGAGAAACGCACGCCTGCCCAAGCGAAAACCCTAGTCATTCATACGCTACTGCTATTCCTTATTGAATGATCGGCTGGAACATGAAGTTTTTCCCGGCTAAACTTTCGCTAACGCCCAAACTAACGCCAAGCGGATTGGACAAGCTGGATTGCCATGTACCGCCAATATTGGGCAGCGAACTAGTGTCCACCGTAACGCAATATTGCCCGGCTGCCAGCGATGGGAAGGTATAGCTGCCATCACCCCCAGTTTGGGTGATCTGCAATCCGCTCGAGGGGCAGGCGCCGCTGCCCAAAAGCACGCTTACGCCTGAGATGGGCGTGTCAGCGGGATTCAGGCTGCCGCTCCCGTTTTCATCACGGAAGACTTTGCCAGAGACCAAACTATTTGCCAAAACGACAGTTGTTGCTGTAGGCGGAACAGCCGTTACCGTAGGGACATCCGTAGCGGCGGGCAGCGGCGTTGCGCTCGGTACAAAGACCGTTGCTGTTGCTGTCACGTTGGGGAGCAGGGTTTCTGTGGGCGCGGCATCCGTTGGGGGTGGCAGGGTGGCGGCGTCCACTTCACCGACAATGACTGTAATTGTATTGGAAGCAAGCTCCCCATCCGCGCTCGAAACGCGTACGCTGATCGTATAGGTCCCCGGCTCAGTCGGCGCCCAGGGCTGATAAAGGCTTCCCGCGCTGATCGGATTATTTAAATCATCCTGCCGATACATGGCATCATTCACTATGAGCATTGCAGATGTAGTGTCGGATGGAAGACTCATCTGGCTCAGAATATCGACGGTATCTCCAACGTTTAGATGCGTCCCATCGAGGGGCGACATGATGACGAGCGTGCCCGAACTTGCTCCCGTCATGGAGGCCGGCACATTGCAGGCCGTTAGCAAAAGCGAAAGAGCTATTAGTATAGAAAGTGTTTTTATTCGCATAAGATTCTCCTACTCCACGATCCGTCCGGTTGCGGTATAAGTTCCCCCGCAGGCGGGAGAGTCGATAAAGGCGGTCCTGCCCCCAACCCCGCTCGTTAAACCTTCATGTACGCCCTGCCCCATAGCGATCAGAGAGTATGAGTAGACGAGATCACCCGCGCTCTCGGTACAGGGCACGCTTGTGTCAATATAGGCGTTTTGCTCTGCCGAAATAGTCCAGAGTTGCGCAGGCACTCCAACATCTCCATCAATACGCGAGACTATACGACGATAAATGCCCAGTGCGTCCACTTGCAATAAGACATTAGGGTCGAAGATGTCTTCAGGAAAAGGTGGTAAAGGGCCCCATTCGAGCACGACACAATTGGGATTGCTGCTACAGAAATTTGATTCACTGCTGCCACGCACAGAGGTCATAATGGGTGCGTGATTCACATTAGGCACACAAGGCGACGAAGCCACTTCAAAGACGGGACCTGTTTCGATGGGCACGCCATTGGAGAGCAACTCCCAAGCGTAGCCCCATCTATGATGTAACCCGCTGCATTCGGCATAAGCAACGCTATCGAAGACAAAACCATTAGCTCGAACAGCGTCGGTAATGGGGATTTCTGTGGGGTTGCCGGATAAAACTTCAAAATCACCCGAGCCACGCCCGATATCTTCTACATTCAATCTCAGCACAAGATTCTCCCCCTGCGCCCACGCGAAACCCGCTGGAATAACGGAATGGGCGGTGATCCCTGAGCGGTAGGGCGACAGCGGTGTAGGTACATCGCTATCTTGATAGTAGCCCGCATGTAGATCAATGGCGATATTGCCTATAGAACCTTCGGGGCAGGGCACACGATCTACCTCCACAGTAATTGAACTATCTGCAAAGCTATCGTATCTGGACAAGACAATAGAATAGAAATAAGGGTTAAAACCACAGGTAACGGCTTCATCAGAAAATGAGAAGGACAAATCTGCCTGTGCGATCTGTTCTCGGTCGATCGTTCCCGCTTGGATATCAACACGCTCACGAGTAGTAGGGTCGTAACGTCGCAGGATATAGTCAACAGATCTCGATAGGTCTGGGTGTTGGGTTGCACGCCACGAAAGCTGCACAAGGCCCGCTAAAGGCTCTGCTCGGAAATCCTGGATAAGGGCATCTTCACCACAATCCTTTCCTGGAACATTCCATACATCAATAACTTCTGAGCCGCCGAACACCGGCTCAAACCTGTTTCCTTGTATGCGTACCCAACGCAGGAAAATGCGATAATTCGATGGGGTTCCACAAAATGGAATTTCATGCAAGAAGGAGAAATTATCGCCCGAACTATAACTTGTGCGATCTTGAAATTCGCGCTTCAAGATCGTTTCGCTTCCAAGGGCAGAATAGGTGGGGCTAACGCGTATTTCCCATTGCAGAAATGCACCTTCAAGCGCTTCACCTTCACATAATAAAGTTGCTGAAACAAAGTTTCCGTTTTCGCGTGGTTCAACCAAACCCTGAATACAGCTACGCTCAGCCGTCACGGAATTATCGACATTTACATCAGGGTTCGCGTTATTGAAATCAATCGGGATGCCAAAATCCCGTTCTCCTAAGAAATCCGCCACCAGCGGGCGGTCGGCAAAGGCATCTGCGATGGCAAGCGCTGGGTCAAATTCTTCGTGCCCCAAGATTTCAACAGATAAAAGATGCGGCTCTGATACTTGTCCGCTGGTATCGACCGCAAAGACAGAGATGATCCAACTTCCCTCTTCAGCAAAAGGATAAACATCATCCACCGTGCAAAAGGTCCCATCGAAGCAGAGCATTGTTCGCGGGGAAGAATCTCTCGTAAGCGTATTCTCAACATAGAATTCCAACCGATTCACACCGAGGTCATCCTGCGCTTCGACATGGAAAGCAATTTGAATTGCCTGTCCATTTCGACGGGGTTGTGCATCGAATGCTGTAATCGTCGGGATAGCATCCTGCGAATCTTGCAGAGCGTCAATATCTTCATCTGTAAGCGGATTGCCCGCAAGATCGTTTTCATCAAGTACGGGAAGATCGCCCTGTCCACCGATCTCGTCTGGCGAAAGTGGATCGCCGAGAATTTCACCTTCGGCATTTGGTTGCCCGTTATTGGCGTTCCCAACCGGCACAACTTGCCCGTTGGCATTTCCGCCCCCTCCATCAGCTCCGATATCAGCCGCATCCGCAGATGGGATATATTCAAAATCAAGCGAGCTTTGCTTCAGTCTCGCGCGCACCCCCACCAGCACAGAAACGGGATCGCTGGCTTGGTTTACGCTGTCATACACAACAGCTTCCAACGTATGGCTGCCAAGCGAAGTCGCATACCAAGGGAAAGCAACTGTTAGTGTCGTTTCTTCAGATGCGCTTTCTTCGGCGTATACCGCCCCATCTACCAATAAAACGATACGGGAAATCCCAGCCTGGGCTTCCGCCTGCACAGCTACAGAGATCCCATCGCCAGCTTCAAGTACAAGTGAAGTTTCAGGGGAAAGTATTGTTGCTATTGGCTTCTCTCCATACTGAAAGTAACGCCATGCCAGATAGCCCGCAAAAACCACCGCAATGCATAAGAATAAAAGCGCAAATACATACCAAACTCGTTTCATAACCATCTCCTCGATGCAACTTAATGTTGAAAAATTTTATCAGCTTTAGCGATAGCAGGGCATGGTATATTACCCCCATTAGTAATGGAGACCTGATGACACGCTGGCTTGACCCCACCTCTGTAGATATTCCCGATTCGCTCGTGGATTTAGGCTTGATACCGCTCGCCAAACAGATTCTCGTCCGACGCGGAATCTCCGACATCGCCACCGCAAAAGCATTTCTCGACCCGAACGAGTACACGCCAACGGATGGCTGGGAGATGCCCGATCTCCGCACCGCTGTTGACAGGGTGAACCAAGCCATTCTTAAGAGCGAATCGATCTGCGTTTGGGGTGATTTCGATGTAGACGGGCAAACATCCACTGCACTTCTCGTCCAAACTTTGCGCGCAATCGGCGCAGATGTCCACTGGCATATCCCCGTGCGGGCAACCGAATCGCATGGGATCAAAATCCCGTATTTAAAAGAAGTCATCGACAATGGCGCAGAACTGATCGTCACCTGCGATACCGGCGTGAGCGAAACCGAAGCCATTGATTACGCAAATTCGCGCGGTGTAGATGTCGTCATCACCGACCACCACGATTTACCACCAAAACTGCCCAACGCCGTCGCCGTCGTCAACTCCAAACGCCTGCCCGAAGAACACCCGCTTTCCACGCTCCCTGGCGTCGGCGTAGCCTATCTCCTCGCTCAAAAATTACTGGAGGGCACAAATCACGTTTCACGTTTCACGCATCACGCACTACTAGATCTCGTCGCCCTCGGCATCACCGCCGACGTAGCCGACCTGCACGGCGACGCGCGTTACCTGCTCCAACGCGGGCTGATCGAGCTGCGCCAAACCCAACGCATCGGCTTGCAAACGCTCTACGAATTGGCGGGCATCAATCCGCTCACCATTAACGAAGGCGATATTGGCTTCGGCATTGCCCCGCGCATGAACGCCATCGGGCGGCTCGGCGATGCCAATATCATGGTCGATTTTCTGACTACCAAAAACCCCGCGCAGGCGCGCGTTATCGCCACCCAACTCGAAGGGCTGAATACCCAACGCCGCTTGCTCACATCGCAAATTTATCAGGCGGCAGAAGCGCAAATTCGTGATAACCCCGCCCTAAAAGAGACCGCTGCGCTCGTTCTCGCGCAAAAAGATTGGCCCGCGGGCGTTATCGGCATCACCGCCAGCCGCCTCGGCGAGCGTTATCACAAACCCGTCATTTTGCTCTCAGTCGGCGAAGATGGCAAAGCGCGCGGCTCGGCGCGTTCGGTCGCGGGCATCCACATCACCGAAGCCATCGCCGCTCAAAAGGATATTTTGCACGGCTTCGGTGGTCATCCGATGGCGGCCGGCATGGCACTGGATGCGGATGAGATCACTTCGTTCAGAAGAAGAATCAGCCGAACTATCACCCAACAGTTGGGCACAGAAAAACCGCCCGAAGCGACGCTCTTAATTGATGCTTGGTTGCCATTAAACGACCTTTCTCTCGACCTAAGCGCCGAACTGACCAAACTCGCCCCCTTCGGACCCCGTAACCCCAGCCTGATACTCGCCTCGCGCAATCTCACGTTAAGCCACTTCGCCAAGATCGGTAAAAATAAAGAACATCTTCGTTTAACAGTCAAAGACAGCCAAGATAACGCCCAATCCATTCTCTGGTGGAACGCCGCAGATGAAGAACTCCCTACCAAAGGTAGCCGCTTCGATCTCGCCTTCAAAATGCGGACGGGTGAGTTTCGCGGTGCGCCGCAGTTGACGCTGGAAATGGTCGATTTTAGGGTGACGGAGGAAGTTGAAAAAGTAGAGAGTAGAGAAGAGAGAGAAGTTTACAAGTTGCAAGCGGCAAGTGGCGAGTTTGCAAGTTTGCAAGAGGCAGGCGTGCAAGTTTTTGTTGAAGGCAAATCGGAGATCAAGGGGAAAAATCGTTATCAACTCAAAAAAGCGGCAGAGTTGGCAATTTACACCTCCCCGCCCGGGCAAAGCGAATTGCGTGCGATGCTCGAAAAGGTCAAACCAGAAAAGGTTTATATCATCGGCATAGATCCGCTCGCCTTCACGCCCAAAGAGTTTCTTACCCACCTGGCGGGATTGGTCAAATATACCCTCGCAAAAAAAGATGGGCGCACAGAAATCTCAACCCTCGCCGCCGTGACTGCCCAACGAGAAGCCACCATCCGTCTAGGGCTGGAGTGGCTAGCTGCAGGCGGACAGGTACAGGTTGTCGTTGAAGATGATGATATTTGTCTATCAAAACCCTCGGGCGCAATAGAGAAATACGCTCAAGCAGATTTATTTTTAGCCATCAAGGGACTGCTCGCTGAGATAGACGCCTATCGAAAACACTTTCATATCGCAGATGCAAAAGAATTAATAAACTATTAGGTTTAAAGAGCCACTCGACTTATCATATTTTTTTGCTCTAAATATGACAATCAGGATGAAAATTACCAAGTTATATTTTAGTCTATAATGCATAAAGGGTTTTTACCTATTTGCTTTTTGTCCAGGAGGGACGCCTATGTCTTTCAAGAAATCACTTCCCAGTATTCTTTCAGTTCTTTTGATCTCAACGTTGATGCTAGTTGGGATGCGAGCCGAACCTGCCTACGCGGCGACATGGTCGCTTTGTTATGTAAAAGTTGGCGCAAGCGGGAGTGGGTCCTCTTGGAACGACGCCTACCCTGACCTACAAAGCGCATTAGCCGATAGTAACTGCACAGAGATATGGGTAGCGCAGGGAACCTATTATCCTGATGAAGG
>JABGQU010000038.1 GCA_018648605.1 Anaerolineae bacterium | reverse complement strand
ATCCGATTGATGATAAGAACTTTAGCTAAAATTTGACTTTTCAGACACTCTCTAAAAGTTGTTTCAATATTCAGTATACGCTAATTTGCATTTTGGAGAGGGGTTGGTTGGTCAACGTCATTATATGTCCAGTAGCGATTGATGAAAAAGTTCCAGAGCATCACGATGCCGACAGCTAATGCCAGTGTTATGTTTTTAGCAAGAAATTCAGCATCCATAGAGATGTTCAATTTTAACCCATCGAAAAGCGTTTGCATGGGCGGCTCTGCAAAGTGCAAGATCGGAAGACGAATAGCCATGCCAGCAATATTGACGGCAAAGAACATGGCCAACTGTTTTGAAATGGAACGTGAGCGCGATTCTGGGTATGTCCAATAACGATTCCAAATAAAGTTGGAGATGATGGCACTGATGAAGGAAATTGTTCCAGCAACAACAAGGGACATATTCGCTTTTTGGGTGAGTAGATTCATCATGCCAAAGTCAATTATGGCACCAATGACGCCGACAATTGCAAAGCGAAAGAAGCGTACGCGCTCCTTTTGGTTGAAGATGGACATTCCCATCTTAGAGGCCCAGTTTTTCCTTGAAATACGGCATGGTACGAGTAATGCCGTCATCCAACCCAACCTGGGCTTCCCATTTGAGAATTTCTTTTGCGCGGGTTACGTCTGGACGACGACGCTGAGGGTCTCTTGCGCTGCGTCCGCTAGGAACGAAGGTGATACCGCCTTGGTTATCTGTAACGCGGTTGATCGCCTCTGCGAACTGGAGGATAGTAATCTCATCCGGGTTGCCGATATTGACCGGAAAGTTTTCATCGGAATAGAGCAAGCGGACGATGCCTTTGATCAGATCATCAACGTAGCAGAAGGAGCGGGTTTGTTGTCCATTGCCATAGACAGTGAGTTCTTCTCCAAGCAAGGCTTGTTTGAGGAAGTTTGGCAACGCGCGTCCATCTTCTAGGTCCATGCGGGGACCATAGGTATTGAAGATGCGTACGATGCGTGTATCTACCCCGTGATAGCGATGATATGCCATTGTTAGCGACTCTGCAAATCGTTTTGCTTCGTCGTAGACAGCACGCGTCCCAATCGGGTCAACATTTCCGGGATAGTCTTCGCTTTGGGGGTGGACGGTCGGATCGCCGTAGATTTCACTCGTGGAAGCAAGTAGGAATTTTGCATTATGTGCTTTTGCTACGCCAAGCGAATTATGCGTCCCCAATGCGCCAGCCTTCATAGTCTGAATAGGGAGGTTGAAGTAGGCGCGTTCTGAATCCGGATTAGGGCTAGCTGGGGATGCAAAGTGTAGGACAGCATCCACTTTGTCGGGGGTGAAAATATAATTGGAAACATCGTGCTTGTAAAAGCTGAAGTTTTCATTGCCCATCAGGTGGGCGATATTTTCAGGATTGCCTGTGATGAAATTATCCATGCCTACGATCTGATGTCCGTCTGCAAGAAGATAGTCGCAAAGGTGAGAGCCGAGAAAGCCAGCCGCACCAGTGATAAGAATTCGCATAAGTCCGTCCTTTAATTGGAGAGGCTTTTCCAATCAATGCGACTGATTAACCCGTCGCCGGTAATTTGGTGAGATTCTGCTGAGCCAGAGTCGACCAGCCAGAGATTGCCTTGATAGATGAGCGCGAGGAAGTCGCCCGTTTGACCGGGAACCGGATCAGGCGTCCAGGTGGGCGTTTGTGGTTCGATTCCTTGTGCATCTTCAGGTGGGAAAATCGCTCGGCGGTTTGACCCATCCCGATCCATAACGATGACCCGATAACGGCTATTTTCACTTTGAGCGGGAAAGATGGCTTGTAGATAGGCAATCTGGTACATTTGCTCTTTCCCGCTGGGGCGAATGGGCGATGCGGAGGGATAGGCAAACATTCCTGTTTTGGGCGAAAGTTGGATATTCGTGCTGTTCGAAATGGAAACCGCGCTTAAGTCGAAGTAGGGAGAATCTTCAAGGCTAACCAGATTCGATGCAGATGCGTGCGTGACGGTGTATAGCGTGCGGCTGTCACCACCCCAAACAAGACCTGGTATCCATGCCCAATCGCTATGAGTGCTGAGCGCAGTGATATTGAGCAGTGGTTCAAAACTGCCTGTATCCATATTTACGAGACCGATCCCATCAGGGCGGGTGTAGGCGAGCTTCCTGCCGTCGGGCGACCATGTAAAATTCATCCCCCACCAGCCATAGATGCCGCCTGCGTTCGCTTCGATGATCTCTTGGGGCTTGGCAGACCAGCTTGCACTGAAACTGACCATGTACAGGTCATTATTTGCTTGCCAGCCCGGGGCAGCAGCGCGGGGTTCGACTGTGGAATAATAGACGCGCGCACCGGCATTGGGGCGCCAACCGGCGAAGTGTACCACATTGGATGCACCGATCTTGATCGGCTCTTTTGGGGAGCCGGTTGTACTAACAACCCAAAGTGTGTTGATCTCTTCGGCAGGGTCTTTTTCAGATTTTCGTGTAAAAAGGAGCCAGCCGGCATTTGGGGAAAGGGCAAAAATACGTCCGTCCAGATCGCCGGTGGTGACAATAGCACGCCGATTAGCGGTTGAATCTTCCATAACCCAGGCATTGCCGCCAGAGAGATAGGCGATCACACCCGGGACGGGGATCGGTGCAAAAATAGCCTGCACGCCGACCATTGTAATTTCAGGTACCGGGGTATGGATGATGACGGTTTTTACCAGACTATTGCTGATCTCTTCGCCGTCTTCGTAGACGCTGCGATAAGTGATCTCTTGTAGTCCATTTTGCCCTGGTTGGATCAAGCGTGTTTCGCCTTCGGGGAGAGATTCGTTGCGCACAACCTGGCGTTCGTAGGGGATGATCTCTTCTTGTGCTTCAAATATCTCTTCCACGCGGATAATCTGGATATGGTCGCCTTCACCGAGAATAGTATAAGGTGGTGGCTCCACGCGGTCACTTTCGTTCAACGCTATTTCTGCACTCTGGAGCGCTTCTTCCACGCTGCTGCCGGCAGGGATTTCGAGGGCGATGCTTTGTCCATCGGCGTTGATGCCGATCTGTATTTCTCCCTGTAATATTTTTGGGGAGCCGCAGCCAGCCAAAAGGAGGGCGAAAACGGTAATCCATCCAAAGGAAAATATACGCGGAGCAGAAAGCGTCCGAAGGCTTGTCTTACTGGTATAATCCACTCGCTATTTGACCTTCCCAGACATGACCATAAAGCCATCGCGGATGCCGATTTGCTCGATCCGAAAACCTGTTGCTACAGGCCCGATCGCGCCGGTATATGCCTCTTTGATAATCGCAGCGAGCGATGCGGTTAATGTTTCTGGTACAGGGAGCGGGCCGAAATCGGCAGAAACGATTTGGATATCGGGCTGCCCGGCTTCATCGACGCCAACTTGAACAGTGATCTTAACATTGGCAACAAAATAGCCCTGCGTGGCTTTGCCGTATATTTGCATGCTGCCATCCCGTAGGAAAACTTGCGGCTCTGTGAAGAGAGGCGAGTTTTGGTTCTGCAATTTGATGGCAAGAAAAGATGTGATCTGTGGTTCAGTTACGGTTAAGATCACGTCGCCGCCATTCAAAAGGGCAGCAGCGAACGCAGCTTCAAATTGCGCCTGCATACTTTCAACAGCTTGTGCCGAAACAGGAATGGTCGCGTCGGGATAGTCTGGACCGCCGATATTCATGGTGCAAGCCAGCGTGGCAAATAATAAAGCAAATAGCGCAAAGAACACTTTTATTCTAGACATATTTTCTCTCTTTTTCATAAAAGACGAACGGAGCAATTATAGCATGAGCGACTCTAAAAGCACCCCGGAACTCTCCCTCGTTGCCAAGTTGGAAGGCTTGCTCTTTGTTGCAGCGGAACCGGTTCCGCTAACGCAGTTGGGCACAGTTTTGGACTTGACACCTGCCAAGGTAACCGCTGCTCTGAAAGAATTGGACGAAACGCTCGTGACCCGAGGCTTGCGGATCCAGACCCATCGCGGACGTGTGCAGTTGACAACTGCCCCTGAACTTGCCCCGTTGATCGAGGAGTTTCTCGGGCTGGATGCGACAACCAAGCTGAGTCCCGCTGCGTTGGAAGCCTTGTCGATCATTGCCTATCAGCAGCCTGTTACGCGCCCGCAAGTGGACGCGATCCGTGGTGTGAATAGCGATGGTGTCATGCGCTCTCTCTTGAATAAGGGCTTGCTCCATGAAAGTGGGCGTGCTGAAGGTCCTGGGCGCCCGATCTTATATGGCACTACGCCTGAATTTTTACAACATTTTGGTTTATCTTCTCTCTCTGCATTACCTACTCTCGATCTTTCAGAGATTATTGCAGATGATGTCGATAACCAGATCCTGAAGGGATAAATAAAATGGAAGAACGATTACAAAAGATTTTGGCGCACGCGGGCTTAGGCTCACGGCGCGGTTGTGAGGATTATCTTACTGCCGGGCGCGTGCGTGTGAATGGTAAGGTTGCTTCTTTAGGGCAAAACGCTGACGCTGATAAAGACACGATCACAGTAGATGGCAAAGAAATATCTGTGCCAAAGAGCAAGATATATATTGCTCTGAATAAGCCTCGTGGCGTTATTTCGGCTGTTACCAGCCCTGATCCGCGCCCAACGGTGCGGGATCTGATTCCCATCGAGGCGCGTATTTACCCCGTTGGGCGGCTGGATATTGAGAGCGAAGGTTTGATCATCATGACTGATGATGGCGATTTGGCAAATAGACTTTCGCACCCACGTTATGGGCATGAGAAGGTTTATAAGGTATTGGTTGCGCGCCAGCCGGACCAGAAGCAGCTCGATTCCTGGCGACGCGGTATTATCCTGGAAGATGGTTACCGAACAGCCCCCGCGAAGGTTTTCGTTGAAGGAAAGGCGGGCAAGGGTGCCTGGTTAAAAGTAGTTTTGAAAGAGGGGCGTAAACGCCAGATCCGCGAGACAGGAAGTTTGCTGGGTTTGCCTGTGGTGAAGATCATACGCATTCGATTTGGCGACTTGGAATTGGGGCGTTTGCAGCCAAAGGAGTGGCGCTATCTCTCTGCCGACGAGGTGAAACTTTTGAAAGGGGAGAGTGGCGGCGTCAAACCAAGGTCAAGTAGCGGGTCGGCTCGTCGCTCCAAGCCAAAGACGAGCAGTGGCTCGGGCCGCAGAAGCCCAGCCAAGAATCTGAGAGAGAAGCGGCGTGGAGCAGCACCTCGATCTAAAAAATCTCAGAAATAGTCATAGAATTAAAAAGCCGACCTGAAAAGGTCGGCTTTTTTGTCTAATCAATTTTCTTTAGTAGCAACACTCGCGAATATCCCAGACTTCTTTCGAAATATCCCAGATGGCTTTTTTGACATCTTCCTGTTTTGCGCCAATGACTTTGAAGGTTAGCAATTTACTGCCAACATCTTCTCCCGTAAATTGTCCGAAAGAGATGAAGTTGCCGCCAATTGCGGTAACAGCCTGGGTAACTTTTTGCAAAATACCGGGAGTATCTTCAACCAGTGCTGTTACGCGTACGCCATTTTCACGAGCGCCCATCAGTTCGAGGAAAACTTTGAAGAGATCAGTTTCTGTGATCATACCGACAACTTTGTCGTCACGCATAACCGGAAGACCACCGATCTTGTTATCAGCCATAATACGGGCTGCCTGCTCAATGGGAGTGTCTTCGTCAATGGTGATGACCTCTTTACTCATGATGTCTTTGACCGTGATCTTGCTGAGCAGGTAGTTCATTTCCCAAACGCTTAGCGTTGTTGCTTGCGAGGGGGCTGCATCAATAAGATCCTGATCAGAAACAATGCCAACTAACTTGCCTTTTTTGACCACGGGTGCGCGGCGAATTTGTTCTTGTTTGAAAAGATTGTGCGCATCATGGATGGGCATATCTGGGCTAATAGCGATTACGGGGCGGGACATTCGTCCTTCTACTAACATGGTTAGCTCCTTATGGTAGATAGGTATGCAATCGGTTTATCTCTATTATATACCTAAGTAAGCAGAACGAATCTCCTTATTATTGATGAGTTCCTTCGCTGGTCCTTGCATTTCGTTGCGTCCTTCAGCTAAAACGTAGCCATAATCGCTTACAGCAAGCGCCATTTGAACATTTTGCTCTACCAAGAGGATAGTGATCCCCTCGTCTTTGAGTTTTTTTAGGCTTCCAAAAAGATCGAGTACGAGAACGGGAGCCAAGCCAAGTGAGAGCTCGTCAATGATGAGCACTTTGGGGTCTGCCATAACGCCACGCGCTACAGCTAGCATTTGCTGCTCTCCACCGCTTAATGTGCCAGATTTTTGACCTCTGCGCTCTTTCAGGCGTGGGAACATGGTAAAGACTTTTTCAAAACTCTCTGCCATGCGCGCTCGGGATCGTTGTGCAGTTGCGCCCATTTCAAGGTTTTCGTAAACGGTCATATCGGTGAAGAGTTGGCGTCCTTCCGGAACGAGAACCAAACCCATGCTGGCTTTAGCATGTGCTGAGAGTTTGCTTACATCTTCACCCTCAAACCAGATCGAGCCTTCCCATGGTTTATTTAACCCAACGATAGTACGCAAGAGTGTGGTTTTCCCAACACCATTTGCCCCGACCAGGGAGGTTAACTTCCCTTCTTCTAACGAGAGGCTGGCACCCCATAAAATCTGTACTTCTCCATAACCGGAGCTAATATCTTTTGCTTCAAGGATTGCCATATTATTCGTCCTCTCCCATTAATTTCTTTGCGAGATTTGGGTCGCCAAGATACGCCTCGATCACTTGTGGGTTATTTGCAATTTCCTCAGGCGTTCCTTCAGCGATCTGTTGCCCATAATCCAGCACAACCATGCGATCAGAAACATTCATAACAGCTTTCATTACATGTTCAATCATGATGATGGTAATCCCGCGGTCACGGATCTTTTTGACTATCTCAACCATGCCGGCGATCTCACTGGGATTAAGCCCCGCGAGAACTTCATCCAGCAAAAGAAGATACGGGCGAGCTGCCAATGCACGTGCCATTTCAAGGCGTTTCTTTTGTGCGACGTTTAGGCTTGCTGCCAATTGATCGGCACGTTTCTCAAGCCCAACAAATTCCATTACCTCGGACGCAATTTCACCTGCGCTGCCCAAACTATGGTTTTCGCGCCCAAAACAAGCGCCGGCAATAACATTCTCACGAACAGTCAACTCTTCCAACGGCTGAACGATCTGATGTGTGCGCGCTAAACCGCGTTTTGCCATCGCATAAGTTTTACTGCCGGTGACATCTTCTCCATGAAAAAGAACGCGCCCAACCTCGGGGGTGTAAACGCCGTTGATGCAATTAAAGAGCGTCGTTTTTCCTGCACCGTTCGGGCCGATCAATCCTAAAATTTGTCCTTCGGGTAGATCAAAGGTAACTGAGGTAAGCGCCTGTAAGCCGCCGAAGCGTTTGGTGACGCCCTCTACTTGTAAAAGTGGTGTCATGGCAATACCCTCCGTAGCGGCGCAAAACGATTACGCAACCAACCGACTGCTCCAGCGGGGATGAAGAGAACGATGATTAATAGAATTACACCAGAGACCGAAAGTTGAATATCTTTGAAGAAATCACTGGTGACGAGGTAGCCGCGCATTCCCTGATAAGCGAATGCTCCAAGAATTGGACCCAGGACAGTACCTTGGCCGCCAAGCATGACCATGACCAAAAGTTCGATCGAGGCATGAAGCGGAAAAGCACCGTGAGGCTCTACATTCCCATTTTTGAAGAAGAAGAGAACTCCGACCATGCCAGGGATGATTGCCGAAAGAACATAAGCCCAGGTTTTTGCATCGGGGGCAACTACGCCCATTACTTCTGCTGCATCTTCGTTTTCTCGGATGGCGAGAAGCCCTAATCCAAATTTTGAGACGCGGATGAGGTAGCTAAGAACAATCGCTGCAAGAGCCAATCCTGCCATGATGTAAAAAGCCATGCTTAGCGCTTCTGCTGCCCCGCCATATTCTTTGTAAACCTTGAAGTTCAGTGTCATACCAATGGGACCACCGAAGAGATCAAAGTTGTTGATAAAGGCTTTTACAGCCTCGTTAATGCCGATGGTTGCCAGCGCAAAATATGCACCACGCAAACGTAAAATGGCTTTTCCCAGCAAATAAGCGAGAATGCCTGATGATATCCCTGCAATCAGAAGCGATGTCCAAATAGACCATCCTTGTTCATTGAGGAAATATAAACCAACATAGCCGCCAAAGCCAAAGAAGACAATATGCCCAAAGCTGACATAACCTGTGTAGCCAAGTAAAATATTGAGGCTGGATGCCAGCGCAATGGCCTTCAGAATCGTAAATGCATTTTCGCGATTAGATACGCTATCGGTAAGGGCTGGCCAAATCGCAAGCCCGGTTACCACCAATAACGGAACTATGAGTCCGAGGTGATTTCGCCAATTTTTCATTCTTTTGCTCCAAAGAGACCGTTAGGACGAACCAGAAGAATGATAACAAATAAGCCAAATTCAATAACAGGAACCCAGGAAGTTTCCATAAACGCAGGGATAGCGCCTTCCAGAACGCCTAGAATAAGACCGCCAAAGAGTGCGCCGACAGGGTTGCCAAGACCGCCTAGTACGCCAATGACGAAGCTTTTTAGCTCATAGCCTGCCCCTGAGAGAATGCTAAAGGGGAAAAAGGTGGCGATCAATGCCCCTGAAATGGCAGCAAGCATTGTGCCAAGTCCGAAGCTGAGAGCTAATATTTGGGTTGAGGGAACACCCATTAATTCGGCAGCTGCTCGGTTATTCGTCACTGCGCGGATATATTTTCCGGGGCGGGTTCTATATAAGAAAAAATATAGTCCACCCGTAACAAGAATAGCGATCACTGCGGCAATGAGGCGTGTGCCGAGAATGGTCGTGAAGCCTAGGTCAAAGCTGCCCATGTTGAAGTCAACATTGTAAGGGGATGTAGTTAAGGCGGCGGTGGCAATACCAATGATGATCATGTTGACTGAGAAAGTTGCCAACAACGATGACAGATGTGGTGCATCAATTACCCTGTGAACTGCGATAAAGTAAATCGCAACCCCTAAGAGTAGCCCGAGTATAGCGACGGGTATGAGCCCTAAATAAGGGTTGATGCCCATTTTGATAAAGATAAAAAATGTACCAAACATTCCCAGCGAGATGATCGGTCCGTGAGATAGGTTGATGACGTCCATAACGCCCCAGATGAGCGTTAGCCCCATTGCTGCGACACCATAAACAAAACCTAATAAAATGCCATCGGGAAGGGATGTTAGAAGCAAGCTTAGTTGTTGCATAAGTACTCCCGGTAATCTGTGGATAAAAGACATCCCCTCAGGATATTTCCTGAGGGGATGTTTGGTAAAAATTGTAACTAGTGGGTAGGAATGGGGTAAAGCGGATCGGATGTTGCAACGCCCGCGGGGGCAACGATCTCAAGTACGAATTCGCCGGCATCGTCAAGTTGCCATTGGGCAACAACCATCTTATGCGCGATCTGTAAACCGTGGGCTTCTTCAGATGTGTCGAATCGAATACCACCGTAAAATGCCATCATATTCATAGCGTTCAGGGCGGTTTTGACAGCATCAGAATCTACGGAGTCGGCATCTTCGATTGCTTTTTGTAGTACCAATCCAGCAGCATAGCCGCCAGCAGCATGGTAGGTAGGTGCATCACCGTAAGCGGCTTCATAAGAGGCAGCGAACTCTTCGCCTGTAGGGCCAAACCACTCAAATCCTAAATCATTAGCTTCTGCTTCATTGTGAGTGGCTTTTAGTTCCCATTGGCTGGATGAAACAACGCCGAGAGCGGCATCGCCTAATTCCGGGAATTTGGTGTCAGCCGGGGCGACCAACAAGTAGATCAGTTCCAAGCCTGCGTTGCGATCATACAGCGAACGAGCTAATGCCGTGCCATCATTATAGTGACCGCCGCCAAGCAATACGGTTGCGCCAGAGCCACTGATCTTGTTGACAATAGGACCAAAGTCAGCGGTTTCAGAAGCATAACCTTCTTCGAGTACGATTTCAAAACCATTTGCTTCGAGATAAGGCTTAATGCCTTGAGCTACAGAAGTTGAGAATTTAACATCTTCATAAACCAAGGCGACTTTTGCACCAGGATTCAACTCTTTGAGCATGTCAACCGTACTGGACATATAAAGGCTGGCGGGTGTGTATAGTTGGAATAAGCTTGTGTTGCCAGTTTTGTAAGCGGCATCATCGGCAGCGCCAGTAGTTAGGAGGATTTTGCCATTTTGTTCAGCAACAATCGAAGCAGCTGATGTTAAGCCGGATGAATAGGGGCTGATCAAGAAATCTGCATTATCTTCGGTAACTAAGCGAGTATATAGTTCTTGAACGCGTTCAGCATTTGATTCGTCGTCATACGTTTGGTAGCTGAAGGTAACAACAGTGCCATCGCTAAGGGTCAGGCCACCAGCGTCGTTCACTTGATTCATCCATAGGCTGAAACCATTAACTTGCCGTGTGGATGAAACTTCGTATTTACCTGTGACTGATGATGTAAACCCGATAACCAGTTCTGCGGGCTCAGGTGCACCTGCAGGAGCTTCCTCTGCGGCGGGGGCTTCAGCTACTGGTGCTTCTTCAGCGGCGGGGGCTTCAGCTACTGGTGCTTCTTCAGCGGCGGGGGCTTCTGGAGCCGGTGCTCCACAGGCTGCTAAAACAAGGCTGGCAAGCATAAGCAGGGAGAAAAGGGTAACTAACGAACGTTTCATTGGTACTCCTCCATTTGGAATTGTGGGACGAAAAAAACAGAATGGTAAGTCTTTGGCCAAACTTACTTTGTAATTATTCTACACGTGCAGTACAAAAAAAGACTAAAAAACAGATAGTTTTATGTAAATACCTGATAAAAGCCTTTTTGGATTTAATTACTTATGTTACGAGCTTAGGCACTTTGTCGTCTCTCCCCCGACCTGCCCTCTCCTAAATTCTAATACAAATTTTTTGGGAGTGTTCGGCTGTAAAAAAAGAATAGATAGCTTGCAAAAACTTATTTTGACCATGTTCCCTGCGTCGTCATCAGCGGAAGCTTCTCAGAAATATGCCGCTGAGGAAAATGCCCCGAGTGAATTAAGGCGGCTAGAGCACTTATGCAAGATGTCTAATCTTTTCTTGAAAAACGGTGTATAGCCAATATAAAAACAGGGGTGTTTTGGTTATTTCGTAAAAAGCTAACCCTTGAAACGGTAGCCAATTCCTCGTTCAGTGAGTAGATATTCAGGGTTTAGTGGATCTTTTTCTATTTTTTGGCGTAATTTTCCCATGTATACGCGCAAATATTCAGCCTCTTCACCATATTCTGGTCCCCAAACACTTTGTAAGATCGAGCGGTGCGAGAGCGCTTTGCCAGCGTGGCGCATCATATAAACCAGTAAATTGAATTCAGTTGGCGTTAGATTTAATAGTGTGCCACGAACACTGATTTCGTGTCGCTCCAGGTCAGCAACAATATCTTCGCGCACAATTTTTTCATTGGTGACTGATGCCTCCGACCACCTTGCGCGCCTTAAGACAGCTTTGACGCGTCCTAAAAGCTCTCCGGTGCCAAAGGGTTTGGTGAGATAATCATCTGCGCCCATATCGAAGGCGCGCACCTTGTCTACTTCTTCGCCCAGCGCGGTGAGTATGATGATCGGCACAAGCGAAGTTTGGCGAATGCGGCGGGTAGTTTCCAGTCCATCCAGATGCGGCATCATAATATCCATGATAACCAGGTCAACATTTTGGGTGTTGAAGATCGCCAACGCTTCCAATCCATTTGATGCGGTCTCTACTTTGAAATTACGTACTTCAAGGTTTCGACGAACAAAATCTCGCAGGGGTTTTTCGTCGTCAACAACAAGAACGGTGGGGGAATTGGTGCTCATAGTTTGATTACCTTTCTTATCTTCATGTACTGGCGTCTAAGGGGTATCGGGGTTGGCAGTGGGGATCGAGAATGCGATGCAAGCACCTTTTTTCTGGTGCTCTGCCCAAATCTCGCCGCCATGTGCGTGAATAAGACCTTTACAAATTGCCAGCCCAAGACCTGCGCCACTGGCAAGACGGGTGAGGCTGGTATCTACGCGGTAAAAACTTTGAAAAATGCGTTCGCTTTCTTCTTCTGGGATGCCGGGGCCATTGTCTTTGATGCGAAATACGATAGCGCTTTCTTCGGGAGTAACCTTTATTTGAATGGTGGCTTTTTCTCCGGCGTATTTAACCGCGTTTTCGATCAAGTTGCGGAGTACGGTTTCAAGACGGGGAGGATCTGCATATAACGTGGGCAAGTTCGGGTCAAGAGCGAGGACGAGGTTGTTTTCATCCTGCAGGTGCGCGCTTTTGGCAGCGCGTTCGATTATGTCGGGTACAGAACATTCAATATGCGAAATACGCAAGTTGCCAGATTCGATACGTGAAAGATCGAGCAGACTATTGACCAACGCGCTGAGGCGATCCGTTTCATCCGAAATGATCGAGAGAAATTCGTGTTGAGAAGCGGTATCCCACTCAACATCATCCGCGAGCAGGGTGGTGGCGTAGCCTTTTATGGCAGCAAGCGGCGTGCGTAATTCATGTGAAACCGTTGAGATCAAACTGGATTTCATGCGATCAACTTCTTGGTCCGCAGTAATATCGCGCAAGATCAGTCCGCGTCCGATGGGTTTTCCTTGGGTATCTGTTACATCAAAAACTTGTAGGCGTAAGTCGATCCGTCGGTTTTGGCTGACGAGTGGAATTTCAACCCCGCGTTCTTTTTTGCCTGAAAGTGCATCGTCAATGCGTTGGCGAATTTGCTGCGGCGTTGAGGCTTTTGTTAGGATGCGATTGATAACACTATCGACGCTGGCGCGCTCCAACTCATCGGATGAGAGATTGGCAAGTTCGCCAATGCGTCTGTTGGTGTAGATCACGTTTCCACTCAGATTACTAAGAATGAGTCCGTCTGAAAGAGAGTGTACAAGCGCTTCGATGCGACGTGTTTGCTGCTGTAGCCGATTGTCGCTGCGTGAGTATAGCGTTGCGTTTTCGATTGCCATTGTAACGTGGTTCGCAAAGTTGACGAGAAGCTGGGTCTCGTTATTGGTAAAGACGTGCGGGTCGGGGCGGAAAACCAATAACGCTGCGGGCGGTGCGTGTTGTGTGTTGAGCGGGACTGCCAAAATAGAGCGATAGCCTTCGGCTTTGGCGCGTGGTCGTTGAGCGGCAAAAGTAGAATCCGTTTCTGTGTTGCTGATCTGAATGGGTTCTTTTGCGTGTAAAGCCCGCATAGTGATAGAGTTCGGGTCTGTGGGTTGGATGGCGAGTTGAACTGCATATTTTCTCGACAAGCCGCGGCTGGCGCGGATGCGAAAGGCGTTGTGCTCTTCATCCAAGGCAACGATGGCACACATATTGACGTTGAAGAGTTTCTGTACCTGCTCAAGGATTCGGTCTAGCACTGTTTGGGGGTCAAGTGTGGAAACGACAGCCTTGCTGGTTTCAAGCAAAGTCCCTTGCTCGTTTATGCGCGTAGCGATAGATTCTTCCATTCGCAAGATACTGCGAATTAAATGCCCGATCTGGTCGGCGCGTTTTGAGAGCCTGTTAACTTGTTTACGTTCCCTATTGCTTATTTCTTGATTACTGCCAATGGCTCGGCTGAGAGAAGAGAGGCGCTCAAGGGGCATCACTACGCGGCGGGCAAGCAATATCCAGACCAGTAAACCAATTACGACAAAGGTGACGGCGACGATGGTCGTGATTTGATGAATAGTAATTTGGGTTGCGAAAGCTGTCGCGGTGGGGCGACTGACGATCACGCCCCAGCCCGCACTTTGAATAGGTGTATAAGTGTATAGGCGTTCTTCGCCGTTAATATCTACTTCGATGCGTGTTCCGCTTTTCCCAGCGAGCAGGGGGGCGTAAACTTCTGGCAGGAGAATATCTGCGCTTTGGAGTAGAAAATCGGGGTTTGGATAGGCAATGATTTGCGCACTGGAGTCAAGAATGACGATGTCGAAATCTTCTTCGGGGCGGCGGCTGGCAACAATTTCTTCGAGTGTTTCGCTTAGGCTGGCTAATTTGAGATTTATTGCGACAATGCCGAGAAAATCTTGCCCGTCACGGATCGGCATCACGGCTGTTGCCACAGCTTGTTGGGTGGTTGGGGAGATTCGCCCCATGGAAACCAAAGCCTCTTGGCTAAAAAGTGCTCTTTGGTAATAATCTCGAAACGAGAAATCGTTGCCTACTGTTGAGCTAGGTCCAACAGGATAGTGATAGAGCATTTCGCCATTTGCATCGAGGCGGTAGATCAGGTTTACATCAGGGCGTGTTTGCAGAAAAATATTGAAGATATTTCCCATGCCATCTGCATCGACTTCAAGCACACTGGGATATTGTGAAAGCCCCTCTACGGCTTGCAGAGATTTTGTGATCGAAAGGTCTGTTTCAAGAGCGATAGCGCGTGCCAGAGAAAGGTCGTTTGCTCTGACATCTGCCTGAATTTGCTGCCCTGCAAGATAGTCGAATGCAAGTAGGATGCCGAGTGCCGGGACAATGATAAATAGATAAAGGGCAAGCAGTTGCAGCCCCAGATCATTAAAGAAGGATATCCAGCGTCGCTTTATTATCATTTCAGGAGAATAGCCAATCAATAGAAAAAGCGCCTGCGTAAGCAAAGGCGGTCATTTTTATAAGTTGCCCACCCCAGCAGGCAAATAAAAATTTTACCAGGGGCATTTTTGCAACGCCAGCGGCGATCCCTGCAAGGTCGAAAAAAGGATTGGGTATGGCTGCCAGGATGAGGATCGCGAGCGTTCCGTATTTTTCCACCCAGGGCGAAATTCGCTCGTAGATGTCCATTCGCTCAACAATGGCTTGTCCGCTAAATCCCGCCAGGTAGCCAGAAAGTTCTCCCAGAGCGCCGCCCGTGCCGGCTGCGATGCCTACGGCAATAGGGGGAAAGATGCTCCCCATTGTAAAGACAACCGCAAGTCCGGGGGCAGGGATTAAGACTGTGGCGTTCGCAAGCAGAGCAATTAAAAATATTCCGGGGTAGCCGTATCCAGCAAAACTTTCAACCTGGTCACGGATCGAAAAAATAAACGCGCTTAGCCCGATGACTGCGAGCAGACTGATAATGCGCAGGAGGGCTAAGCGGCGTTCTTGAGACATTTGATCTAGGCTTCTGTGATGGTTACGGATGAAATTTTTGTGCCAACGCTGACCGCCATCAGGACGTCTATGCCCTCGGTGACTTGACCGAAGACACTGTGGCGATTATCAAGATGCGGCGTGGGGACATGGGTGATGAAAAACTGTGAGCCATTCGTGCCGGGACCTGCGTTTGCCATCGAGAGAATACCGGGCTTATCATGTTTCAATTCAGGATGAAATTCATCCGCAAAGCGATAGCCGGGGCCGCCCCTGCCTGTGCCTGTGGGGTCGCCGCCTTGCGCCATGAAATCGCCGATAACACGGTGGAATGTGATGTTATTGTAGAAGCCTTCGCGCGCAAGAAAAACGAAATTATTGACAGTCTTGGGGGTTTTATCAGCGAAGAGTTCGATAACCATATCGCCTTTATCGGTTGAAACTGTAGCCGTGTATTTCTTGGCAGGATCAATTGCGATCTCGGGGGCAGAAGCCCATTGTTTTTCGGACATTTAATAAATTCCTTTCGGTTTAGAGAAGAGATTCAATTCGAGCGACGACCATATCTAGCGCGGGGCGGTTGCGCCCGCCTTCAGGGATGATGACGTCGGCATATCGTTTGGATGGCTCGACAAATTCCAGGTGCATCGGGCGCACGGTAGACACATATTGCTTAATAACATTCTCTGTTGTGCGTCCGCGTTCGGCAATATCACGTTCCAGTCGGCGGATGAAGCGGATGTCATCGTCCGTGTCTACAAAAATTTTCACATCGAAGAGTTTTCGTAAATCAGGCTCTGCAAAGATCAAGATACCTTCAACGAGGATCACACCACGTGGCAGCACATCAAACGTTTTTTCTGTGCGCCCATGTCTTGAAAAATCGTAGATCGGGACTTTAACTTGTTGCCCTTTTCTCAATTCTTCAATATGTTGAATGAGCAATTCTGTTTCAAGTGAATTGGGATGATCGAAGTTGACCGCTGCCTTCTGCACAGGCGGCAGCCCGCTCAGGTCTTTATAATATGCGTCATGCTGCAAAAAAGCGATGCGTGCAGCACCAACACGATTGAGAATTTCCTGCGCAACGGTTGTCTTGCCAGAGCCAGAGCCGCCAGCAATGCCAATTACCAAGGGAGGTTGTCGAGAAAGCATGGGCGCATTATACCCGCAAAGAAACTGTATCGGTATATAATGAACGCATGAAACGACCGATTGTTTACATCCCTGCTACCTTGCTCTTGGTGATCTTTCTCATCATTGCACCGTCGGTCATCATGGGTTATCAGAATGAGCGCAATGCGCGTGCTGCTCTTGCAAACTATGAGATTGGCAACTATCCCGCTGCTGCAATAAACTTTGAGTTAGCTGCACGCCGTTTATTTTGGCGTCCCGAACTTTGGGATGATGTAGGTGATGTCTATGCAATGGATCAGCTGTGGGGGGGGATGGCTCGCGCATATGAGGAGGCTAGAGTGCGCAATGCCCTCACTGCGTGCAATTGGAATCTTCTTGGAGCTTATTATTCTATTGAAGAAGATAATCCTGGTCTTGCATTGCGTACTTGGGAAGAAGGATTACAACAATACCCTGAAAACTTTTTCCTTGCTTATGCGATTAGCACGGAATATAAAAAACGCGGTGATTACACCTTAGAGCTGAAATATTTATTGGATTCGCTTGACGGTGATATGCTAGATTGTAATGGGCTGCCAATTAGTGCAGCGAAAGTACATTATCGTATTAGTCTTTTGCTAATGCAGGACGACCCAACTCGTGCCCTAGAAGAACTGAATACCACTGCGCGCCTGGACGAGGAATTTGCTCCCGTAGTGGAGACGTTGCGCACATCCCTGAATTTGGCATCGTTAGAAGATGACCCTGCCGAGAAGTTGATCCTGATCGGGCGCGGATTAGCGTTAGCGGAAGAATGGCAACTGGCGGCAAATGCTTTTGATAACGCTACTCAAGTCGACCCTGAGAACGCATCCGCTTGGGCTTGGCTGGGTGAAGCGAAATATCAGATCGGCGAAGATGCTTTGCCCTTTTTCGAGAAGGCTGCATCCATTAATCCCAATTCGCAAACACTGCTTTCGCTGCGTGCCTTGTATTGGCAGCGATACGGAGATTTTGAAACGGCTTTAACCGATTTTGAGAAGCTGGCTGTGCTTGAACCTGAAAATCCGAATTGGCAGATTTCTTTGGGGGCGCTTTATGCTGTGCTGAACGATTTGCCGGCAGCACTGGCCGCTTATGAAAAAGCGATCGAGCTTGCGCCCACGGAACCGACTTATCGGGAGCTTCTGGCCTTATTTTCTTTTGATTATCAATATGATATGGCCGTGACAGGTTTGTCAGCAGCACGGCGGGCAATTATTCTGGCGCCTGAAGAAGCGCGCTATATTGACACCTTGGGCTTGGTCTATTTAGGTTTGGACAGAGATGAAGATGCCGAAAGGCAATTCCTGCGTGCGTTGGAAAAGGATGCTGAATATGCCGCTGCGCATTTACATTTGGGTATGCTCTATCTCAAGCGCGGATATCCTGAGTTGGCCTATAATTCGCTTTTACGCGCAAGAGAACTTACCTCAGACTGGAGGGTGCTTGGCGAAACCAAGCGCCTTCTGGATGAATACTTTCAAGAATAGTGGTGGTCTATGAAGAAAATAATGTCTCTTTTACTTTTTGTCTTTGTTTTGACGGCTTGTCAGCCAGCGCCGGTCATTTTGCCGGGCGATACCTTGTTTGCGGATGATTTCTCAATAAATACGGGGCAGTGGGTTAACCTTGTAAATGATGGCGGCGTTATGGGCTACGATGCCAGCGGCTTGCGTTTTTTTGTTCGTGAAGCCGGGTTGAACTACTGGTCAACGCCAGGGATGAATTTTAGAGATACGCGTCTTGAAGTGGATGCGCTGCGATATGCTGGTCCCGTTGAAAACAGGATCGGGTTGATTTGCCGTTATAGAGACGACTTGAATTTTTATTTTTTTGTTATCAGCACAGATGGGTACTACGCAATTGGCAAAGTGAAGGATGGTGTTCAAGCCCTTTTAGGGCAAGATGCCATGCGTTATTCCAGCGCAATTGAAACAGGTGTCGCAATCAATCATTTGCGTGCTGAGTGTCAGGGAAGCTCGCTGCGTTTCTATGTAAACGACGCGCCAGTTGCGTTAGTGGACGATCTCGATTTTTCAGAAGGTGATGTAGGGCTTTTGGCGGGCACATTTGAAGAGGGTAGCTTGGATGTGCTTTTCGATAATTTTAAAGTGGTTCAACCTTAGGTTGAGATAAAAAAAGAGTTCAGGTTTGATAACCTGTACCCTTTTTCTTCTAATGATTATTTGGCTATGGTTTGGTGACAACAAAATTGTCGAAATGGATCTCTGTACTGGGAATATCAAAAGTGCCAGCCATTAAACCGACATCTCCGCTAGTGAAAGCCAAATCAGTTGCTATAGCACTTGTTGTCCGTTTACAAAAAGTGCCAGGGCGCTGCCAATACAATCTGCGCGCAGATGATTGTTAGTTGCGCCTTGCTGGATCGCATTGTCAGGTTGCATCTTCTCGCTGGAGAGATATTCGGTAGCGCCATTAGCAACTTTGCCGATTATCGCGAAACCATCGCTTCTAATGATGAAGAAATAATAATTAGGGCTTGAAGGTTCGCCACTATAGCGGAAGATTACGCCAAATCATTATCATCAAATTAAAAAACAAACTTGCAAACGCTAGGATATATCCCTTTTTGCTCCTAAGTTTGTGAATCTCCCCTGGTATTTTAAGCCGTTCTTTGTGATGTCCTCGGTGCAGGGGCTTTCGGAAAAATTGCCGCAGATTGCGGTGTTTAGAATGGAGGCTAAACTCAATATAAGGCGAATTTTATCTTTCCTTTCCTTTGTGAATTACGGTATAATCTCGCCCGAAGTTGTCTGACAACTTCATCGAAGAATATTTTGATCTCAACTCTATTTGGAGGCGTTTGATGTACAAAAAACTTTTTATCCCAGGCCCCACGCATGTCGTAGACGAAGTGCTCGAGGCAATGGCTGTCCCCATGATCGGACATCGCGATTCATTGTATTCAGACATACATGGAGCGGTTGTTGAGAAGCTCAAGAAAATGCTCTACACCGATAACCGTATTTATCTTTCCACCTCATCCTCAACGGGAATGATGGAAGGCGCGATCCGCAACTGTGTGCAGACCAAAGCCCTAATGACCGATTGTGGCGCATTTTCCAAGCGCTGGGCACAAATTGCGACAGCCAATGGGAAAGAGACCGAAGTGATCAAAGTGGAGATGGGTGAAGCCATCACGCCAGAAATGGTGGACGAGAAACTCGCGCAGGGTGGGTTTGATACCGTTTGTATTACCCATAACGAAACCTCAACGGGTGTCACTAACCCGATCAAAGAGATTGCGGCGTTAGTCAAAGAGAAATATCCCGATGTGCTCGTCCTCGTAGATGCGGTTAGCATTATGTCTGGCGCAGAGATCCGCGTGGACGATTGGCATTTAGATGTTGTTTTAGCGGGCACTCAAAAAGCCTTTGCCCTCCCGCCCGGGCTTTGTGTCATCAGTGTTAGCGATGCTGCTTATGCACGCTCAGAGACGACTGAAAACAAAGGCTACTATTTCGATTTTGTTGCTCTCGAAGGGAAGGCTGTCAAAAGCCAAACCCCTGCTACGCCCGCGATCAGTTTAATTAATGCCCTCAACGTTCAAATGGATCGTATCCTCGCTGAAGGTGTTGAAAATCGCTTCGCCCGCCATGCCCAAATGGCAAAATATGTTCAAGATTGGGCAAAAGAATATTTTGAGCTTTATGTTAGAGACGAAAAATATCTCTCTCCGACAATTACCAATATTAAGAACACGCGCGGCATCAGCGTAGCTGATTTGAATAAAGAACTCGCCAAACGCGGCGCAATGCTCTCCAATGGTTATGGCGCACTCAAAGAAAAATCCTTCCGCATTGCTCACATGGGCGATTTACAGATGGAAGACCTGAAGTGGTTAACTGACCAAATTGAAGATATTTTAGGGCTCTAGAAACCAGTCTCTGAGCGGAGATGTAGCAAAGCGCAGTCGTAGTCGAGGAGCGGAATTTCAGGTAAATCGTCCTTCGATTGCGCTCCGCAACGCTCAGGAACTATAATAAAAAAGGTAAACAAAATGAAAGTACTTATTTGCGATGCAACTGCACAAAAAGCGCTTGACATGATCACCGAAGCTGGTATCGAAGTTGTCAACAAACCAGACATTACCGCTGAAGAATTGTTGGTAGAAATCCATGAATATGATGCAATGGTTGTGCGTAGCCGTACCCAAGTCCGCAAGCCGGTAATTGATGCGGCAACCAAGCTCAAGGCTATCGTTCGCGGTGGTGTTGGTCTGGATAATATAGACGTGAAATACGCCGGTTCAAAAGGCATTCAGGTACTCAACACCCCTACTGCGTCCACCTCGGCTGTTGCTGAGTTGGCAATTGGCTATATTTTCGCGCTTGCGCGCCATATTCCGCAGATGACTAGCTCCATGGGAGATGGCGAATGGGCGAAAAAATCCTTCTCGGGGACGGAAATAGCGGGAAAAACTTTGGGGCTGATAGGTATTGGGCGCATTGGGCAAGCCACAGGTCAAAAAGCGAATGCGCTTGGCATGACATCCATTGCCTATGATCCTTATGCTAAAGAGTCCGCGAGTATCGAGTTGGTCGCATCCCTCGATAATCTTCTGTCTCGGGCAGATTATATTAGCTTGCACGTCCCATTCACGGAAGAGACCCGCAACATCCTCAACGCAGAAGCTTTTGCAAAAATGAAGGATGGCGTTTATGTAATCAACTGTGGGCGTGGCGGCACCATTGATGAAGATGCCCTCTTCGATGCGCTCAAGAGCGGCAAAGTAGCCGGTGCAGCCCTCGATGTTTACACCGAAGAACCCAGCATGGGACATAAACTCTACACTCTGCCACAAGTGATCGGCTCGCCCCACATCGGTGCAGGGACTGTGGAAGCAAAAGTCCGCGTAGGCACAGAAGTTGCCAAAAACGTAATTCACGCATTAAAAGGATAAATTAAAGAATCTGTACGCGGATTTCACGGAAGGCACGGAAAAGCATAGCGAGAGTTCTGCTAAGAATCCGTGCTTTTCTGTATTCTCTGAGTACAAAAAATCAGGAGCAAAATGGCAAACTTAAAACCATTCAACGGCATTCGCTACAACCCAGAAAAAGTTGGCGATATCGCCACTGTTATCAGCCAGCCCTATGATCGTGTGCGGCATGGCTTACAAGAGAAATACTACGCGCTCAACGATCACAATGTGACGCGTATGATCAAGGGTAAAGAATTTGAGAACGATAACGACGCAGAAAATGTTTATACCCGCGCGCAGGCTTTCTTGAAGAAATGGCTTGCAGAGGGTGTCCTGATTCGTGAAGAAAAACCCGCTATCTACGTTTATCATCAGGAATTTATGCTCAACGGCGAGAATGTCACCCGCAAGGCGATGATCTCTGCGCTTGAACTGGCACGTTTTGAAGAAGGTATCGTTCTGCCTCATGAAAAAACCCACGACGGCCCCAAAATGGATCGTCTGATGCTCACGCGTGCCACCGAAGCCTATTATGGCAACATCTTCATCCTATACCCGGATGCAGAGAACAAAATCGATGCTATTCTCGACGCTGCCATTCAGCGCGACCCCGATGTAGATGTACGCGAACTCTTCGAGAAAGATGTTCGCCAAAAGATGTGGGTTCTTACCGATGAAGCCGTCCTCGCAGCCGTTCAGGCTGAAATGGCGCCTAAAACCGGGCTAATTATTGCAGATGGGCATCACCGCTACGAGACCGCCATTACCTACCGTGATGAACAGCGCACTAAATACCCCGATGCCCCCGCCGATGCCGCCTTCAATTACCTCCTTGTCGCCCTCGTCAGCATGAGCAACCCGGGTCTGACAATTTTGCCGACGCATCGCTTGATCTTCGACTACAAAAAAATGACGGCAAATGAAGTTTTGGCGAAGGCAGCAGAATACTTCGATGTAGAAGCAGTAGCGGATCGCGCTGCGCTGGAAGCTAAAATGGACTCGGCGATTGGCAAGATGGGCTGCTTCGGTTTGGCGACCAAAAACGCATACCACTTCCTGACGTTGAAATCTGCTTCCGTTATGGAAACGCTTGCCCCAACCCGAGCAAAAGCCTGGCAAACCCTCGATGCGAGCATCCTCCACAAACTCTTGCTCGAGCACATCATGGATATCAGCGAAGCGACCATTGATGCTAAAGAAGGCGTTGAGTATCTGCGCGAACCCGATCTTGGCTACGAAAAAGTTGCTAGCGAAGAGACCGCTTTCCTCTTCATCGTCAATGCCACGCGTATGGAGCAAATCACCGCCTGCACTGCTCTCGATGAGAAGATGCCCCAAAAATCGACAGACTTCTACCCAAAAGTGGTCACTGGCTTAGCGGTTTTGGACGTTGGCGCTGATAAGCAACTCTAAGAAAATCAAACCTGACAGGTTTCGAAGACCTGTCAGGTTTTTTTTATTTTATTCCCAAAGGCTATATGAAATCTAAATTCTTAAAACTTATCCTGAACATCTATCCGCCCTATCTTGGGGCAGGGATTCGTGTTCGGCATATCAGCGAAGATTACCGCGAAGTGCTCGTCTCGATGAAATTGCGCTGGTATAACCGCAACTATGTGGGGACGCATTTTGGCGGCAGCCTGAGCGCGATGACTGACCCCTTTTTTATGTTGATGCTGCTGAATATCCTGGGAGATGAATATATCGTTTGGGATCAGGCGGCGCGTATAGAATTTATCCGTCCTGGGCGGGGGAGGGTGGTAGCACGTTTCCACTTGAGCCAAGAGCAAATAGATGAGATTCATGTCCAAACGCAGAGCGGTGCGGTTTTTCGTCCCGAATATGAAGTAGAAATTTTAGATGAAGATGGGCAGGTTGTAGCGCAAGTCGCTAAGCAGGAATATATCCGTAAAAAGGTTTGAGAAATTTGTTGTTTAGTAACTGGCCTTACGCAGCAACAAGATTTTTGTGCTATCAGCCCCCTCCGAGCCTCCCCTAAATTCCACGCACTTGGAATTTAGGGGAGGGGCTAAACCTAAAAGGTCTCTTTTGCTAATGGGCTAATAAAGAGTTTGGCATTCGCATTGAGGCTCTCCCATCCACCACCAACCAGGAGGGCAAGTTTGCGGGAAACATGCTGCAGGTGTGGGTTCGCCTGGTTCTTTAGGCGGTGCTTCTGGCGGCGGGCAAAGTTGTGGCTCGAAGCCAGTTGGCTTGAAGCCAAATGCCTCACGACAGGTATTATCTACAAGATATAGTTCTCCTAGCGGGTAATATTTGTTGTCGCGCACGGGTGAACCGGCATCCTCTTCCAGGAAGCGATCGACATAGTCGAGTTTGCCTACATCGCGCAAGCCTGCATCTGCCAAGACCCCTAGCATGAATGTGCCATCTGTTAGAGATTTCTTGAAGGCAAATTGTATTGTAGCCTTCTCGCCCGCATTACTGCGTATCCAGGCAAGATCGGGGTCGTCAGCGATACCGCGATCAAAGATCAGGGAGTCGTATCCGTCTGTAATGAGGGGCGCATCTGATAACCCAGAGGACAGCCCGGCTGTGTTATGGTTTGTGTCTTCAAAAACCTGAACATTACTATTTGTCCAGTCGGTTGTGTAGGGTGGTTCTGCCCAAATGATGGTGTCGCCAAAGCCATCGGCGTCATTATCAATCTCAACGCCATAATTGTTTGCCCTCAAAGGTTCTTGGACAAATATAGCGAAATATTAATGGAGGCT
>JABGQU010000037.1 GCA_018648605.1 Anaerolineae bacterium | reverse complement strand
CAATTTGGGTTGGTCTTTTTCATCTACCCCAAATTATTGAGATGATACAAAAAATACTAAAAAACAGAGACTCTTCCGTCTCTGTTTTTGATTCTCGGGGTTATAATTTGAAACTGATTTTCATAAAGGAGCCAAGATGACAAGAAAAGTAAAACTGATCCTAAACCCAATGGCAGATATGGGGCATGCTTGGAATGTTGCCCGTGATCTAAGTCCGATTGTGAATGAGTATGAAGGAAAAGTGGACTGGAGCGGCACGGTTTATCCCGGCCATGCGACAGAGTTAGCGCGCCAAGCCGGGGAAGAGAGATACGATCTCGTCGTCGCGTTAGGCGGCGATGGTACGGTGCATGAAGTTGTCAATGGTCTGATGCAAGTGGAGGCGAAGAAGCGTCCCGCGCTCGGTATCGTCCCGATTGGTTCCGGCAACGATTTTGCCTATGCAAATCACGCCCCGATGAGTGCCAATCAGGCAATGGCACTTGCGCTGAACGGCGAAGCAACTCTCGTTGATCTAGGGCTAATGACCGATGAGAACGGGCGTCAGGAATATTTTGATAATACGCTCGGTATTGGATTCGATACTGTTGTAGGTATTCGCTCGCATCGATTGCCCATCCTGCGTGGCTTCCTCATGTATCTTGTTGCCGTCTTCCAGACGATCATCTTTAACTCCGATCCGGTGCGCATGAAAATCGAAAGTGAAGGAAGAAGCTGGGATAAAGAAATTTTCATGCTCGTACTCGCTAATGGACCGCGCGAAGGCGGAGGTTTCATGATGGCCCCCACTGCACGTCCCAATGATGGCGTTCTAAACTATATGATCGCAGATAAAGTCTCTCGCCTGATGCAGCTTCGCCTATTGCCCGAGTTTATGAAAGGAACACAAGAAAATTTCAGACAGGTTGAGGGTGGTGAGTTTAAGAAGATCTCCCTTACTTCTAATGCGCCTCTATATGTTCATCTTGATGGGGAAACCTATACAAGTTTTGGCTCTAATTTACGCGACCTTTCTGTTGAGATCGTACCCAAAGTGCTGAAGGTCGTGCGCGGAAATCCCCCCGCATAAAATATGCCCAGTCTTGCCCAAAGCCTTCTCAGCTACGACCTTGAACACCTGCGCATCATCGCGCAGTTTTGGGGTATAGAAGTGAATGCCGGAGAGCGTGGCGCAGCGCGCGAAGAGTTGAGCGGAAAAATGCTCGATCTTGAATTGGCAAACGAGGTCATCGAAGCATTATCAGGCGAAGCTCGCCGTGCTTTGAATACGATGCTCGAAAACCAGGGGCGCATTTCGTGGGCAATTTTTGAACGCCAATTTGGCGTAGTGCGCGAAGTAGGGGCAGGAAAACGCGACCGCGAAGCGATCTATCACAACCCCATTTCGGCAGCCGAAACGCTTTTTTACCGCGCCCTGCTCGCACGTGCTTTTTTTGATAGCGAAAATGGCGCACAGGAATTTGCATATATTCCCAACGATTTACTTGAAACAATCCAGCGTAGGGGCAACCAGCTGGTCGCCCCTACAAAAACGGAATATGGTCGCCTTGCACGCCCCGAAGAGCGCACCCACATTATTCTTGCCAACGACCATTTGCTGGATGATCTAACCACGCTGCTCGCATCTCTGCGACTGGGATGGGACGAAGAGCCCCTCCCGCTGGAAACATCGCCCCGCTTCGTGCGTGACTTGGGGCTTGCTGCGCGTTTAATAAACAAAAGCGGAAGTATTCAAACCGATTCCGTTAAATCCCATCTCGAAGCGACACGCCCCGAAGCCTTCACCCAACTTAGAGAAATTTGGCGAAAGAGCACAATAATTAGCGAGCTACATCAGGTTCCGAACCTCATCTGCGAAGGCGAATGGACAAATCCCATACTGGAGACACGTCAAAAGCTACTCGGATTTATCGAAGGAATCCCACGCGGCAAATGGTGGAATTTGAATACCTTTATTGCTGATATCAAAGAAAAGCATCCAGACTTTCAACGTACGGCAGGGGATTATGATGCCTGGTTCATCCGCCGCGCCGACGACGATATGCCTCTGCGCGGCTTCTCCAATTGGGATTTGGTTGAGGGAGATTTAATTCGCTATTTTATTACCGGCGTTTTATATTGGCTGGGATTTGTTGATCTTGCAAAAACAAAAGAAGAAGGTAATTTCAGTGCTTTTAGAATAAAAAAAGCTCCTGAGCAGAGACTGGGGGAAGAAGAAAACGGGAAGATCATCGCAACGTCGAGCGGGCGCATCAGCGTTGCACGGCTAGCACCACGCGTAGCACGTTATCAGATTTCACGCTTTGGTGAATGGGATAAAAGCAAAAACCCCGATGAATATCTATTCCAGATCAGCCCGGCCTCTTTGGCGCGTGCAAGCACACAGGGGTTAAAACCAACGCATTTGCTGGGTTTGCTGAAAAAGTTCGCAGCGGCAGATATCCCGCCTTCGTTGGTGCGTGCGCTGCGTCGTTGGGAAGTTAGCGGAACAGAGGCACGGGTGAAGCAGATTTCCGTTTTACGCCTCAGCAAGCCAGAGGACTTGCGTAAGTTACGCGAGTCAAAAGCCGGTCGATTCTTGGGGATGGTATTAAATCCCACAACCGTAGAGATCCCAGCGGGCGCATCCAAAAAGATCATGGCAGCCCTCATAGAAATGGGGATCTTTATGGAGGATGAACGCGAAAAATAGGGGATTTGTCACTGCATGAACATGACAGTAAGGAAAGCTGAAATTGCTATAATAGAAAAGCTCAAAATTCTTTTACGTCATTCAAAGGAGATTGCCACGATGCTACGCTCCTCGCAATGACAAGTCTACAGGAGACAGAATGTCTAAATTTGACTGGATCAAGGAAGAGATCGAGGGGCTACAAAACGCGGGGTTGTATACCAATATCCGTACGCTTGGCTCGGCACAAGGTGCCTGGCTGATGGTGGATGGCAAAAAGGTGCTGAATTTCTGTTCAAATAATTATTTGGGATTAGCAAATCACCCCAAGATCGCAGCAGCAGCAAAAGCGGCGATCGATGAATATGGTGTGGGGCCGGGGGCAGTGCGCACCATCGCCGGGACAATGGGTTTGCATACAAAACTGGAAGATCGTTTGGCTGAGTTCAAAAAAGTGGAAGCTGTCGTTACGTTCCAGTCCGGGTTTAACGCCAATACGGCGACGATCCCCGCGCTGGTTGGTAAAGGTGATGTGATCTTCTCTGACCGCCTGAACCATGCCAGCATTATTGATGGCTGCCGTCTCTCGGGCGCAAAAATCATCCCTTACGAACATAATAGTGCGGCTTCACTCGACGAGGCGCTAAAAGAGCATCTCTCCAGCTATAGGCGCGCATTGGTCGTCACCGATGGCGTCTTCAGCATGGATGGGGATGTGGCTCCACTTGATAAACTTTACGAAGTCACCCAGAAATATGATGTCTTGCTGATGGTTGACGACGCGCACGGCGAAGGCGTTCTCGGTCATGGCGGACGCGGGATTGTGGATCATTTTGGTTTACACGGCAAAGTGGATGTGGAGATCGGCACAATGTCTAAAGCCTTTGGCGTGGTCGGCGGCATCGTGGCAGGGAAGCAAGTCATCATCGACTGGCTCAAGCAGCGTGGACGCCCCTTCCTCTTCTCCTCGGCAATGACCGTGCCCGACGCCGCAGCTTGTCTCGCGGCGGTTGACCTGCTCGAAGAATCGACCGAACTGGTCGATAAGCTCTGGAGCAATGCAAAATATTTCCAAAGTGAAATGAAAGCGCTCGGTTTTGATACAGGAAAAACTGAAACGCCCATTACCCCTGTCATTCTCGGCGAAGCGACCCTCGCGCAGCAATTCAGCAAAGCGCTCTACGAAGCCGGCGTCTTTGGCACCGCGATCGCCTTCCCGACCGTGCCGCAGGGGACGGCTCGCATCCGTGTGATGATCTCGGCAGCACATGAGAAGGAAGATCTTGATAAAGGTCTTGAAATCTTCGCCGAAGTTGGCAAAAAATTGGGCGTGATTTAGAGTAGAGAAAAGATAATTAGAGAGTAGTAGGGGCGGACAGCTGTCTGCCCCTTTTTTTGTTTTACCCCCCTCTGCTCTGCGGGCATCTCCCCCAAATCGAAGAACAAGATTTGGGGGAGAATTGGAAAATTCACTCTTTTTTCCACAGTTCCTCTACTTGAGAGAAGGCTGAGTGGAGCGAATGGGCAGGGGGTAAAAACTATGAGATAATCTTCCCCATGAAATACACCACCATCTTTTTTGATCTCGACGATACCCTCTATTCACACGAATCCGGGCTTTGGGAAGCCATCCGCGACCGTATCTGCCTCTATATGCACGAAGAACTCGGCATGAGCTGGGATGAGATTCCCGCCAAGCGCGATGAGTATTTTCAAGCGTACGGAACAACGCTGCGTGGCATCCAAGCCCATTTCGACGTGGATGAAAGCCTCTATCACGCCTATGTACATCAAATCCCCTTGGACGGGTATATCGCTCCCGACCCGAACCTGACAGCCCTCCTTGAACATCTCTCGCAGCGAAAGATCATCTTCACCAGCGCAGATGCCGCCCATGCAGAGCGCGTGCTCGCCCATTTGGAAATACGCGGTTACTTTGAAGAAATTCTCGATATTTACGCTCTCGAACCCTATGCCAAACCCCAACCCGAAGCCTTTAAACGCGCGCTCGAACTCGTCGGCGAAAGCGATCCACACACCTGCGTGATGATCGACGACCTCCCTCGTACCACCAGTGCCGCCCGAGACTATGGTCTCTTCAGCATTCTCAAAGGCAACAAAGGCAATGGCACAGACGCAAATGCACAGCTCGAAAACTGGCAAGATTTGCCAAAACTTCTAAACGGAAAATAATCCGCGTATAAGAACGGAGATATTATGGCGCAACTATTAATGATCATTCTGAACGATACAAAACTCCTGCCAGACTTGCTTCAAGCATGGCGAGATGTAGGTGTTCCCGGCACCACCATTCTCAGCAGCGCAGGCGGACATCGTACCCGCAATCTTTTCAGTCGAATCGGCTTGGGCGCGCTCGATAATCTTTTTGAACGAAAAGAAGTCGAGGGAAAAACCCTAATGGCAACCTTTGAAGACGAAGAATTACTTGCAAAAGCCATCGGCGAAGCAGAGCGTGTCGTCGGCGGATTTGATCGTCCCGATAGCGGCTTGTTGATGGTATTGCCTGTTACACAGGCTTTAGGTATCTTCAAAGCAGAACCTAAGGAAGAGAAAGCACCGCCTCCAGCCCTGCGACAAAACTGGGCAATTCTGCGTGATACCCCCATTGAGAAGCTCAACGCAATGATGGATTTAAAGCCCACCGTTGTCAATCTTGACACACCCCTCGAAGAGATCGCCAGCGCGATGGCGCAACAACCCCGTGTGCATGTCGCCAGCGTCATCTCATCAGATGACAGATTAGTCGGATTGCTAACCTTGCGCACCCTCGCCAATTCGCTCTTTTTCCACATCTTGCCAGAAGAATTCATCAGCGAGATCACCGACGTCGAAAAGATGATGGATTTCGCAAGCAGAACACGTCGCCGCACAGCAGAAGACGCAATGAAACCCGCTGTCTGGGTCAAGCGTGGTGAAACCGCCAAAGACGCCTTCATTCGAATGCACGATAACGACCTCCCCGGGTTACCCCTCGTTGATGAACGTTATCACGTCATTGGCTATATCAACCTGCTCGAACTGGTGGGGCTATTCATGAGCGAAGAAAATGACGCATCTGGCAAGGAGAACGCATGAACCACGTCTGGCTTGCAGGCGGCATCTTCTTTTTCACCTTTGCGTTGATCGTCAGTGAAAAAATAGACCGCACTATCTCCGCCTTGCTCGGCGGGCTATCCATGATCATCTTTGGGATCGTCTCCCAAGATCAAGCCTTCCACTCCGTCGACTGGAACGTGATCTTCCTGCTCGCAGGAATGATGGTCATCGCCAATGTGCTCAAAGAGACGGGGCTCTTCCAGTGGATCGCCCTTCAGGCCGTGCGAATGGGCAAAGGCGATCCCATGCGCATTCTGGTCATTCTCTCGCTCGTAACGGGGGTCACCTCCGCTTTTCTCGATAACGTTACCATCGTGGTGCTCATCGCCCCCGTCACCCTCTTTATCGCTTCCACGTTGGGGCTGAGTCCGATCCCGTTTTTGATCGCGGAAGTACTCGCATCCAATATTGGTGGCATGGCAACGCTAGTTGGCGACCCGCCCAACATCCTGATCGGTAGTGCAGCAAATATCGACTTCCTGACCTTCATCTCCAATATGGGGCCGATCTCGCTGATCATCATGTTCATTTTTATCGGGATGATGATATGGATGTTCAAAGATGACCTGCACATCAAAAAAGAAGATGTGGTCGACATCAACTCACTCGACACCGATTCTTTGATTACTGATCCCGTTTTATTGCGTAAAGCTTTAGTTGTGATGACCGGCGTCGTGATCGGATTTTTAGCGCACGGCGCACTCCACCTTCAACCTGCTACCATTGCTCTAACAGGTGCCACCATTTTGATGTTGTGGGGCCGAAGCGACCCCCATAAAATGTTCCGTGATATCGAGTGGACAACGCTCTTCTTCTTCATTGGCTTATTTATCGCCGTCGAAGCCGTTGTCGAGACCGGCATTATCGAATCCATTGCCGAACAAGTTTTAGCACTCACAGGCGGTAAAGTCGCCAATGCTTCCATGTTTCTGATCTGGTTCTCTGCTATTACATCCGGCATCATCGATAATATTCCCTACACAGCTACCATGATCCCGCTCGTCGAGAGCATGGGCTTGGTCATGCCCGTCAGCATTTTGTGGTGGTCACTTGCCTTGGGCGCTTGCCTCGGCGGAAATTTGACCCTCGTTGGTGCAGCCGCGAACGTGATCGTTGCCAGCCTCGCCGAAAAAGCAGGACACAAGATCGGCTTCTGGGTTTTCTTCAAATATGGCGCATCTGTCACGGCAATGTCTTTGGTGGTTGCCAGCCTTTACGTTTGGGCACGATATTTATAGCCCAGTCTCTGAGCGGAGACGAAGCGTAGCGAAGTCGTAGTCGAAGAGCGGCGTCTAAAAAAACGTCCTTCGACTTCAAGCTCACTCCGTTCGCCTTCCGCTCAGGAACTGAGTTTTCTCAGGTAAAAACTTATGAACATCTACCTTGTCATTCTCCTCATCATCGCTATCGTCATCTTCTCCAACCTCGCCATGATCGGAATGGTGCGCGGTTCACGCAGTATGAAATTCGACTGGCTTAACACCAGCAAAGACAGCCTGAGCCAACCTTTCCTAAAAGAAAACGACCAGCTTGGCGAGCTGCGTCAACGTGTGGATGATTTATCACAGGCTGACAGCAAAAAGCCCGACGACCATTCTGATCAATAGTTCAGAGTATATATATTCTTCATATAGTTGGGGGTTATGATATTCAGATTACTCTCATTTAGACGTGATATGCTCATCATGCTTTTATCAGCAATAACAAATTTTGGAGTCCAATATATGAATAAAACCCTTCGTTACCTTCTCATTGGCGTCTTTGCTGGCGTGCTGCTCATCTCGATATTCTCGGGTGGATTTGCAGCTGGCTACCTCATGCAAACCACCCTCCCCGCCGCAGAGCTTCTTTCTGGATCAGCAGCCCCAACCCCTGCACCAGAAATGGAAGCAGCCACACCAGATGAATTAGATGTCCTTTTCACGCCCTTTTGGGAAGCGTGGCAGATCATTCACGATAGCTACGTCGATCAACCGGTAGATGATCTAAAGCTCATGCAAGGTGCCATCAGCGGCATGTTGAACTCCCTCGGCGATCAACACACCTCCTACATGGACCCGCATGAATTCCAGCAAGCAAATAGCAGCATCGAAGGCTCCTACGATGGGATCGGTGCCTGGGTTGATTCAACGGGCGATTATCTCGCCATTGTCAGCCCCATGCCCGGCTCCCCGGCCGAAGAAGCGGGGCTAAAACCCGGCGATCTGGTCATTGCCATTGATGGCGAAGACATGACCGGCATCGACGGCGACCTTGTTATCAGAAAAGTCTTAGGACCCGCCGGAACAACGGTAGAACTCACGGTACACAGAGAAGGTGAAGCGGAGCCTCTCATCTTCGAGGTCACGCGCGCCCACATCGTTGTCCCCAGCGTTGAAGGCGAAATGCTCGAAGACCAGATCGGCTACATCCACATCTACACTTTTAGCACGAATACCACACCCGAGTTGCGCACCGCCATCCAGGATTTGCTTGATGAAGGCGCGCAAGGGCTTGTGGTCGATTTTCGTAATAACGGTGGCGGATTGCTGATCACCGCAATTCAGGTTGCTTCTGAATTTCTGCCCGAAGGTGAAGTGGTGCTCTACGAAAATTATGGCGACGGAACACTGGACACACACAAATCCATTGCAGGCGGATTAGCGACGGAGATACCGATTATCGTCTTGATCAACGAAGGCTCCGCATCTGCCTCGGAAGTAGTCGCTGGTGCCCTTCAAGATCTCGAGCGTGGAGAATTGGTCGGTATGACCTCCTACGGAAAAGGTTCCGTACAAAATTGGATCCCGCTCAATGACGATCAGGGTGCAGTACGTGTGACCATTGCAAAATGGATGACCCCGAACGACCGCACCATCCACGAGATTGGTTTGACGCCGGATGTAGAAGTCGAGATCACCGATGCAGATATTGAAGCCGAGCGAGACACACAATTGGATAAAGCGATAGAATTATTATTAGAGAAAATCGGCGCAGAGTAGAACTTTTTCAGGTATTTTGCGTAAATAAAAGCAATAAATTACGTCATTGCGAGGCAGCTTTTCTGCCGTGGCAATCTCCCTACCAATCGAGGAGACTGCTACGCCGCCGAGAAACATCGGCGGCTCGCAGTGACAGATAAAAACAGGAGTTCAACATGTATTTCTCAGCCTCTTACTGGATCTATATGCTCCCCGGCATTTTGCTGGTGATGCTCACCTCATGGTACGTCAAATCTGCCTACCATAAATGGAGCAAAGTCCCTGCTCGCAGCCGCATCAATGGGCACGAAGCCGCGCAGCGTCTCATCACACGCGGCGGCTTATACGGCGTGCAGATCGAAGGCATTCGCGGCGAGATGACTGATCATTACGACCCACGTTCGAAAACGCTACGCCTCTCACAGGGTGTCGCGCAGGGTGCGTCCGTCGCTTCTTTGGCGATCGCCGCCCATGAGCTTGGTCACGCCATGCAGGACGCAGAAGATTATTTCCCACTTAAAGTACGCGCTGCGATGGTGCCTATGGTCAATATCGGCTCTAATCTCGGCTGGATACTCATCATGGCAGGGCTTTTTTTCAATTGGCTCAATATCGCCTGGTTGGGTATCGCCTTTTTTGCGGGCGGCGCACTCTTTGCGCTGATGACGCTCCCTGTCGAATTTGATGCTTCTGCGCGCGCCAAACGATTACTCGCGGAAACAGGCATCATCCAAACCGAGCAAGAGCAGCGTGGCGTCAATACTGTTCTAAATGCCGCCGCTCTCACCTATGTAGCCGCTCTTGTTACAGCAGTTTTGCAAGTGCTTTATTATGCCAGCCTACTTTCAGGGCGACGAAGATAAAGCAATACAGAAATTAGATTTTAAAGGTCTCTCTGTAATTTACGAGAGACCTTTTTTATATCTGTAAGGAGAATAGGGGATATCGCATCGATTGATTATAGAAGTTTATGGTAGGAGATATTGAACATGAATAAAACCAAAGTAGGGACACATCCCTTTATTGAAAACAGGCGCAGTCCACGTGCTTTTGACCCGGATCGGCCGGTAAGTTCAGAAGCCCTTTTTAGGTTATTGGAAGCAGCTCGCTGGGCACCCTCTGCAAATAATATCCAACCGTGGCGTTTTATTGTCGGGCAGAGAGGGGATTTGACCCATCAGAAAATTACCTCTGCACTTTCAGATGGCAATCGGATCTGGGCAGCACATGCCCCTGTCTTGATCCTTGCTGTAACAGAAGAGGAGGGCGAACGGGGTACACAACGCTATGCCTGGCATGATCTGGGCTTGGCAACATCGCAAATGATCATACAGGCTTCTTCTATAGGTCTTTATGCGCATATCATGGCGGGGTTTTCTAAAGAAGAAGCACGTTCGGTCTTTTCTATTCCTGTGGAATATGCGCCGCTGACCGTCATTGCAATTGGCTATCTGGGCGATATTGAAGCGCTTTCAGAGAAGCTACAAGCACGAGAAAAAGCCCCTCGCGTTCGCAAGCCTCTAGAGGAAATAGCCTTTCAGAATACTTGGGGTGAAAGATTATCCTGAACTCTGGAAAAAACCGTTTTGATAATTAAATTTAAGGTCTCTCATCGCTTTATGAGAGGCCTTTTTTCTTTCTCTAAGAAATAAAAGCCGTTTATAATCCGATTCATGAAATCACAAGATGTTCTCCCCGTCATTCTTTCTGTCGTCATTATCGTTATCGTTGCCATTCTCGAAAAGCAGAGCAAGGTTATCGCGGCGATCACGGCCACCATGCCCCTCACCGCTGCTCTTGCCTTGTGGATCGTCTACACATCCGCCAATGGGGATAAAACGGCTACATCCCAATTTAGCCTGAGCATGATATTCGGCTTCATCCCGACCTTCTTCTTCATGGTCGCTGCCTGGCTCGCTGCCCGCGCAGGGATGAAACTAAGCGGCATCCTACTTGCTGGCTATGGGACTTGGGCTGTTGGCGCGGGGATTATATATATGCTCCGTCAGGTTTTGGGGATAGGATAATTGCCCCGTTCCCAAGCAAATATCCCTGTTTGGAGTATCGTGCTTATAAAGGAAAGAAAACATGCCGAGAATCTACTCGATGATATACCACCGAGCCACATTTCTAATCGCCCTTGGTTTTCTACTTGCTGCCTGTACGCCAACGCCAGAAGCACCCATTCCAGAAACGATTGTGGAAAAAACGCCTATTCCTCCCCAAGTCACGAAAACCTTGCCTCCTCCAACGGAAACGCCGGAACCCGTACGCACACTTTTACCTGTCGATGCCACCTACCAGATCGTTCAGAACAGTAGTTTCAATGCAGATAAAAGGAATTGGAGCCAGAGATCAGGCAAGCTCAATCGCACCACCTCTCAGTACTACACTGCGCCAGGCGCGGGGATGCTCATCACTAGCGAGGCTGGGAATTTGGGAGTTGCAGGTCAGTGCATAGATCTGCAAGAAAAGATTATGGAATGGCCGAATACTGATATAGGCAAAGAAATTACCTTTGCCACCTATCTCAAAACAGATGAAAATATCGAGGAAGCCAATTTATTAATTATCTTCCATCAAGGGGATTGCAAGCATGAGGATCAATTGCACGTTCAAGTCGGAACCTTAAATACGACACCGCTAATCGGCGCGCAAGATTGGACGCTCCTTTCTACGAGCGGCATCATCCCGGATGACACAAAATCTGTCGACGTTATCATCAGAGGAAGTGGCGTGAACAATGAAGGGAAGATATATTTTGACGACGTGCGGACTTATCTCCCCGCCCCGTAATACTCCCTTGGAACGTGAGATAGAATAAGAAAATGACTTTAGACAATCTCCTCTCCCGCTGGCGCTCGGATCCCGAAACGGCTTCCAATATCTCAACTTGGCAGACGACCCCGGCACGTCCCGCTAAAATAGCGCCCTTCCCCGAAGACCTACCACTATCTCTTGAGGATGCGCTCCGTCAGCGCGGCATTGCTTCTCTTTACAGCCATCAATCCCTCGCGTGGGAACATGCTCGTGCAGGCAAAAATATCGTTCTTGCTACCAGCACAGCCTCGGGCAAAACACTGGCCTATAACCTCCCTGTTTTGGCAGCATTATCTGCAAACCCTGAAGCCCGCGCAATTTATCTTTTCCCGACCAAAGCCCTGACACAAGACCAACTTTCTAATCTTCAGCCATTACAACCAACAACCGCTGTTTACGATGGAGATACGCCTAAATCCAAACGACCGGCCATTCGTAAGAACGCCCGCATCCTGCTCTCGAACCCCGATATGCTCCACACAGGGATTTTGCCCCATCACACCAAATGGGAAGATTTTTTCGGCAATCTTAAATTTGTCGTTATCGACGAGATGCACACCTATAGAGGAGTTTTTGGCTCGCATGTTGCGAACGTCATTCGCCGTCTAAAACGTATATCTGCTTTCTATGGCGCAAGCCCGCAATTTATGCTCACATCCGCTACGATCGGTAACCCCGCTGAATTGGCAGAAAACCTGATCGAAGCCCCCGTAGAGCTAATTGACGAAGATGGCTCTGCGCATGGCGAACGTCATTTTTTGATCTTCAATCCGCCTGTAATTGACCCCGCTTTAGGATTACGTAAAAACAGCTTAATCGAATCCGTCCGTTTGGCTGGGGATTTGCTCGCGCAGGATGTGCAGAGCGTCGTTTTTGCGAAATCGAGAAGAAGCGTTGAGATTATTCTCACCCATTTACGCGAGAGTAGAAAACGCCCTCATCCTACCCTTCTCCCAAGGGGAGAAGGGACAAGTCCCCTCTCCCTTCGGGAGAGGGCGGAGGGTGAGGGAAAAATCCGCGGTTATCGCTCGGGCTATCTTCCCTCCAAGCGCCGAGAAATCGAAAAAGGCCTCCGAGATGGCGATGTTTCTCTCGTTGTCGCAACCAACGCTCTTGAGCTGGGAATCGATATCGGCGGTTTGGGCGCGGCTTTGCTCGTTGGTTATCCCGGCGGAATAGCGTCCACGTGGCAGCAAGCCGGAAGAGCGGGGCGGGGCGATGATCCAGCCGCGGCGATTTTTGTCGCATCCCCCAATCCACTCGATCAGTTCCTTGCCCATCATCCCGAATATTTCTTCGCCCGTTCTCCAGAACAAGCCCTTGTCAACGCCGATCATTTGCTGATCCTGCTCAATCATTTGCGCTGCGCTGCCTTTGAATTACCTTTCAAAGATGGCGAGGGATTTGGCAAACTCCCAGCCGAGACAACGACTGAGTTCCTCGACTATCTCGTCAGCGGGGGCGAGTTGCATGAATCCGGGCAGAAATATTTTTGGATGGCCGATAACTATCCGGCGGCGAGCGTTTCACTCCGTTCTGCATCCCCCGAGAATATCGTTTTACAAGTTCATGATGGCGGCCCACCGCGTGCGCTTGGCGAAGTTGATCTTGGTTCTGCCCCCTGGATGGTGCATCCGCGTTCCGTTTATCTGCATGAGGGGCAGCAATATTTTGTGCAATCGCTCAATCTGGAGCAAAATGTGGCGGCGCTGATCCCCGTTGCGCTCGATTATTACACCCAGCCCCAGCGACAGACAGAAATCACACTTTTATCTACCTTGGCTGAAAGCGCCGCCCGTGGCGGTGAATCTGCTTATGGCGAGTTGCTCGTCTCTGAGCAGGTGACGGGCTTCCGCAAACGCAGTTGGGAGACGGGTGAAAATTTGGGCGAGGAGCCGCTTGACCTGCCGCCAAATGAATTCCAGACCACCGGCTACTGGCTCTCTCTGGCAGATGAAACGACTGAGAAACTGCGTTCTGCCGGGGCGTGGTCGAACGACACAAATGACTATGGCCCCGATTGGGCGCATATCCGTGCCGCCGTCCGTGAACGGGATAATTTCACTTGTCAGGTTTGCGAAGCGCCCGAAGAGGGCAGGCAGCACGATGTGCATCACAAAATCCCTTTTCGTAATTTTTCAGATCGAGATGATGCGAATAATTTGAATAATCTCGTCTCGCTTTGCCCAAGTTGCCATCGGCAGGCGGAACAAAACGTGCGGATGCGCTCCGGATTGGCTGGGCTTGCTACCGTGCTTGGACATCTAGCGCCCCTCTACTTGATGACCGATAGCCGCGACCTGGGCGTTTTCGCCGACCCTGCCTGGGCAGCCACTGAGGGGATGCCCTCCGTTGTACTCTACGACCAGGTCCCCGCAGGAATCGGTTTTAGCCAGAAATTATTCGAGATGCAGGAAATCCTGCTCGCCAGCGCCTTGCAATTGGTAAAAGAATGCGGCTGTAAAGATGGCTGCCCCTCCTGCGTCGGGCCCGGTGGCGAGAATGGGAGCGGTGGGAAGAAGGAGACGCTGGCGATTTTGAGGGAATTGGTTTCGTGATGGCAGACATCTAAAGTTTGGTAAACTTCAGGTGTCTCAGGCAAAGCAAGAATATAATTTCAAGAACACTCTCTAGGAAACAGGGGAGAAATCAAAATGGACATACCTAAAAACGAAAAAAGAACAGAAATACTCTTTGTGGTCAAAGTCTTGGGATTTATTCTGTTACTTTGCTTGCTTTCCCCATTGATCTTAAGAATTTTGGTGGGCACTTGGGATCATCGAGGCCCATTATTCAAGCTATATTTCAACATGAATGGTTTTGAAGGGTTAGTAGAACTTCACGGGTGGGATGAAGCTCCACTTAAACCCTTAGATGTAGATACACAAAAGGATTTATGTGCCAGATTTTCAATCGCTCCAGAAGACCCACTTTGTGATTATGAAAATATAGTTTATGAGCCAGATTTCTTCCCAGTAATTAATGATACGTTCAAACCCAAAGACGGTGACTGGGCAACATATGATGAAGTGCAACAATATTTAGAACCTTATAGAACATCCTGTATAATATGGAATCCAGAAAGAGAAGGTTGGCCAGAGGCTGTAACGCGGTGCAGGTATTGCTTACGGGGTAATGTAAAAAGTTTCGCTGTATTTGAGATTTATTTTGACGCAAGTGATGAAAGCTTATTCAAAATCAGTTCTCAAAACCCAAGAGATTTTCGCTAGACACTAACTCAAACTGCAATGCACCCTATCGGGTGCAATGCAGTTTTTTGAATTTGGGCGAGCAGTGCGTTGCATCAGCAAGACAAAACCAGATAAGAAAAGCTGACTTCAGAATCAGCTTTAATCAAGTATAATTTCGATAGAGGTGAATTATGCTTGAAGAAATTCCCACAAAAGCCCAAGGTTTTTTACTACAAGATGCAGAGAAAAGAGATCGAGTCACTGCAAGGCGCGTATATTTAGTACGCACTTTATTGCGTGAGAACTATCTCTCACGGGAAACGTTAATTCGTAGAGTGGAGTTTTTGATGGGGTTCAAATCTTTTGAAGAAAAAAGCTGGGAAGATACTTTTTATCGTGATATGCGCGTCGTCAAACAGGCTCTAAGGGAAGCGGGCTTTGAAGTGAAATACAGCCGAAAGAAAAACAACGACGGCTACTATCTTGAAGGAATGTCGCGTTTGAGCAAAGAAGTGAAAAAAGAAATTGCTGGAGCCATAGCAGAACTTGACGAGGAACAGGTCAAAATCTATAAAGACATGTCTCCTGCCCAAAAATTTTATCAGGCGACTTCTATCATTGATTTTGGAAAAAGAGTCAGTTTAGAGAGAGAACAGATATGAGCAAAAACTATCTTAGTTTTCAAGAATTTTTAGCGATGATCTTGGCTGTCTTGGAAAAATCTGAAATAAAGTATATGATCGGTGGTGCTATTGCGGTTTGGCCTTGGGGAGAGCCACGCTCAACACAAGATGTCGATATCGTTATTCACTTGAAAGCAGAGCAGATCAATACGTTCTCTGAAGAATTAGAAAAAGTCGACATTTTCCTGCCCCCCGATATTATTATGGAAAATCTTTACGACATACGAGGCGACCTCCCCGTCAATGCTATTCACGGCTTTAGCGGGTATAAAGCTGAAATGTTTTTGATGCGCGAAGATGACGCCTTTCGTCAATCAGCTTTTTCACGTCGTGTTAAAGTTGATTTTGGCGCAGATGTTGGCAAAGTTTTTGTCCACAGTGCTGAGGATATTATCGTTTACAAATTGCTCTATTACTCCTTAAGTCAGCAAACCAAGCATATTCGCGATATTGGCTCCATTATCAAAACAAGAGGAGAAAAATTAGACTATGCTTATATAGAAAAATGGGCAGAAGAAAAGAAATTAACGAATATCTGGGAAAGAATTCAAAGCGACGCTCTTTCATAGTGCGGTATAACAGGAAATACTAAAAAATGCTCATCTGCAACTTAGCTAAAAACGAACTCCCCTCGTCTGGGCGATTGGCTGTAACCCAAACTGCAACGCACCTTACCGCCTCCTTCGGGGATGCTACGTGAGGTGCAATGCAGTTCTAAGGCATCGGATATAAAAATATCTTATCGGTAAAGGAGATAACAAAATGAAATGGAAAAAAGGTAGGGGCAAGCTAGGGTTATTTGAACCACTGATGGGGAATTGGCAGGCTGAAGCTAAATCTGATATGGGGCCAGTGAGGTGTTCGCGTGAATTCAAAAAAATATTATCCGGCAAATATATCGAACTGAAAGTCAATTGGGTCTTTGCAGACCGTATCTATGATGAAGTGGCTATGATCGGGGTCAACAAAGAAAAAGAAGTATCTTTTTGGTCATTTACATCAGACGGGAAGCAGTCCGCAGGAAGATTGGCAGATGTTACCGACATTCATCCAGAAGCGATCGGCTTTGAAGCCCAAATGCCCGCTGGATTGGCACGCATGGTCTACTGGCCGGATGAGAAAGAAGGCTTTCATTGGGTTGTTGAATCAAAAAACAAAAAGGGGTGGAACAGATTTGTTGAGCATCATTATTTACGATTAGATTTGGAAGCATGATAAAAATCCGTCAACTCAGCCAAGACGAACTCCCTAATATCTGGACAATCGATCGCGCAGAAATAATCGAGAATATCTACTATTTTCGTGAGGGCCAACTTGTCCTTGAACCGGAATATTACGATATGCAAGGCTGGCCGACCGGTGAGCCGGAGCATTATGCCCCCTTTTTGGAAGATTGTTTCGAACGCGGCGGTTTCTTTTGGGGAGCATTTGAAGGGGAGACTCTTGTTGGGGTGGCGATACTCGAAGAGAAGTTCATTGGCAGCAAAAAAGACACATTACAACTTAAGTTTTTGCATGTGGATAAGAACGTCCGCAAAACGGGCTTGGGGCGCAGACTCTTCTCGCTTGCTGCTGAGCAAGCCAGGGGCATGGGCGCTGCAAAGCTGTATATATCGTCCACGCCTTCGGAGAATACTGTTCACTTTTATCAATATCTAGGCTGTGTTCTGGCAGAAGAAGTTGATGCAGAACTATTTGCGTTTGAGCCGGAAGATATCCATTTGGAATATACGCTGAGATAAAAAAGTCGGGAACCAATTGGCTCCCGACTTTCGTTTATTTATCCGCCTTTGTAAAATTCAATACTGAACTGCCATCTTCTGAAAAGATCGTCAGTATATCGCCATCGCTCTCGAAGGTCAGCGTGCCATTGAGCAACATAAAGACAGCCGTTTCTTGATCTGCGCGTGGGGATTCGCATCCCATCAGGGTCGCCATAAGTGGGCCCGTAGTGAGCTTATTCCCTGATATTTCATATCCACCAGAGAAACTATTACAGCCTGCGTTACCTTTTAGCACACCATCCGCGCTGAAGGCAAAGTGGGTATTTACATCATCAAGAGCGGGGGTAGGCGCATCTACCGGGCCATAAGATGCTAATTCCCAGGTGGTATCGTTTAGCGAAACACCAGGGTTTATCCCTGCGCAAGCTGAAAGCAGGGTTATTATCAACAACAGAAAAGCTACATTCTTTTTCATTTTATTACCTCGTGATAAGTTTTGTTTTCAGGCGATAGACGCCAGAATACGAGGAAAAGTTCCCAATTATTCTTTACTATAGCGTGTCATTGAATCCAGCAGATCAAGCACCAACTCTTTCAAGTCACCGCGATTAGGCAAAGAGCCGATCAATCCATACATCGGTGCCATGCGCTCCGGTAACCCGCCACCTGAGCCCCCCAGCAGCCCAGAGACCTTCCCCATCGCCGCGCTGACCCAATGCTCCGGCAGAATGCGCGTAAGAGCATTGGCAAGTTTAATCACCCATTTGGTGATGCCTTTCCGCAAGGATGGCGCACGCACAATTGCCGCAGATTCAGCCAGATCGCATAGAAAATCATCCGCAACGGCGACGTGGGCATAATTGACGGTGACGTGCAGAGACTGGGGAAAATGCTGCCGATCGAGATGCCAGCCGTACTTACCCAACTCGTCTGCAACTTCGTAGATGTCAAATTCGTCTGAGGCGATCGCGAAGATACTCATTTCAGGATCGCTAAGTGTCTTTAACCCGGGGATGGCATTCACGCCTTCGCGCATTTTGATGACGGTTTTCATCACCGCATCCGTAATTTCAAGGTAGCCCTCTTCGCCAAGATAATTCAGGACCGCCCACGCAGCCGCGATCGGCCCGGCAGGGCGCGTCCCCGCCAAGGTTGGGGATGGGTAGATTCCACCCGACCAATCTGTGGAAACGAACATCTGATGACGGCGCAACTCCGGTGTCTTGTAAAGGATCACCGATGCCCCCTTCGCCGCGTAACCGTATTTGTGAACATCGGCAGACATCGAAGTTACACCGGGCACGCTAAAGTCGAAATCTGGTACGGGGTATCCCAACTTTCGAACAAAGGGCAGCATAAACCCGCCCACACATGAATCCACGTGGAAAAGAATTCCCAATTCCTGTGCTGCCGCAGCCAACTCACGGATCGGATCAATAACGCCGTGCGGATATGCCGGAGCCGAGCCGACCATCAAGATCGTATTTGGTGTGACCGCGCGGATCATGGCACTTACATCCGCGCGTAGATCATCTCGCACGGGGACGTGCACAGCGCGCAATCCAAAATAATGCGCCGCTTTCTCAAAAGCTGGGTGCGCGCTGCGCGCCAGAACAATTTCAGGCGCAGTGATCTCCGGGCGCTTTGCGCGTGCCCATTCGCGGGCAGTCACCACCGCGCAAAGCAGTGACTCTGTGCCGCCTGATGTCATATTGCCGCTCACTTGCGCATCACCGCCCAGCAAACTGGCAGTCATCGCCACAACTTCGGTCTCAAATTTTTTTAGGCTAGGGAAAGCCGTCGGATTCAACCCATTCTCGGCAAAGAACATCGTAAAAGCTTCCTGAAGAAGCGCGTCAACTGCCTCGTCAATATGATAGATCAAACCAAAAGCCTTGCCCTGCTGCCACTGCACATCATGGTCGCGGGCAGCGCGCATGGTTGCCAAAACATCTTCTTTTGAACGTTTTTTCGAGGGGAAGGAAAGCATAATTTTCTCCTTGGATGGAATACTCTAGTGTAGCATCGAAAACTCATTTGCGGATACAATCATCCTGAAAACAGAAAAATGAATTTCCGTGCTGTATCGTATTAAAACAAAAAGAGCTGAGAAACCTCAGCCCTTTTTGTTCTACTTAGTTTTGTTAAGGAGCAACAGTCGGGGGGACACAAACTTCGCCATTCAAGCCGTAGACAACAGGACCTTGGCTCTCGCCCTGCGATCCCTGCCCACTATTCCCACTATTGCCTTTTTTGCCGTTAGATCCACCGTTCTCTTGTGATGCGCCTTGCGCGAGGGAAGCGTAGTAAGCGGCGCAAGGGTCTTCTCCCTGATTCTGGAATTGCTCACCTGTCTCGTCAGCATTCCCCGCACCGGGAACAGTTTCTGGCTGCCCAGAGCCATCCGCAGGCCCCTGCCCTTGCGGCTCGCCTTGACTCTGTCCCTGATCTTCTTCACTTGGGCCGCCCTGACCTTGCCCCTGCCCTGGCTCTTGTTCTTGACCCTGTTCCTGACCTTGGTCTTGCTCTTGTCCTGGACCAGCACCGCCAGCGAGCATGAACTGCATCTGCAAAGCTGCGCGGGTTTGCTCCATGAGTATGGCACCTTCTTCGGAGGCGTTCTCTTGCAAATTGAGCATACGCTGCATCTGGTTTTGGATCATATTCTGGGCTTGGAGCTGGGCTGCACCATCCAGTGTGCCAGCCAATTGCGCCGCCATCTGAGTCTGCTGTGCAAGTTGCAGCATATTCTCGGCGGTCGGCTCAACACCTGCGCCCATCATCGTTTCGATCTCGTCGCCACGTCGCTGGGCAAATTCCAGCATCAGCGCGAATTCTTCGACAGAGTCACCTGCCATATTCAAACGGAACTCTTCGCTGGCAATTTTGACAGGATAAAGCATCTCATTGGGCATACTCTCTTGCGAGGCATATACCGTTCCTGCGCCACCACCCAGTAATAATGCCAGAACGGTCATAATGGAAGCAAATGTAGTCATACCTTTTTTCTCCTTCGGTTGTTTGTATTTGTCGAACCATCCATTAAGACGCCGAAGCGGGTTTCGAGATACGGTTTGGGTGCGGACAGAAACAGCCTGGGACAAAAACTGCGCTCGCCCTTGTGCAGCACGACGAGGGTCACGCACGGGCACGTCACGTAATTCATCCAACAATGCTTCCAGTTTGGGGTCAATTTTCTGTTTATTGCTCATTATCTTCATCCAATAAAATTCGCTTTAAGGCTGCCAACGCACGATGCTGTAACGATTTAATTGCGCCAATTGGCTTATCCAAGATCGCGGCAATTTCGGCATTTCTCCAACCTTCGAGGTATTTCAAGGTAATCACAGCACGCTGATCTGGTGTGAGAGCTGCCAAAGCAGCGCGTGTGCGGCGGCTCTGCATATTTTCAAATGCCGCCCGCGCCGGATCATCATCGCCCGCCAGCCCAAGTTCATCGTCAATTGGACGAGTTTCGGGCGCAGGCCGCCGATAAAAATCGGTAATCCAATTATGGGCAATGCGAAAAAGGTAGGCTTGCAGATGCTCTCGCGGCCCCTTACCTTTGCTGAGAACTTTCAAAAAGCGCGCAAAAGTCTCCGAAACACAATCTTCCGCCAAGCTCTCATCGCCGAGAAGGCGCAGGGCATAACGGTAGATCGCCTCGTTGTGGGCATCGTAAATTTCAGCTAGAGCTTGACCTTCTAGCCGACGGGCGCGTTGAATCAATTTTGCTTCGTTCACAAGTTACTCACCTACTATGACGCAAAAAAAGGATAGGAGATACGCACAGTCTACAACAAAAGCAGTTTTGGCGTCAATCGGCTATAATTTCATGAATGACTGACGAAAATTTACCATCTAAAACATCTCTTGCAGATAAGCTAAAATCACTTGGCGTGAGGACTGGCGCAGCGAGACTCGCGCGCCCGAAACCTGCTGAGGGGACAAAGATCGAAAATCTCCTTTCAGGCGAATTCCGTCAAACCCGTTATGGCGAGAGTTTCGTCGTCGAGCAGCGTTTTCCGCTCACCCAGCCACATGGGCACATCTCTTTACGCCCCGCCCCCCTGCCAGCAATTTTAGCAGAGTGGGCCCAAGATGCACGCATTAAAAAATCACCCATCGAGAAATTTATCTTCTTCGATACCGAGACCAGTGGTCTCTCGGGTGGCACAGGAACGTATGCCTTCATGGTCGGCGTCGGACGTTTCGAAGGCGACAAGTTTGTGCTAGCGCAGTTCTTCCTACGTGATCCTGCCGAAGAGCCAGCCATGCTCGAAGCTCTGGCAGAATTCTTCGCACATGGCGAAGTTTTAGTGAGCTATAACGGCAAATCTTTTGATTCGCCTCTTTTGCAAACGCGCTATAAATTGCATAGCATTCCCGTGCCCTTTGAGGATTACGCCCATCTCGACTTACTGCATCTCGCCCGTCGCTTATGGCGGGATCGACTCGAGTCACGCTCGTTGCAGTCCATAGAAAAGCATATAATGGGTGTCACGCGTACAAACGAGGAAGTGCCGGGTTACGAGATTCCCTATCTCTATTTCGACTACTTGCGCGACCGAGATGCAACGCATATGAAGGGCGTTTTCTACCATAACAAGATTGACATCCTTTCGTTGGCTGCTTTGCTTAATCACGCTGCCGCTATGCTCGCCGATCCACGCGGAGAAAGTGTGCAACATAGTTTGGATGTGATCGCTATTGCAAAGCTTTTTGAAGATCTAAAGCGTTGGAATGAAGCCGCAAAACTCTACGAATATGGCTTGCAAGACTCGCTCCCTGAAGATGATTTTGCGCGCGCGGTCAAACGGCTGGCCATATTGCAACGGCGGCGAGGGGATATTGGGGAAGCGGTAAAATGGTGGCAGCAAGCCGCAGGCGAGGGTCACATCTATGCGCATGTGGAGTTGGCAAAATATTATGAGCATCACATTAGGGATTATGATTTAGCGGAAGATGCCACTTACCGAGCACTTAGCTTGGTCAACGAGAGCAAGCTTCAGGATTACGAGCGAAATCACTGGGTTGATGAGTTATCTCATCGCCTTGAACGAATTCAACGGAAGATAGTCAAATCCAAATAAAGTCACATGTAGGTAAAAATATGAAACCACAAATTGAATTAGCAACGACTGAGACACCCGATGGCGGGAAAATGGGGCTTTATCAACACGACCAGGATTTTGCGATCAAGATCAATGGTCAGCAATTAATGAGCAGCAGACAACATGAATCGGAACTTGCCTTGGCAAGGCTGGGGTGTGCGCATCTTGCTAAGCGCGATGCCCCCAGTGTATTGATCGGCGGTTTGGGGATGGGCTACACTTTGCGCCAAACGCTGGATATGCTGGGCGAGGATGCAAAGGTGGTTGTGAGCGAATTATTGCCCGATGTTGTTGCCTGGAACCGTGATTATTTCAAAAACCTGAATGGGCAGCCTTTGGAGGATAAACGCACTGAAATTAAGATTGGCGATATCTTTCCCTTGCTTACAAGTTCAGCAGAGAGCTTCGATGCAATTCTGCTTGATATTGATAATGGTCCTAGCGCGATAACAGATATGGGCAACAGCCAACTTTATACGCAGAGTGGCATAGAAATTTGCAAGTATGCGCTCCGTAAAAAGGGCTGTCTGGCTATTTGGTCTGCCGAACCCAGTAAAGAATTTGAAGAGCTTTTGATGAGCTGCGGTTTTCAGGTACGTCGTTATAAAGTCCCAGCATACACTGGGACAACAAAAAACTCGCGCTTTATTTGGGTTGCAGCGGAAGACGTGAAACTTCTTCCGCCCGGTGGCGGCGAACCACGCCCCGCAAAGAAAAGCAAAGCGAGGGCAAAGCAACACACGCACCGAAGGCGTTAAAGCAACCTGCTGAGTTTTCCCTGTTAACGATCTTTCTTTCAAAAAGACGCTTTACTATTGAAAGCGTCTTTTTGCTTTAAAAACCGTGTTTAGCATTTCTGCTTGACAAAGGCAAAGCAAAACCTGTAAATTATATACATCGTACACACGAGCAGAATATTTCTACAAAAATAAAGGGAGAGATACACCATGAAACTGATTTTCACTTACACAATCATTGCTGGAATTATTGCCGGGGTTACAGGGCCAATTCCTGGTTCCTCTATTTTGCTAACCTTACTAGAATTGGTAATGATCATACATTTGGCAAAGCATTTTGATTATCATCTTGGCTTAAAAGATATTTTCGGCATTGGTTCATTAATTTGGGCAATTTCCACGGCTCTCAAAGATTTGGCTGTTGAGCTATTCTGGACGATCTGGTGGCTCGATTTTGGGTTATCACAAATTTTTGTCGCTTCTGTTTTCGTCTTTGTATTAGGAATTATCTTGCGGTATTACTTTAATACTTTCAAGAAAAAAGCTTAACTCCGATAAGAAAAAAGAGACCGGCTTCGGTCTCTTTTTTCTTTATTGTGCTATTTGGTTACGATATTTTTTCAATGCTTCCCAGCCCACCATTCTCTGGTTGGCTTCATCCCATAAACGCAATCGTAACGTTTTGAAGCTGCTCCATAAATTAAGCGGCTTTACCTGAAAGAGATGATTCTCTTCAAAGCATTGCTGCAATTTATAGTTGGGGATCCGCGATCCCAAATGGTGGATATGATGGTAGCCAATATTGCCTGTAAACCACTGCAAAATAGCAGGAAGTTCATATAGCGAACTGCCATCCATCGCGGCTTTGTAAAAATCCCAATTCTCTTGTCGTTCCCAATAAACCCCTTCGTAATTATGCTGCACGTAGAACATCCATACCCCCGCAGATGTACCAAGAAGCAATATAGGCATTTGAACAAGAAGGTAAGTTTTCCAACCTACTAACGAGATCAGCCCAGCGATAAGCACAAATAACGCAAAATTTGTCCACCAAATGCTGGCGCGTTCTTTTTTACCGTGCGAGGGTAAAGGGATACGCTTCACAACCGCAAAAACGATCATCGCGCCAATCGTAAACATCACTAGCGGGTGGCGTATTACTCGATACCAAAGCTTCTTCCAAAAAGGTGCGGCGAGATATTCTTCCACCGTCCAGGTGTCCACATCACCAATGCCGCGCTTGTCCAAATTCCCGGCGTTGGCGTGATGGACATTATGCTCATGCCACCAAAGATGCCAGGGCGTATAGGTCAGAATGCCAGTGACGATGCCCACGATCAAATTAGCACGTCGCGACTTGAAAAACGAGCCGTGCCCACAGTCGTGGAATATGATGAAGGTGCGCACCATAAATCCCGCCGCAGGAATAGAAAGCAGCAAGGTCAGCCAATACGAAACCCCTACACTCCAAAACATGATCGCCCAAAGCGCAATATAGGGCACGAGCGTATTCACGATCTGCCAGATGCTGCGCCAATTTTCGGGTTCATATTTCTTGATGATTTTCCGCCAGTCTACCCCTTCAAAACGTTTTATATTCATGGGTACTCCTTTTGAAATTCCATTTACCTTATTCTACTCTATAGAGCGAGTGTTACCGGATGAAAACTAAAGAGGGGCAGGGCGATTGCATCTAAATTGAGGTAAAAATAGCTATCTTGCAAACAGGAGAA
>JABGQU010000188.1 GCA_018648605.1 Anaerolineae bacterium | reverse complement strand
CCGCCGAAGGGAAAGTCGTTTTTTCATGGACAGCCCATGATAGCGCAGAAAGTTACTCGCTCAACTTCATTTTTCCCGACGGCCTAACACTTGAATTCGCAACGAATGAAACCACGAAAAACCGCTATATGGATGGCTTCTCGATGCACCCCGCCTACAACCAGAGCGGCGAGCACCAATGGAATGTGACCGCCCTGAATGCCGCAGGTGAAGAGATTTGCCAGAGCGATTTTTTCACTTTCACGAAGCCACAAACGCCTGAAAACAAGCCGCAGGGGGATGGTGGCTGTGGTGCTTGTGGAATTACTGGAGGCGAAACAGGTGGCAATGTCGAAGAATAAATCAGCAAGAAAATGCCATGACATAATGGAACCAAGCCAAAAACATGCTCTGTTACAAGTTACAGGTTGAAGGTTCAAGGTTACAAACCAGCCTTCCAATCCTTCAACCTTAAACCTTTAACATTCAAACCTTAAATCCAAAGGAGAAAAAATGCCCACTTCCCCCCAATCCCCCCACCTGCCCTTTGGCGATAACGTCCACTCGCCGTGGTACGGCAAAGACGTTCTGAGCGTCAAAAACCTTGACCGCAAAGACCTCGAATATATCTTCGGCGTTGCCCACGAAATGCACGGAATGGTCGACCGCGTCGGATCCTTTGACCTGCTCAAAGGCAAGATTTTGGCGAATCTATTTTATGAGCCATCCACGCGTACATCCTCATCTTTCCACGCCGCGATGGAACGTCTCGGCGGCAGCGTTATCCCGATCAACAACGTGAAATATTCATCCGTCTCGAAGGGTGAAAGCCTCGCTGATACCATCCGCACCCTCGAATGCTACGCCGATGTGATCGTCCTGCGCCACCCCGAAGTCGGCTCAGCTGCCATTGCCGCAGAAGCCGCAGAAAAACCCGTCCTGAACGCAGGCGACGGCGTTGGCGAACATCCCACGCAAGCTTTGCTCGATCTTTTCACCATTTTCTCAGAACTCGACATCGGTGAAATTGACGGAAAAACCATCACCATGCTTGGCGATTTGAAATATGGGCGCACCGTCCATTCGCTCGCTCGCTTGCTGACGCTCTACGATGTCAAACTTAACTACGTCTCGCCCGATATTTTGAAAATGCCCCAAGAAGTGATGGATGAAGTTGCCGCAAAAGGCATCCCACAAGCTGAATACAGCAGCCTCGAAGAAGTTCTCCCCGAAACCGACGTGCTCTACGTTACCCGCGTGCAAAAAGAGCGTTTCAAGAATCCCGGCGATTACGAAAAAGTAGCTGGTTCCTTCGTCATCAACACCGAGATCATGAAAGCCGCCAAAGAGCAAATGATCGTCATGCACCCCCTCCCCCGCGTCAACGAGATCAGCCCCGATTTCGACAAAGACCCGCGCGCCGCCTACTTCCGCCAAATGGAATACGGGCTTTATGTAAGAATGGCGCTGCTGGCGATGGTGCTCGGTAAAGCCTAATCTATTCACCACAAAGAACACGAAGGGTCACGAAGCTTTTAGGCTTTTCCTTTGTGTGCCTTTGTGCTCTTCGTGGTAAAAAAACAAAATGGAAACTTTTTTTAGCTTTTTAGAACGACGTGTGGATGATTGCTCATCCCTACTCTGTATCGGACTCGACCCACATCTTGCCGACCTCCAACATCCCACTCCCGAAGCCGCCCTTGATTTTTGCTTGAGTATCGTTAAAGAAACATCTACCTACGCCGCAGCATTCAAACCCAACGCCGCCTTCTTCGAATATTTCGGTGCCGAAGGGTGGATAGCCCTCCAAAAACTGATTTCTGCCATAAAAGCAGAATCGCAACGCCTCGGCTCCATGATCCCCGTCATCCTCGATGCCAAACGCGGCGACATCGCCTCCACAGCCGAAGCCTACGCCAAATCCGCCTTCGAGCACCTCGGTGCGGATTGCATTACCCTCAACCCCTATCTCGGCAAAGATTCTATTGACCCTTTCTTGAAATTCCCAAAAAAAGGTGCGTTTTTGCTCTGTAAAACGAGTAATCCTGGTAGCGATGATTTGCAAAATCTGCTCGTCAAGAATTCCGAATTCTCCGAGAATTCGGGATTCTCCCCCCTCTATATCCACGTCGCCCAACTTGCCCAAAGCTGGAACACCGCCAACAATATCGGCCTCGTCGTTGGCGCAACCCAACCCGAAGCATTAGCCAAAGTCCGCGCTGCCGCACCCGATTTGTGGTTTCTCTCCCCCGGCGTCGGCGCCCAAGGCGGCGATTTAGCCACTGCGCTCAAAGCTGGTCTCCGCGCCGATGGCAAGGGGATGCTCATCAATGTTTCACGCTCGATTGCGCGGGCAGAGAGTCCTAAACGCGCGGCGGCTGAGTTGCGTGATGAGATTTTGCAGGTGAAGAACCAACTCAACTTCTAATATGTCATTGCGAGGAGCATCTTTTCGCGACGAAGCAATCTTCCTCTTTGAGAAGAAGACTGCCACGCCGTCGAAAAGCATCGACGGCTCGCAGTGACAGGAGAATATATTATGAAATATAAAACCCTCGCCGACGGACTTCTCTCCGCTGGTTGCGTCAAATTCGGTGAATTCACACTCAAATCCGGGGCAAAGTCGCCCATTTATGTTGATCTGCGCCGTTTGGTCGCTTTCCCTGATTTGTTAAAAGAAGCTGCTGCCGCTTACGCTGATATTATGCAAAATCTCGATTTCGATCAACTTGCCGCTCTCCCCTATGCGGCGATGCCAATCGGCACGGCGATTTCTCTACACGGCGGTTGGGGGATGATTTATCCGCGAAAGGAAGTTAAGGGCTACGGCACGCAAGTTGAAATCGAGGGCGTTTACGAGGCTGATCAACGCATCGTTGTTATCGACGACTTAATATCTTCTGGCGGAAGCAAGTTGGAGGGCATCATCAAATTAAAAGCTGTTGGTTTAAAAGTTGAAGATATTGTCGTGCTAATAGATCGTCAGCCCGAAGGTGTCGATTTTATGGGTAAGCATGGTTATAAACTGCACAGCGTTTTCATATTGCCGCAATTGCTCGATCATTGGGAGCAAAGCGGCGCAGTGGATGCAAAAATGATCGCTAAGGCACGAGAGTTTTTGGGATAATAAATTTAGAAGAAGGCATTATGCTATACTGATTTAGAAAGCTTTCTGGCCTAAAGAAGAATTCAAGGAGGTATGCGATGAGAAAAGGAAAAACGCTTTCTGGGCAAGGTTTCGTCGAATATGCGTTGATTTTGGCTGGTGTAGCACTTGCTGCGATCTTAATCTTGAATATCAGCGGGGTTAGCGTTCGAGAAGCTTATTGCAAGGCTGTTGTTTCTCTTGGCGGTAATGCCTGTGATGAGAATAAAGATTGTTCATTTGCTTTTGATAGCTCATCTGACCTGGATGCTTGGGAAAGCAATAATGATAATAAACTTAGCCTTGAAGATGGAAAAGCTTGTATTACCGGCGACGGGAAGAGTGCTCAGTCTTATTTGAACCCAAGTTGCTCAAAGAGTCTCCTTTCAGACGATTATTCGATCTCCCTTAGCGACTTAACAGTTGATAAGGAAGTTGATAATAATAAGAATACTGGTTTTGATACCTGGTTTCGGGCAAAAGACGATCAGAACGGCTATCTCTTCATTT
>JABGQU010000036.1 GCA_018648605.1 Anaerolineae bacterium | reverse complement strand
TAATTGTTTCGTATCTCATACGCCTATTATGGCATACTTATGCAAGAGGTCTAATGCTTTCTAGACTAGATGAAAAAAGTAGGCGGTTGAGGCAGCGCATTTAGGCAGAAAATCAAGTTCTGGGTACGCTCCCCACACCAAAGCAAGTTCGCTCCGTGTGTTATTTTCTCGTAAAAAAACTCGCATCTGCTCCCGATAACTCGATGCCTTGGTCACGCTCAAACAATATCCGTTTGGCTGTATCTTGGTATTCCCTATCAACTCCCCTCGTCCAATGAGCGAGGAGTCAAAGTAAATTTCTTAGTCTAGCTCAACTGAATGCTCTCCAGAGCGTATTAGATACGAAAAGACAATATAAAAGACAATATAAAAAACACCCATCAATAAACCGAAAAACAGGAGGAAGCCGGCATTTAGCACCCAAGGATAGAAATATCCTCCAAAACTAAATAGTGCATAGCTGGCTAAACTGCTACAGAAAGCCAAGAAAAATAACGCAGGAAGTTTTTTAGGATAAGTAAATTGAGAACCAACCCAGCGCAATAATTCCAGAAATCCTGCCGAAAAAAGAAACGCCGTAGGGATAATCGCAGGGAAGGCATAGCGAGCATAAGGAACTATTAAAATAAAGGAAAACATCTCGGTTGTACCACGAAAAATAGTGGGCAGCCAAGCGGCCAGAATAACGCTCCCTAATAAAAATAATTCGGCCTTTAAAAATAAAGAGCCGAAACGACGCAGGTATTTAGATATTCCAAGAATGGACAAAAAGACGATGATTTGTAAAAACTTGTAGGAATACGAGCCCAACAGAGGGATTTGGGTGCCAGCACCTTTTCCCCAAAAACCTTGAAATAACACACTCCCTACAATTTTATAATACCAACCAAACCCTTGTGTATCCTGCACTGTTTGTAAGAACAGTGCCAAATCGATATAAGGTTGCGGAAATCGGTCCACTGTTTTGTGCAAGCCAAACCAAGCATTTTCAGCAGATGGGTTACGGATAAGATTAACAAAAGGCTTTTCATCCCATACGCCTGAACTTAATTGCTCATCATCAAATGCAGGAGGCAAAGATGAGAACTCCCCTTCTGCAAGAACAAACCCATCAAAATATATGTTAGTGGTTTCGTCAAGAAACGCAGGCAATGGTATCAACCACATATGCCCTGCCTCATATGGAATATAAAAAGTCGTCGTATAAAAAATTGGAATTGCTCCGATCTCCATTTCTAGGTTTGGTGAATTCCCCAAGCCAGTTGGCGTACGATATTGAATGATCGGTAAGTTAACTTTAGTTGGCTGATCTGCCCATATCCATACGCCCAGAGTCAAAGTTTTCTCTCGAAGGGGTTTTATAAAACCGGGAGCGAAGGATTGCCCAAAATGTCGTCTACTGTTCCCCCCTTCTAGCGAAAAGGCATAGTTCCCAAAAGGTGCCTGCGTGCTTTCAATGCGATTGGCGTATTGCTGTGCGGGGAAATAATACCATTGAGCGGCATCTCGAAAGGTTATCCATTGATATCCAAAAAAAGTTCCCAGGAACAGAGTGATTGCTATGAAGACTGGGACAGCTTTCCTTTTCAATAAACGCGACAAAGGCACTATTGGCGCCAACAGAATTAGCAGTTTGGTAGTCTCACGAGCGTAATAACATAAAAGCAAAGACCCCAGCCAGCCGATTAAGAGCAACGGTGACCATCCCTTTTTAATCCAACGAGTACTAAGCCATATGAAAAAAGCCGCAGCAACCACACCAAGAACATCATCGTGGACAGAGGTCATCGTATCCAAATAACCGGGGAGCAATGCTAAAAAGACAGGTAACATCCAACGGAGAGGGTGCTTTTCTTCTACAAGCTCCCCCATAACCAGCCATGTTAGCCATAAACTTAAGATAAATAACAACAATGAAGTCAAACGTGCTACATACAATTGAGTGACCACGCTGGAGTTGTGAACTATTCGGAGAGGTAGGGAAATAATCCAATGATAAATCGGGATACTACGTAAACCAATTGGTGACATCCCGATCCAAATCGGATCATCATCTAGCTTTTTTTCTGAAACGTTATAGTAATTCTCTTGTCCGCTGGCAAACATGGATTCAGCGATTTGCCTTCTTAGATCATTATCATAGTCACCCCGTTGAGGCAACTCCTGGCGATTTGCAACCAGCCAAGCATACTCAAAATGACCGGGTTCTTCATGGTGCATCCAGAGTGGGATCATGAAGACATAGATCAAGCCATGTATCAACCCCACGACCAGAATCACAACCAAGCGGTTCTTTTCATCGGTTATTTTGGAAACGAATATATTCCATACTCTCTGCATAGACCCTCTAAAGTATTTTAAATTACTTTTTATCTTCTTTAATAACTTTATTCTCTCACATCAACAATGTTTTGGTTAAAGCACTGTGGTCTCTCTCTAGAAAACTCAAGCCTTTTCGCATCCAGCCATCGAGTGCGCCGAACTCTTCTTTGACCTGTGTATAAGCAGCGTTCAGATAGTCACGGCGGGCATCAAAGAGGGGAACGAACATCTTCCAAGGAACGCCAAAATAAGCCAATTTGCTTAATTGTTGCATGACATCTGCATTGTATTGATCCATATTATCGTTGGTTTTTAGATAATCGTCCATCGCAGTTTCAGGGGGGACGCCAAGCATTTGCTGGATCAGGCTGGCAACTACACCAGTGCGATCTTTTCCTGCTGAGCAATGGATGAGTACAGGCAAATTTTCGGGGTTTGAGATTCGCTCAAGCAGAGCTTTGAATTGCGGAAGATAGCCGGTTGCGTAATCACGGTAAGCTTTGCGGGACTCTTCGATGTAGTCAATTTTACGTTCGTGCCCAAACATTAGGGAGAAGAGTCGTTTTAGGGAACGCGAGTGGTAGTCGACGATGGGGCGCATGGAGATGTTGAAAAACGTGATCGGTTCCACATCCGGGATGCGATCCGGCTCCATACGTCGCTCCTGTTCAGAGCGCAAATCACAAATCGTCTTGATGCCTAGCGCAGCGAGTTTATCCAAATCGTCACTCGTGGCTTTCCAAAGAGAGCCGCTACGATACAGCAATCCTTTTTTAAGGGATTTTCCATTTTGGGTTTTATAACCGCCAAAATCGCGAAAGTTGCTAATAGCTTCCATAGTTTAGTTTGTAATCTCTTCCAAAACCTTGATGAATTTCTCGTAAATTTCCTGGGCATGCTCTGGGCTATCACCAATTGCGGTTAGGCCAAGTTTGCCCAGAGTTGAAACAGAACTGATCATGTGCAGGACTATGCCCGTGTGACGAGTGTGATCAAAATGCAGACGATTCTCGCTAACAATATCAAAGAGTTCTCTTGGTGTCAGTTTCTTATAAGCTTTGGATTTTAGCGCATCCGTTGCGACATAATATTTTGAGTGCCCTTGCAAGGTTTTGTAGACACCTGTTTTTGGATCGAATTTTCCACCCGTTAGAAAATGCAACGTTAGATAAGGATGTGTAGTGCCGCCTTTGCGCAGATTTACTTCAATTGCATACTGCTCCCAACGCCAACGGGAACGAACAACAATGAAATCTAGCGCAAAACGACCAATAACGCCTTCTTTTGCGAAACGTTTGCCTATTTTCTCGGCTTCACGAGTAATCATTGGTCCATATTCTGGGTTTGCTGGAAAGCGCGCGCCTATATAAGTTTGCCCACTAGGGCCACCCAATATTTGGTCGTGAGAAGAGAGTAACTCCACTTCACCCGCGGGGGTGATACGCAATTGCACACTTGGGCTAAACAAGGGCTCCCCATCGATCAACTCTTCAACAATACCACCTTTCGTCTCGAGCTGCTCCATATACCAATCGTATTTAACATCTGCCAACTCAAATTTCAATTCTTTGAGACGCTTTTCTATGGATTCCTTTTCATCCACTGCTTCAGGCTCAGGGAGTCCTGCTAGATCTAAAGTTGCGTTGCCATAGCCTGAAACGCCATCATTATGTTTAACGATCACTTTTTCAAGCTCTGGCTTTTGGACGCGCATTTGGGATATGGCTTTCACGAGGTCATCTTTGCTAAAGATATTCTCTGCACCTTGTGGATATTGAACGCCTTCTTCTGCAAATATTTCACGACAGCCGCTTTTCGTCCCAAAAGCAACAAAGCGTGGATCTGCTGCATACATGGGAATGCCAAGTTGAACAGCAAAATCGCGCTCAAGATCTGTGGTCAAGAAAGGAACCAAGTGTGCCATATTCAGATCAGGAATAGCTTTTCGTATCTGCTCCATCAACTTCGGGCGCTCAAGTAATTTCATCACGAGTGGACGATCTGAAAGATCGTGTGGTGAAATCATAATTAGCCGTTTACGGGCGTTGGTAATACTCACGCTCGGTAAAATATCCAGGTAATAGTCAATGATCTCTTGTTGAATTGGAGCAGAACTCAAATAGATGATACGCACATTTGGTTGGCGTAGCAAAAAAAGCATGAATAACATGCGTTCTTCATAAGCTTGCTGGGATGGAAAATCTAATTCAACATCGATCGTTAAAGAGGGCAACACAACCATCGTATTTTCATCTTCAATAAAAGTGCCGCCTGGATCAGAACGACCAATTTGCTCCCAGAGGGGAATCAACTTCTTTTGAAGTAAATTAAACTTCTCATAAAGCGCTGCTTGTTCTTTTTTAGCATATTCTGTTTTCATAGTAAGGCTCCGACACAAACCAATAATAGGGATTTAGATAACAACAATTCTACCAGTGTTCATTTGGCGAAAGCTATTTTATCACCTCCTTATTTAAAACAAATATCCTCGTCCCGAAAAACAGGACGAGGATGTTTTTATATACTACTGCCACTTACTCCTCTTCTTTTTGCAACTCTTCTGCTACAGGCTTGCGAGTAAAGCTAAGTTGCCAACCATTTCCGTGTTTGGAGCCTTTCACCAATTTGACGATCAGCCAGATCAGAAGACCCCAAAATGCAAAGCGGAAGATGAAAGAAAAGGGTGAGAAGAAGCTGCTATGCCCCATCGTAGTGCGCCCAAAAGGCATCCGAGAGAAGCCATCCATATGGGAACCGGGGTACTCACCCATCCAGCTCTCGGCATCGTCGCTATCAAAGTAGCCGCCATGCGGCATATTATCAAAACGTCCCATCCAAAGCGATGAAGCGCCGTCTGCGCTAGCGCCATGTACGTATCCCATGCGATAGACAGCAAAGCCGCCTGCGATCAAAATGCCGATAAGAACAATCGCTATTACTGTTTTACCGATCCAATTTTTAGTCATTTTCTACCTCCAATAAGTTGGTTACGTTGATAGGTCTAATTTACCTTATCTGCATGAGGAAATGGTGTAGAAATTGTGGAGGAAATATGGAGATGATGTCAGCTGGACGCGCCTGAAAAAGGTTTGCTCCCGTTATTTATCGCGACAACGGGAGAGAAATTTTAACCGCCAAACCCTGCTCATCTGCGCTCTCTGCCCAAATACGCCCTCTATGCCCCTCAACAATGGATTTAGAGATCGCCAACCCCAGCCCTGAGCCACCCTCATCCCGTTGACGGGAGGTGTCGGCGCGATAAAAACGATTGAAGATATTCTCAACTTCTTCTTCGTTCAAACCAGGTCCACTATCTTGCACGCAAATTTCAACCGTTGCATCCTCCTTTTGTGTAGCCGAGAGCAGCACTTGCCCGCTCTCAGGCGTGTAGCGGATGGCGTTATCGAGCAAGTTGCTTAGTACCTGGATCATGCGTGTAAAATCAAGTTCTATTTCGGGCAAATTCTCAGCAATCTCAATGTCTAAAGTGATATTTTTTTGCATCGCTATAGGCGTATACATTGCACGCGCTTCAAGCAACAAACGTTCTAAAGAGGTAGGCTGCAAATCAAGAGGAAGTTCCCCTGCATCGGCGCGAGAGAGGGTGCGCAAATCTTCGACCAAGCCTTCCAGACGACCGGCTTCATCGCGGATGATCTCTATCGTATCCATCGAAAGTGGCAATACCCCATCGTGAACGCCTTCTGCGTGCCCCAGAATGATGCTGATGGGTGTGCGTAGTTCATGGGCAATATCGGCGGTCATTTGGCGGCGCAAATTTAAGGAGCGGGCGAGATTCTCGTTCATACGGTTGAAAGAATTAGCCAGTTCGCCCAACTCATCTTGTGAGCGGACGGGCACAACCTGCTCGAGGTCGCCATCGGCTACAGCACGGGTGGCGGCAGTCAACTCTCGGATCGGGCGCGTGAGATATCGGGACAGTAGCAAGCCCAAAAGGAGAGCGAGCAACGCTGCCCCCGAAATGCTGTAGATGAAAATATGATCCATCCGCGCGAGAAAGGCATCCCCGCTGGGGCGCATCATCCGCGAACGCATGTCATTTACCGTCAAAAAGCCCACTATCTCCCCATCTATAATAATTGCGCGGCTTTCATCGTGCATGGGCATCATCATGCCGCTATGTTCGCCAAAGACAGCTTCTCCGTGTGCGTCCACCAGTTCAAAGGGGGCAAAGTCGATATAACGCTCATCAATTACGCCCTCTACGCCATCCCATGAGCTATTTTGAGCATAATAGTCTTCAAAGCTTTCAAGTATGCGGCTTTGGTCTTGCGAGGTCATATAACGTTGAAATTCTTTGCCCGTAGACCAACGTGTAAAAATACCGATCAGGATCAAGCTAAGAAGGCTGACCAAAAGAAAAGAAACGATCATTTTTGCGGTAATTGAGCGACGCATATTTACTCCCGTGTAAAACGGTAGCCAACACCGTAAACTGTTTGGATATAGCGCGGCGAGCGTGTATCTGGTTCAATCTTGGCACGCAAATTTTTGATGTGGAGATCAATAGTTCGCTGATAGCCATCGTAGCGGACGCCCTGCACAATATCGAGCAAATCGAGGCGGGAATAGACGCGACCAGGCGTGGACATTAGGGCTGCCAGCAGATCAAATTCGGATGGGGTAAGATCGACATTTTTCTCTCCGATCTGAACGATACGCGTGTTCCGGTCGAGGAAAACATCGGCGGCTTGGATAGTTTCTCCCTGTGGCGTATTCTGCCCGCTGCGGCGCAGCACAGCCCGCACACGCGCCACGAGTTCGCGTGGACGAAATGGCTTGGTGATGTAATCATCAGCACCAAGTTCCAGCCCGATCACTTTCTCATCATCTTCGACACGCGCGGTGAGCAGGATAATGGGCGTTTCATGATCTTTGCGATGGGTACGCATGAACTCGTAACCATCCATTTCAGGCATCATCACATCGAGGATGATCAAGTCCGGATTTTCGGCAGCAGCAACATCGAGGGCTTGGCGTCCGTTAAAAGCAGTGACAACGCGATAGCCTTCCTGCTTAAAATATGATTCAACCAGAGAGACGAGGCGTTGTTCATCATCAACCACTAAAATTGTTTTTTGCATAATTCAACCTTTAGCCCCCCTCTGGCTCCCCCCGCAAGCGGGGGGAGAAGAAGACGGGAAAATTACGAAGATTATTTACTTTGCAGTAATTCTATCAGCCCTTCAACGATCACGCTGGAGATGCGACTATTCCCCATGCTGCCTGCTCCACCACCATTGGCTTCACGCTCGGCTTGGGCTGTAGCAATTTGTTCCGGGGTCATGCCGGTATCACCGCCACGACCAGGACCGCCACCTTCTAACCCAGGAACATCAGAACCACCACGTCCTTGACCTGGGGTAACACCTTCTGGAGGTGTTTCACCACCGCCCATTGAGATTGCATATTCCTGCATAATCACACCCATTTCTTCGCGGGTAAGTTGCATGGCAGCAATAGATTCGATCTGCTCAACTGTCATCGTCTCTTCAATTTGGGCGACTAATGCATCAATTTCTTCTGGTGCAGCGGTACTACTCTCATTGAGACTGTTCAAAACTTGCCAAAGTGGGAGCAGTTCAGCAGCTTGTTCTGCGTCTACGACAAGGTCGGTTCCTTCGAGATTGAAAGTGCCTACCGAGAGTTGTAGTTGAACAGAGAGGGCATTTTCATAATCTGCATTCAAACCACTGCTAGCGGTTTCGGTTGCTGCCCCACCGCAAGCGGAGAGGGCGAGGGTCAATATCATCATTAGAGCAAAGATTGTTTTTTTCATTTTAATTTTCCTTTTTGTGTAGGGGGCGACCGGCTGGTCGCCCTTACATTATTATTATTCGTGCCTTAGTGCTTCAATCGGGTCAAGTTCGGCGGCTTTGTTGGCGGGGTAGTAGCCAAAGAAGGCACCCACCAGCGCAGCGGAACCGAAGGCAAGGATAATGGAGCTGGTCACAACAACGGTACGCATTCCACTGACGGAACCAAATATCCACGCGCCACTCACGCCGACAATCACGCCGATGAGGCCACCGACCAAGCTCAATAGCAGGGCTTCTGTCAGGAATTGCCAGCGAATATCGCTCGGGGTCGCACCGATGGATTGTCTGATCCCAATTTCACGTGTACGTTCGGTCACGCTGACGAGCATGATATTCATGATCCCGATCCCGCCAACGATGAGCGAGACACCTGCCACCCAAGCCAGCAAGGAACGAAATGCGGCTGTGGTCGCTTCTTGTGTGCCGATAATATCTTGCTGCGTGGTGACGGTGAAATCGGCTTCTTCGAGGGGCAAATCATGCCTTTTCGCAAGCAATAATTCGATTTGCAGGATAACATTATCCAGGTTTTCCTGATCGTCCACTTCGACATAGATGAGGCGAACGCGGTCGCCCATAATGCGGGCAAATTGAGATTGAGCAAATTTGTCGAGAACAACGGTGATGGGCATATAAAGGCGGGAGTCGTAATCGACATCGCCGACCAAACCTTTTTCTTCGAAGATACCGATGACAACCAGACGAGTTGTTCCGACAGTAATATCTTGCCCAATGGGGTCTGAATCACCGAAGAGTTCTTCTGCCAAAGATGCGCCGAGCACAGCCACTTTTTGTTTTCGATCTACTTCTAATTCGTTGAAATAGCGACCATCTGCGATGTTCATATCACGCACAGAGGGAAAATCGGATGTAGAACCGAGCAGGCTTATACCATCGAGAACAGCACTGCTAGATTTCACTGTTTCTGATGCGGTTTGCTCAACCACTACCCCGCCCACACCATCTACGCCTTCTGCAATGGCTGCGGCATCATCATAAACGAGACCGCCTTCCGGCGCGCCACCAGCACCACCACGCGTAAAGCTGGATTGCACAAATACAAGGTTAGCCCCTAAACTGTTAATTTCTTCATTGATCGTAGCTTCTGTACCTGCACTGATGGCGACCATCACGATAACTGCGGCAACACCGATGATGATGCCTAACATGGTCAGCAGGGAACGGACTTTATTTTTGAGTATCGCCGCCCAGGCGATATTGAATACTTCAGTGCTTTTCATTTTTTCGCCTTCTTCCCGTTGCTGATAACTTTGTCCAATTTTCCGTCGCGCAAGTGGATCGTGCGTTGCGTATGCGAAGCAATTTCGGATGAATGCGTAACCATCACAATGGTTGCACCTTCGTTATGTAGATCATGGAGCAACTCCATGATTTCTGCGCCGGATTTACTATCAAGATTGCCTGTTGGCTCATCTGCCATGATGAGTACGGGTTCGTTGACCAGCGCACGAGCTATGGCTACACGCTGCTGCTGTCCGCCCGAAAGCTCTTGTGGCTGGTGCTGCATTCGGTCTGCTAAACCAACCATACCAAGTGCTTTGGTGGCGACTTCTTCACGCTCTTCTTTTGTGCGCTCGGTCGTGCGATCATATTGCAAAGGCAAAATGACGTTATCCAAGGCTGTCGTGCGTGAGAGCAAGTTATAGGATTGGAAAATATAGCCGATTTTTTTGTTACGGATGGCAGCGAGTTCAACCTTATCCAAGCCGCTAACATCTTCATTATCCAGAAAGTATTCTCCAGAAGTAGGGCGTGAGAGACAGCCCAAAATATTCATCAATGTACTTTTTCCTGAGCCAGAAGGTCCCATGATGGCGACAAATTCGCCTTCGTGTACGCTAATGCTGACACCGTCAAGTGCTGCCACGCGCGCATCACCCATGCCATAAATTTGGGTCAGCGTTTTGGTTTCAATAATTGCGCGGGCTGCCATTATTCTGTCTCCGCGATTCCAGTTGTCACCACATCGCCAACTTCCAAGCCAGAGAGAATTTCGGCATAGAATAGATCCTGTATACCGACTTCAACCACACGCAGTTTTGGCTCGTCATCAACCATCACGAAAACTGTATATTGACCGGGGGATGCTTCGCGCAACGCTTCGACGGGCACAAGGACTGCCTCTGAAGCACGTCCACCGATCACTTCAACTGCCGCAGCCGACCCGATTGGAAGCTTGCTTCCGTCAAAAGAACTTTCATCTAGGCGAACGAGAGCGCGCACAACCGAAGTATTTTGCTCCGTATACAGTGCTGGATCCACCTGGACAACTGCGCCCGCAAAAACCTTGTCTGGCAATACATCGAAAATAACATCTACCGGATAATCAACAGCGATCATGCCCCAATCGGTTTCATCCAGGAAAATCTCAAGAAATGCTTCGCTAATATCTGCAATGGTCACGATGGCAGATGTACCAACCACATCCCCGATATTTGCGTCGATGCTCATCACCAATCCTGAAATGGGCGCATGAAGCTGGGTCGCTTCGAGATTGTCCTGTGCGGAAAGCACATTCAATTTTGCCTGTTCCAAAGCTGCCAAACTGCTACCTGTGGCATCTGCGGGAATTTCTTCGCCCTGGATCGCGGCAAGATAATTTTCTGCTTCTATAAGCTCTGCCTGTGCAAGGGCATAACCCGCACGCCCTTCGAGAATGTCAAATTCTGTGGGTTTGGCAATATAGGCTTGCGATGTACGCGTTGCAGAAACTTTGAAATTATCAGCAACATAATGATTTTCGTAATAATCCCAATTGCCAGCCAAGACATTTTCGGCATTCTCAAGTTCAAATTCAGCGGCGGTAATTTTATCTTCGTCACCTGATTCTTTTGCTTCAACTAATCCGATCTCAGCCGCTGCCACACGCTCTTCTGATTTGAGCACGTCCCAACTAATGAGATAAGCTAAATGTTTTTTTGCATCAGTTGCATCCAATTCGGCTTGAGCGAGAGCTTGTTCCGCAGTTGCAATTGCAGCAGGGGATGTTAATTCTGCCAATTCGCGCTCGGCTTGCCGGAGTTGGATCTCTTCGGAAGTATTATCTAATTCGGCGAGTAGATCACCCGCTTCAACGGTATCTCCAACAGATGCGGAGAGCGAGAGCAATTGTCCACTAGAGCGGAAGCCAAATGATGCCTCGGCTGCCGAGATCAAGGTTCCTGTCCCGCTGGCGTAGAGGGTCAAATCTCCTTGCCGGATTTTAGCAGTCTGCATGGCGGGTTCATCCGCTGTTGCGGTATCCGCTACAAAACTTTGAGAGGCGTATACTCCGCCTACAGCGAATAATGCGATGACTGCCAGAGCAATCCAAAGTGTTTTCTTTTCAAGTTTCTTCAATTTAGTGAGCATAGCATGTCCCTTTCAATAGACATAATTTGATTATTATGCTCAAAGTATATTTCGCTACTGTAAAGGAATTAGCAAGAAAAGATGTAGATATTGTATATATTTGCAAAACAAAAAAACACTCCGCGCTGGAGTGCTTTGTGCTTATATAACTGATATTACGCGATTCTTCGCTTAGGCTTATGCACCCCATTTTGAGAAGTGAAAGCGGGATGAACCAAAAAAATATGTTTTTCAGAGTGGTTTATTGACGTAGTTTTTTTATCGGGATGGTCAATAAGAAACCCAGCAGGATCACTCCCTGCCCAATTTCCATGCCAATGGCTTGCAAGGGGCCAAAAAAGGGGATGCCTGGCAGCGGCTGAGTTCCCATGCCAAAAACATCTGCCATGCCGGTGAAAACAGAGAGAACATAGCCTGTGCTAACCAAACGAAGCCCAATATCTGCTGCTATCGAACGCTCATCATCTCCCCAAAGGGCTATCAAACCGACGTAGCCTCCAATACAGATGATCGCTAACCCAACCAGAAAAACGGCGATCTGCACAAAACCCACGACAGGGCTGCGATCCACACCAAACCATTCTGGCTTCGCACCCATCGTAAAGACAAAAAGCCCCAAAAGGGTAGTTACCAAACCAAAGAGAACGGGAGAACGAGGAACGGTGCTTTTTTCTATTGAAGAAGTTGTCATAATACAGGAAGGTTTTTCATAAGAAATGATATAAAGTTTTCGCCCAAAATGGCGGCAATATCGCTTTCAGTATACCCGCGTTCTGCGAGGAGAGGGGCAAGTTTTTGAAGATCGGCAATTGTATCTATTCCACTGGGAACAGATTCTAGCCCAAAGCCGCCATCGAAATCTGAGCCGATGCCGACATGTTGAGCATCTCCCGAAATTTGACAGATGTGATCTATTTGTGCGATCACATGATCGAGGCTGATCTCTTCACGTCCATCGGTTTGACTCCAGCCCGCCTTCAGGAAGGCATTGAACAAGACCGTACCAATGACACCATCCCTTTCAATGATGCCGCGAATGACGCGGTCAGTAAGGTGACGATTGGTCTGCGCATTCGGGAGCAAGGCGGCTGCATTGCTATGACTGGCGATGAGTGCGCCTTCGTAGCGATCAAGTGCTTCGAGACTAGCTTCTTCGTCCATGTGGCTGAGATCAAGGATAAAGCCATACTCAGCCATGGCGGCGAGTAATTCACGCCCTTCATTAGTAAGGGGACCAGGCTCGTGCCAACCGCCACTATAACGCGTCCCCATCCAGGCGGGACCGATTATGCGTAATCCCAGCGCCCACCACTCTTCTAATTCTTCAGGTGAGCGGATGGCATCTGCGCCTTCCATGAGAAGAATGAGACCGATGGGGCGCGTCTCTTCGAGACGCTGCCATTTGGCGAGGTGCACGTTCAAATCAGGTGCGTTGCGGATCAGATTGACTTCATCAGGATGTTCGTTAACAAGACGTCGGTATACATCCATTTGAGTACGATAGAGGCGATGGGCTTCTTCTGTATCACCATAGCAATTCACATCCCATGCGCCACTTTTATAACGTTTTGGGGCTGCGAAAAGCGTCGAGAAGATAAGGGCAATATTTCCTTGTTGCGCTTCGGGGAAACCAAGTAAAGCTGTGCCAGCGCGTTCAGGGATAGGCGTGCCTATTTCGAGACGACGAGTTTCAAGAACTGAGCGCGTGTAATCTCGCCCAAAGGAAAGGATATTATGCGCTAAATCTTGGTGTGCATCAACAATTATGTGCATGGGGAATTAAAAAAAGGGCGCACCTGAGAGGTGCGCCCTTCGTTTATCAGGTTTATTTCTTTTTAGAAGCTTTTTTAGTTTCTTCTTGTTCTTCAACTTCTTCAGCAACGGGTTCTTCTGCGGGAACTTCTTCAGCTACAGCTTCTTCGACAGGAGCTTCCTCAACAACAGGTTCTTCTGCAGGAGCTTCTTCTACAACAGCAGGCTCTTCTGCGGGAGCTTCTTCAGCTACAGCTTCTTCGACAGGAGCTTCTGCAACAGCAACTTCATCTGCAGGGGCTTCTTCAACTTCAGCATCGTCAGAAGTCATTGCTTGTGCGAGTGCTTTCATATCTTTGTCAACATAAGCAGCCGAGTCGACTTTGCGCATACTGAGACCAATGCGGCGACGATCTGCTTCAATACGGATGATGCGCAAGATAACAACATCACCTTCGTTGAGTTCCTCTTTGGGATGCTCAACGCGCTGATCGCTGATCTCGGAAACATGGATCAAGCCTTCAATATCGCCTTCGATCTGGGCAAAAGCACCAAATTTGGTCAGGCGGGTTATTTTGCCTTCAATCAGTTGACCAACCTGGAATTTCTCAATACGAGATTTCCACGGGTCATCCTGCAATTGGCGTAAGGAAAGACCGATGCGTTTTTTCTCTTCATCAATACTAATCACTCTGACGCTAACTTCTTGCCCAACTTCGAGAACTTCGCTGGGGTGTTTAACACGTTCCCAGGAAATTTCAGAAAGGTGAACCAATCCATCAGCACCGTTGATATTTACAAAAGCGCCAAAATTCGCCAAACTGGTTACGCGACCGGTATAAGATTCGCCGACGTGCAAATCTTCGATTACGCGTTCCTTGATCGACTGGCGTGATTCACTGCTAGCAGCGCGCTCAGAAAGGATCAAGCGACGGCGCTCACGGTCAACTTCGATAATGCGAACCGCTATCGCTTCACCGTGCATCTTTGCCCAGCGTTGTTCAGGTGTTGCGCCCACAGCCATGCTGCGACGAGCTGCGCTCACTTGCGAAGCAGGCACAAATCCGCGTAAACCATCTACGTCGACCAGCAAACCGCCTTTGTTATAGCCGCTTACTTTGCCTTCGTAAACTTCTTCGCTCTTCAGCATTTTATCGACGAGTTCCCAAGCCTTCATTTCGATAGCACGGGTATAAGAAAGAACTACATTTCCGTGTTTATCTTCAGGGCTAAGGATATAAACTTCGATCTCCTGACCAGCTTCAAAGGAGGCACGCGCTTCTGGAGAGATGTCATCTAATGCTCGTCCAGCAATCACCCCCTCAGATTTTGCGCCAATACTGACCAAAATCTGGCTCGGTCCGACGCTAGCAACAACGCCTGTGCGAATTTCACCACGCTGCGGTAAGTCAACTTTATACTCTTCCGCATCCAGCAATTCAGCCATGCTCAGCATTTCTTCTTCTTCCATGCCGTCTTCCTGCACTTCTACTACTACTTCTTCTTCCTGGGGATTTTCTTCCACAGTGTCTTGCTCTTTCAGCGCATCATTCTCTGACATCTAATAACTCCACTTTCAAAATTTATACGCCGCATTATACAGTCTAAGCAAGAACTTGACAACCCTTGCCCTTACTTTAAGGTAGGTTATAATGCCCTGCGAGGAACCTTATGCCAACTACCTATCCATTTACCGCCATTGTAGGACAAACGCGTATGACGCGCGCCCTAATTCTTAACGCTGTAGATATTCGCATCGGCGGCGTCCTTATTCGTGGCGAACGCGGCACAGCCAAATCTACTGCTGCTCGTTCTTTGGCAATACTTCTTCCCGCCGTAAACGTCGTGCAGGATTGCCGCTTTGGATGCGACCCTCAACACTCATCCAGTTGGTGTACAGAATGCCGCGAGCGCGCGACGACCGGGACCGGAGACTTGCTTCCGTCAAAAGAACGCCCGATTCCTTTTATCAATTTACCCGTATCCGCCACCGAAGATCGTGTGGTTGGCACCCTGGACATTGAGCAAGCCATCCAAAAAGGCGAGCGTCACTTCGATGCTGGCGTACTTGCCTCTGCCAACCGCGGTTTACTCTACATCGACGAAGTCAATCTTCTCGACGACCACGTCGTCGACGTGCTGCTCGATTCTGCTGCAATGGGCATGAATATTGTCGAGCGCGAAGGCATCTCTTTCTCGCATCCGGCACGTTTCATTCTCGTTGGCACAATGAACCCAGAAGAAGGCGACCTGCGCCCGCAATTGCTAGACCGCTTCGCACTCTCCGTAGATATTATCGGTATTCGTGGTGCGCGCGAACGCGTTGCTATCATGGAGCGCCACCTCGCCTTTGAAGAAGATCCCGAAGCCTTCCGAAAAGAATGGCAACCCAAAGAAGATGAGCTTTCAGAACGCATCGTTCATGCTCGCACCCTCGTCAGCAAAGTCACCTATACCAGCCGTGACCTTCTCTCCATCGCTGCGCTGACCTCCTCTCTCAACGTGGATGGTCATCGTGCTGATCTGGTCATTCTGAAAACGGCACGAGCCCAAGCCGCCTTTGACGGACGCACAGCTATCAACGACATGGACATTGCTCTCGCTGCCGAATTAGCATTGCCCCACCGCATCAACAGCGGTCCCTTCCAGCAAGAGGGCATGACGCCCACGCAACTCCAGGAACGCATCGAAGAATTGCGCGGACAGGCCATTGCCGAGGAAGAAATGCAGGAAAAATCCGAATCAGATGGTCAGCAGGAAAAAAAAACTTAACTCTTGAAGAAGATGCTCAAGAAGGTCCCGAACAGGGCCAAACTGAAGCCGGACCGCAGGATGTTTCCGCCCACACCAGCGCAAATTGGTGGGATGGTGGGAAAAAAGTCCAACCGGGCGAAACATTCAAGCCCCGCTCTCTAAATACCCCCCTCGATAAATTATCCCGTCGCCATTCTGGGCGGCGTTCAACTACGCGCACCGAGCGCAAGCAGGGGCGCTATATTCGTGCCACTCCAGCTAACGGGCGCATGGACGATGTCGCCTTCGATGCAACGCTGCGTGCCGCCGCTCCTTTCCAAAAAGAACGTACCGAAGAGAGAAAAAAGGTCGCTTTCGCGATCAAAAAAAGCGACATACAGCGCAAAATTCGCGTCAAGAAAGCGGCTAATCTCGTTCTCTTCCTCGTAGATGCAAGCTGGTCGATGGCAGTCGCTGAGCGGATGAACGCGACAAAGGGCGCAATCCTGTCTCTTTTAACGGATGCATATCAACGTCGCGATCGTGTCGGGCTGATCGTCTTCCAAAAAAATCAGGCCACGCTCATCCTGCCTCCCACCAATTCCGTCCAACTCGCCCAACGCGCTCTCGCCGACATCCCCGTTGGCGGGAAAACTCCCCTCTCAGCAGGGATGCTTATGGCATCCGAGATTTTACAACGTGAGAAATATACTCATCCTGATGTCGAACCATTACTGATTATTCTGACAGATGGCGCGGGAAATGTCTCTATAGGAACCATGCCGCCAAATGAAGAAGCGTATCAGTTCGCAGAGCAGATCGCCAGAAATGATGTCCGCAGCATTGTTGTCAATATGGAACATGAGAGTTTCGATCAGGGTCTGGCGGCAGAATTGGCAAAACATCTGGATGCACCCTGCTTAACTTTAAGCGAACTCAAAGCCGAAAACCTTTACCGAACCGTAAAAAAGGAAATGGTGGGCTAAATGGATATTCGCTCTTATAACCGCAAAGCATGGGATAAATATGTCGACAGTGGCGAAAGCGAATGGACGAAGCCCGTCTCTGCTGAAATTATTGCGCATGCAAGAAAAGGGGATTTCGCCATTTTATTGACGGAGACAAAGCCAGTGCCGCGCGAGTGGTTTCCTGTACTAAAAGGGGCGGATATCCTCTGCCTGGCATCGGGCGGCGGCCAACAGGGCCCCGTGCTTGCTGCCGCTGGCGCAAAGGTAACTGTCTTCGACAATTCTCCCCGCCAACTCGATCAGGACAGATTTGTCGCTGAACGTGAAGGTTTGGATATTAAGCTGGTCGAAGGTGATATGCGTGATCTATCCGTTTTCTCTGATGCATCCTTTGATCTCGTCTTTCACCCCGTCTCAAATTTATTCATCCACGAAATACGCCCTGTTTGGCGAGAGGCCTATCGTGTACTCCGACCAGGTGGAACGCTGCTCGCCGGCTTCATGAATCCGATTTTCTATGCCTTCGATATTGAAAAAGCAGAAAAAAGAGAACTGGTTGTACAATACAAACTTCCCTATGCCGATAGCGAATACCCCGAAATTGCAGAAAAGATGATCGCCAATGGCGATGCGCTCGAACATAGTCATTCATTAACCGACCAGCTTGGTGGGCAAACGGATGCGGGCTTTGCCATCATCGGCTTCTATGAAGACCACATGCGCAATATGATTATTAGTGAATATACGCCGACGTATATCGCAACAAGGGCGATAAAAAACTAGCCTCTGCCTAAACCTGAAAGCGCGAAGGATTGAATTCCTTCGCGCTTTTTTTTATGGCAATTGGTCTTCCAATTCGATGAATTTCTTCACCAGATAAGGGTCAAAATGAATCCGACTTCCTGCCTCAATCTTTTCGAGCGCATCTTCCTTAGAAATACCCTGATGATAAGGGCGATCACTGGTGAGCGCATCATAAGCATCCACCACAGCGAGCATTCGCCCCTCGATAGGGATATTCTCGCCCGTTAGTCCCTCAGGGTACCCCTTTCCATCCCAGCGCTCATGATGATAAAGCACAAAGGGAATTGCGGGTTTCAAATGGTGAATTCCCTCCAGCATTCTGACACCCTCTTCGGGATGTTTCCGCATAATATCCCATTCTTCAGAGGTAAATTCACCTTCCTTATTCAAAATCCTTTTAGGAACAACCAATTTACCAATATCATGCAAGATCGCCCCAAACTCCAGGATCACAAGTGAGGGCTTGTCCCACCTCAAAGCTTTTCCTAATAATAATGCTGTTTTGCGTACCTGCTCAATATGCTGGCCTGTATACGAATCGCGCGCTTCAATAACATTTGCCATTAGCAAAACTGACTGCAAATGAGCTTCACGCGTATCAAAAATCTTCACCGCACGTCGCCGATCCAAACGCACGCGTACAGCCTCTAGTAACTCCCGTGCATCAAAGGGCTTGAAGAGATAATCATCGACTGCTAAACGGCGCGCCTGTGCCAAATTCGACTTCTGAGAATAAGCGCTTAAAAATAAAAAGGGAACCGCTGCACCGGCATCTCGTGAGCGGACAGCCTTCAATAAAGCAAAGCCATCCATTTCGGGCATTGAAATATCAGAAACGATCAAATCCAATTCACGCTGATCAAAAATACCTAGCGCTTCTTTCCCATTTTCTGCCAAAGTAACATCATACCCTTGCGTTTTCAATATTGTCTCTGCTAACTCACGTAGGTCACTATTATCATCAACAACCAGAATTCTTTCGTTCACAATATTCTCCCAAAATCAACCTAGAGTCTAGCGTCCCCAGCGAGGCTGCCAGTCGCAATAATCATTATCCGTTAAACGGCGTAGATCGCTTCCATCTGTACGCATAATATAGATCTCGCAACCATGATCTTCGCCATAATGATCAAAATAACCAGTATAAGTAACCCAATTTCCATCTGGAGAGAAACTTGGCCCCTGGCTATTACCGCCCGTGGGTGTGATCTGATGGATATTCGAACCGTCTGCATTCATCAGGAATAATTCACGATGCCAGGATGTGCCGGAATAGGTCACGATCTCACCCAGTGGAGACCAATCGGTGCGACCACGCAGGCGATCCATTACGTTGACCTGGCGCAGGCTTCCGCTATCCATAGCAACTGTGTACATTTGAATCGTTCCGTTATGATCCGATGCGAAAAGGATCTCTCCCCCATCCGGTGACCAGGTTGGGTCCCATCCGCTGGGCGTCACCTCGTGCGGATTGCTGCCATCACGGTTCATGATCCAGATCGCATGGTCTATTGTTGGTGTCCAATACGTAAAAGCGATTTGGCTGCCATCCGGCGAAATTTCAGGGGCAGTCAGAACGCCCAAGCCATCGGTAAGTTGTTTGGCTTGTCCAGCGAGTGTCATTTCGTAAATATTATAGATATTTTCGCCGCCAAATTGGGCGTAGACGACGCTCTCACCATCGGGTGCCATCGAGGGGTAAAAATGACGCGTGTAATCTTCGGTCGATAAACGGCGTTGCCCCGTGCCATCAGCGTTCATGATGCAAATCTGATCGCCCACCTGTACTTTAAACATCTGGCAGACGTAGACAATTTTTCCAACGGGGGTTGATGGATCAGATGTGGGGGAGGCAGTTGCTGTGTTAGCGGGGGCAAGTGTAGGCTGGGGGCGAGGCGTTGCTTCCCCTGTCAAAGCGATTTGTGTCGATAACTCAAAGGGATCAGGAGGCGCTTCTGTAGCAGGCAAACTGCAAGCAGATAACAAGAGTAGAAGTAGCAGAGGGATTCGTTGTCTCCAACGCATGAATGTTCTCCAATGATTTTCTTTTTATCATACTCGATAGATGGCTGTTTTTGTACAAGTAACTTAAATATATTTCCCATAAACGCTACAAAGCCTTCATGACGCCTTTAATATTTCTTTACATTCTCCCACTATATTTACGCCCAAGATAAATAAAAATATTTTATGTAAATCACATAAGGAGAAACAAATGTTTAAGAAAATTGCTATTGGCTTATTGCTCACAACCGTATTAGGGGCTGGTGGCGCTGCGGCTGCTTATCAGGCTTCTGTTGCAGAAGAAAATGAAATTCTTGCTACACCAGAGGTTCTTTCCCAGCAGGAGCAAGCTCAGGGTTTTGGAAACGCTGAGCAGGGACAACAAGGGGAGCCTGCTCAAGCGATGGTAGCTGAGGGTTCTCAAGGAGAACCTTGGCTAGAGGTTGGCACGATCACCGAAATTGACGATACTGGATTTCAGTTTTCTTTGCAAACCGGAGAGAGCGTTTATGTTGAATTAGGTCCGCCAGATTATTGGCAGGCTCAAGGGATTACGCTCGAAGCCGGGCAAACTGTGATCGTAGACGGCTCGATCAACGAGGGCATGATCCATGCAACGCAGGTCTTTCTGTCAGATGGTCAGATTTTGCAGGTGCGCAGCGAAACGGGTCAGCCTTTGTGGAGCGGAGGGGTAGATAATGCTCAGGGTCAAAGCAATGGTGAGCAGACTGGTGAACCACAGATTCTAGTAGATGAATGGATCACTTACGAAGGTAGCCTGATGTCTTTTCAAGGTGGCAATATGACGATGTCTACTGCTGATGGCGAGATCATCGCTTTCCAGACGGGTCAACCACGTTTCTTTGCTGAGCAGGGCGTAACTTTCCAGGTCGGCGACGAAATTATCGTTGTTGGCTTCTATCAGAATGACCAATTCAGCGCAGGCGATATTACACAAGTCTCTACAGGGGCACGGGTGATGTTGCGAGACCCCAATGGCCGCCCCCTTTGGGCGGGGCCGGGTAACGGTAACAAGTAAAGGTCACACCCCTCCCAGCCTCCCCCAAATTCTAAAAACAGGGTTTGGGGGAGGGAAAATCTAAAGGAAATCTCATGACAGAAAAAGAAATCCATCCCCCTGAAAAAGACAGCCTTATCAAGCGCATTTTCAAATCTATCCAACGTGACCCACTTTCACCGGAAGATGATCGTGGGCGAATGAAAATGGTAATGAATAGCTTGGTCTTACATATTCACCCCACGAAAACTTCAAAAGCTGCATTAAAGTTCAATTACACCTTTGGCTTAGGTGGATTACTGCTCTTGCTCGCATCCGTTTTAGCGATCACCGGTGTGCTCTTAATTTTTGTCTATACCCCCACACCAGACGCGGCTTATGAGAGTATGGTTGCGCTGCAAACAGATATCTATTTTGGCAACTTGATCCGCAATCTGCATCATTGGTCTGGAAATTTAATGGTCGTTGTTGCTGTTTTGCACCTGCTGCGTGTTTTTTATACAGCTGGATTTACTCGCCCGCGAGAATTCAATTGGGTAATGGGCATCGCGTTGCTTTTACTCATCATCGGCGCAAACTTTACTGGCTATCTGCTTCCTTGGGATCAACTGGCTTATTGGGCGATAACGGTGGGCGTGAGTTTATTGGATTATCTGCCCCTGATCGGCGAACCGATCACGCGGCTACTATTGGGCGGATCGGAAGTTGGTGCCGCTACTCTAACAAATTTCTACGGTTTACATATTGCAATTATTCCGCTCTTCATTTTTGGGATCGTTTCCTTCCATATTTGGCGAGTGCGTAAAGATAAGATCACAGTGCCTCGTGCGCTTAATCAAGAAGCGGATAAAGAACGAGTCACGACCATCCCACACTTGGTCAGCATTGAATTTACTTTTGCGCTGGTCTGGATCGCTATCCTGCTACTTTGGGCAACCTTTGTAAATGCTCCTTTAGAAGAAGCCGCAAACCCTGCACATAGCCCAAATCCTGCCAAGGCAGCTTGGTATTTTATGGGATTTCAAGAGTTGCTGCTTCATTTTCATCCTATTTTTGGTGCCATTATCATCCCCGGCGCTGGTTTGCTCGGGCTGTTACTGATCCCTTATCTCGATCAAGATATGGACAGCATTGGGGTCTGGTTCCGTTCTATCAACGGGCGCTGGTTGGTATTGATCAGCACTATTCTCGGCGTTATTGGCACCTTTGCTTTTGTTCTCGTAGATGAGTACTGGCTCGATTTGCCAAATTGGCTACCTTTCATGCCCAGTTTTATTAGCAATGGCTGGATACCTTTAGCAGGTGTCTTACTCTTATTGATCGGTTACTACGAAGCCTTGAAAGCTCTGAAAGCCTCGAACTGTGAAGCTCGTCAATCTCTTTTTACTCTCTTACTGGCATCCTTTATCACGCTGACCGTTATCGGTATTTTCTTTCGTGGTGAAGGGATGGCTTTCATCCTTCCCTGGAGCTAAATCATGTCTACTAAAAAAATATCACGTCGAGATTTCCTTAACCTTGTTTGGAGCGCAGCTGGCGCATTAGCGGTAACCGAGTTGAGTTTTGTCGGCTTACGTTTTCTCTCCCCGCGCGCTACAGATGGCGAATTTGGCGGGGAATTCAATATCGGTGCTCATGAAGAGTACCCCTTAGGAAGTGTTACACCTGTTGAAGTTGGGCGTTTCTACCTAGTGCGTTTGGAAGATGGTGGTTTTCTGGCGGTTTATCGCCGCTGCACTCATCTGGGTTGCGCCGTTCCCTTCGACCAAGCCAGCGGGGAGTTTGTTTGTCCTTGTCATGGCTCTGTCTTTACGAATGAAGGAGATGTTCTCAATCAGCCTGCACCACGTCCTCTTGATCTATTTCCGATCACGATCAATGAAGAAGGCGAGATCATGGTCAACACCAATTCTCCAATTGAACGCGATCACACTAGCCCAGATGATATTTTTTATGTCTAGTTGATATTTAGAAAATTTAGGAAAAATTATTATGACCACATCTATGAAATTAACGGGCTTTTTAGCAACACTGATCATTCTTGTTGTTATCCCCGCTTACAGTTGGATCGAACCAACACACCAGGAAAATTTGCTGGATAATCACTATACCAATGCAGTCTTAAGTTCCACAGATCTATATGCTGAAAATTGCACGGTCTGTCATGGCGCAGCCGGTGAAGGCATTGGAGATACACCTCCCCTCAATAGCGAAGCTGTGCGCACAATGTCTGAAAATGATCTCAGCAAAGTGATTTCTCGTGGACGAAATAATACACTCATGGCAGCCTGGGCGGCTGAAGAGGGAGGTATATTCAGTAATTCTCAAATCTCCGACTTCACAACCTTTATTCAGCAAGCAAATTGGGATTACGTTGAAGCACGCGTGGCGGAGCTGGGACTAACACCACCCGATGTCATTAAAATGGAAGTCTCAGATGAAATGGTTTCATCAATATTAGCCCTTCCAGATGGAGAGAGGCTTAGTGAGGGCTTGTTCATTTATGCTGACAATTGCGCCGCCTGCCATGGTGCAAACGGTTCGGGCACAATCATTGCACCAGCCATTGATTCTGCTGATCTGCGCACAAGACCAAAAGAAGAGATCATCAACCTTGTCAACAGCGGCATAAACGGGACCCTCATGGCAAGCTGGCAAAATATCCTTGCCCCTGAAGAGATCAACGCAACGGTGGATTTGATCTATCGCTGGCCTGAGCTGATCCAAACAGGTATTGACTTCCCGGAAGTTGAAGTGATGAGCATTCCCTCCTCACCAGAATTGATCGCCGATGGTCAACAACTTTTCAACATCGCCTGCAAATCCTGCCATGGCGTAGATGGATACGGCTCCCCAATGGCTCCCGCGTTGAACAACCAACTTTTTCTCGAAGAGACGCCTGATGCCGCCATTTATCAGATCATTGCCGGTGGCGTTTCAGGCACGCTCATGCCCGCCTGGGGTAGTAGACTAAATGATTACGATCTCCAATCATTGGTCGCCTTTTTACGCAGTGTGGAAGAAACTGCACCTTCGATCCTGCCCCCAATTTTAGGAAAATAAAAGCAAAAAGAACATAAAAGAGAGAGCCATAAGATCATTTAGGTCTTATGGCTCTCTCTATAAAACAGATTCTTTAGCCTCTTGAAAAACTACTTGTTATTTTGATAGCCTCGCCTCATCTTCCACATTTCTACGTTTTTCAATACCTTTTAGAAAGGTCAACACGCCAAAGGTGATGAGTATAGGGAGGACAAAACGAAGCGCGAAAAGGGTGGCTAAGGATAAAAAACTGGAAAGAAATTCATTCATTTTAGGCTCCTGATCAAAATCGACAAAAACTATATCTGCGACTAAGCAACTTTTACTCAGCAGGAAGATGGAACTTCTCCACCTGTTGAAATGGCAGGAAACGTGCTGCCAAACTAAAGCCCAGCAACCAATAAGAAATTACGCCAATGGCGACCGCCCACTCCTGCCAGGTCGGAGTGTAGGTGTTGAGCACCACTGTCGGCGTATAGGGATCGTAAGTAATCGAAGCCATTACACCCGCAAAGTTATAGCTCCAACGTAACAAAATAGTGCAAAGGATCGGCATAATAGCCGCAAGGGACAGAATGCGGATATTCTTAATCCGCGGTGCATTAAGTAAGACAAACCCAGGAATTAGCGCGAAGAATACTTGCCCAATCCAAAAGGTGGCTGAGTAAAATGAGGTTGAATTCAACAACTCTGTTTGCAAGGAAATTTCCGTATTGAAGCTGTAATAGTTAACAACAGCCCAATCCCATAAGCGAATATAGATGCACAGCAAGGCAAACCCACCTGCAATACGGGCAATCTCGTATAGGACACTATCTTTGACCAAACCAGGTCGCATGATCCGAAAAACGATCACGCTCATCAAAAAGAGTAAGGAAGTGCCTCCTGTTCCTGCTGAAAGAACAAAGAGAACAGGTGCTGTTGGGCTAAAAGCCAGACCGCGCCCCGAAAGCACACCATAAGTTGCGCCAAGAGATGCCTGATGCAGCAGAGATAAAGTCAAGCCAACGACCGCAAATAGCGGCCCTAATTTATGCAGCCAGTGAGAAAAGCTTTGCAATGCATCAGCCACTTTTTTCACAAAGGGGAAACGTTCGATCCAAGGGTGCTCAACGAAAACAGGATGTTCCACAATAACCGGCAATAATTCAGCCAATAGCACAGTCAAATAGAGAACCACGCACATTGTGATTTCCCATAACAATGAATGGGGCTGCCAAAAAACGACAGGACGCCAAAAACGCAATGGCTGCCCAAGGTCAAACAACAACACCATCCCCGCTGTTGAATAGCCAAGAAAACCTATCAAAACAGCCAAACGCCCTACTTTTTCAAATCGCTTAATTTTCAGCAAATATACAATCGCCCCGAAAATAAAAGCACATCCGCCCAAGGCGATACTCGAGAGATCTACAACGATCCACAAACCCCAGGGTATCTGATTACTCAAGCCTGTTACCTGCAAGCCATCGCGCAAAACCTGATAAGCGCCAACAGCTCCCAGAGATAACCCTATCAGGATAAGCCCGATCCAGATGGGAAATATATCTATCCGTTTAGTGCATAAAACGGGGCAAGCCGAACACCTTAAACGGAGTAAGTCGCACAGGT
>JABGQU010000187.1 GCA_018648605.1 Anaerolineae bacterium | reverse complement strand
ACGCTGATCTGGACATTGTTGATATAACCACGATTCCAGAGCGGCTCAAAGATGGTGTTCGCAAAACGGAAGAAAAGGATATTTTGGGAGGTCTCTTTGCCGAGATAATGGTCGATTCGATAGACCTGTCGCTCTTCAAAGGCAGCGTGGACAGCGTGATTAAGTGCTTGTGCGGAGGCAAGGTCACGCCCGAAGGGTTTTTCGATGATGATGCGCCGCCATCTGCCCGCGTCTTCTTTTGACATGCCTGCTGCGTCGAGGTATCCGGCGATGGGGGCGTAAAAAGAGGGGGCGGTGGCGAGGTAGTAGAGGCGATTGGCATTATTGCCTTCCAACTCATGCAAAAAAGTGTGTAGTTTTGCGAAATCGTCGGCTTGATCGAGATTGCCGCGAAAATAATGCAGACGTGTGGCGAAATCCGCCCAGATTTTCTCGTCGAAGGTATCGGGGCTGAATTTCTGAACACCTTCGCGCAAACGGGTGCGGAAAGTTTCGTCATCGTAGGGGCGGCGGGCAAAGCCGACCACATTGGCGCATTCGTCGAGCCGTCCCTTTTTGAAATTATTGTAGAGCGCGGGGATGAGTTTTCGCCAAGTCAGGTCGCCGGATGCACCGAAGATGACGATGCTGGTGCTGCCCCCATTGACCCCACTCCTAGCCCCTCCCCCAGAAGCGGGAGATGGGGACACAGTTCCTTCCCCCGCTTCTGGGGGAAGGTCAGGATGGGGGGAGTTGTGAGTTTTTGCCATTATTTTGCCTTCTTGATGGCATGTCCGCCAAATTGATTTCTCATTGCAGAAAGGATTTTCGCGGCATAGCTTTCATCTTGTCGGCTGGAGAAACGGCGTTGCAAGGAGAGCGTGATAACGGGCGCGGGGACATCCAGATCGACGGCTTCGAAGACTGTCCAGCGTCCTTCGCCGCTATCGGAGACATAACCGGCGATGTCGCTTAAGTCCTGATCGCCTTCAAGGGCATTGGCTGTAAGGTCAAGTAGCCACGAGCGAACCACACTGCCGTGCCGCCAGATCTCGGCAACTTGATGTAGATCAAGGCCAAAATCTTTTTTGGCGTGCATAATCTCGAAACCTTCGGCATAAGCCTGCATCATGCCATATTCGATGCCATTGTGGATCATTTTGACAAAATGCCCAGCCCCAACAGGGCCAACGTGTCCCCAACCCAAATCGGCGGCGGGAGCGAGAGTCTCGAAGATCGGACTCAACTGTGAAACTACTTCCGTTTCACCACCGATCATCATGCTGTAGCCTTCTGCCAGACCCCAAACGCCGCCGCTGGTGCCGACATCCACATAATGAATATTTTTCTCGGCAAGTTCAGCCGCTCGCCGCATATCGTCTTTATACATTGTGTTGCCGCCGTCGATGATGGTATCCCCATCTGAGAGCACTTCACCCAACTCGTTGATGACAGATTCTGTTATTTTTCCAGCGGGAACCATTACCCAGACCACGCGCGGCACGGGGAGTTTTTCTACCACTTCTGCTAAGGTACGCGCACCCTCTGCCCCTTCCGATTCTGCTTTTTGGATGGCTTCTTCACTCAAGTCAAAGGCGACGACTTCGTGTCCGCCGCGTAGCAAGCGGGAGGTCATGTTCGCGCCCATTTTTCCAAGTCCGATCATGGCTATTTTCATTTTATTGCTCCTTTTTATCGTTCTACTTCAAAATCCACGCCGAAATCTTTTGTCAAGTCAATCATAATCTCTTTTCCGCCGAAACCATCGACGATATCGTGGGCACGGACGATGACTTGCGTTACATCTTCTGGGATGATGATGCCGCTCTGGCTGCGGGTGAAGGGTTGTTCATTTTCGTGCGGATGCGCAAGCAGACGAGTAAACACGTCACTTTCCTGGATTTTGAGCTGGGTTCCGTTTAATGTGAGAATATCCCAGCCGTCGGCATAGTCGTCCCAACCCGTATCCGGATGGGATACCGTGATGTGGAAAGTCCAGCTTCCATCATTAGCTTGGATGGCACGGACGTGGGTCACGTCGGCATCGGCGTTGGCGGATGATGCTGGGGGAGTAGCTGTTGGGGGTACGGTAAGTGTATTCATAAGGGGAGCAGGCTCCGGGCTGGGGATGATTCGCTTAGTTGGGGGCGGGACAGGTGTTGGGGATGCGGGGATATTTGTCGGCACGCAGGAGTTTACGAGTAGAGACATCCCAAAAATAACAAAGATGATTCCGCGAGAAGCACGCTTTTGCGACGAAGCGGTCTTATCGTTCATGAGATTGCTTCGTCGGAAGAGCATCCTCCTCGCAAGATCAGCTATTCTAAACACTTTTCAGATATTCCCGAATGAGCAGCGCGGCAGTCGCACCCTCGCCAGCCGCCGAGGCGACCTGTTTGGTGCTGTCGGCGCGGACATCGCCAGCGGCAAAGATGCCAGGGACGCTGGTTTCAAGCAGCATCGGGTCGCGCTTTTCATAACCAGCCGGGCGCGGCTCGTCGTGAACAAGATCGTGTCCGCTAACAATGAAGCCCCACTGATTGATCTCTACGCCAGATTTGGCGAGAAAACCTGTATTTGGGTTTTGCCCGATGAAAGTGAAAACGCCCGAAGGGTGAATTTCTTCGTTTTGGTCGGTATTTCGGTTTTTGATGAGCACTGTTTTGAGCTTGTTTTCTGCGCCCTGAAATTCTATTGTTTCGGTGTTAAAGCGTACGTTAATTTGGGGATGTGAAAGCACTTTTTCTTGTAGAATTTTGCTGGCGCTCAGTTCGTCACCACGCACAAGGAGCGTAACCTTTTCAACAAATTTTGTTAGGAAGACGCTTTCTTCGGTGGCACTATTTCCGCCGCCGATGACGGCAACGGGCATCCCTTTATAGAAGGGACCATCGCAGGTGGCGCAAAAATGAATGCCCGCGCCGATATATTTATCTTCGCCGGGGATGTTCAGGCGTTTATAGCTGCTGCCTGTCGCGATGAGCACGGCTTTGGCGGTGTATTTACTGCCGTCGCCTGTTGCGACGTGTTGATAATTATTGTCGCTGCGCACTTCGGTCACATCTTGTGCCTGTAGAAACTCAACGTCAAAACGCTCAGCTTGCAGGCGTAGTTGATGTGAAAAATCTGCACCAGAAATACCTTCGGAGAAGCCAGGGACGTTGTCCAGCCATTGGGTTGTGGCAGCTTGCCCACCAAGGGCAGCACGTTCGATCACGAGCGTTTCAATCCCTTCGCGGGCGGTATAGAGGGCTGTGGTTAAACCTGCCGGTCCGCCACCGATGATGATCAGATCATAATGGCTACGTTCGGCGGTGGTTTTTAGCCCAAGTTTGGCGGCTAATTCGGCATTGGAGGGTTCGACCAAAATCGAACCATCTTCAAATTCGATGGTCGGGATGATGCGTTTGCCATCATTCTTCTGAATGACGTATTGCTCGCCTACTTTGTCTTCTTCGATATCGATCCATTTATAGGGGATTTGATGCTCGCCTAGAAATTGTTTGCTTTTACGACAATCGGGGCACCAGTAGGCTCCGTATAAGGTGATATTTGGGGTTTTGGGCATGTCTCTCTCCTCTGGATTTTTATATTTCAATCCTAAATAAGACATCATTTTATGCTTCATTCTTACAAAGTTGGTCTTGGGTATGTCCCGCATGCGACACTGAACTTGATAACGTTCTGCTCTTTTAGGCGCGATGCCCCTTCTTCCTCGTCTTAGTACCTTATGCGCAGGGCGATTGCATCTAAATACCAACGGCTAATATCTTGCAGAGGTAGTCATTAT
>JABGQU010000035.1 GCA_018648605.1 Anaerolineae bacterium | reverse complement strand
ATTTGATCGCTTCGCTCTACAATTTTGAGCTAAATTGACTTATACAAGAGGTCTACTCTCAATACGAGAAATATCCTCATTGTACCTGCCTCATAAGGAGATGCCAAGAGCAAGCCTATATGGTAAAATTTATGGGTTATGAAATTCGTACAAGATGAAACCCTCACCCCTCCACCTGGCGTAATCTCTTCCCTTAAATCGGGCTTTGACATCACCGCCAACCATATTAGCATTATCCTCTTACCAATCTTGTTGGATATCTTCTTATGGTTTGGTCCCCATTTGCGTATCGACAATTTAATGCGAGATTGGGTCGTGCAGTTCAACCTCCTTTCAAGTGAGAGTATTGTGCCAGCATCTGAGGCTCAACGCTTTGAACAATTTCAAGATTTACTGAACGAAGCATTGACTTTAGACATTAATCTATTCTCTTTTTTGCGCACCTTTCCTATTGGCATCAGCAGCCTTATGAAAGGGTTTATTCCTGGACAAACACCCCTGGGAACACCACCTTCCTTCCAGGCAGAATCCGTTTTCATGATTTTCTTGTGGTTCGGCGGTCTTACCTTGGTTGGTTGGCTGTTGGGAAGTATTTATTTTACCTGGGTTGCAAAAGTAAGCATCCAAGATGAAGATCAGAATCTTCTTTGGGCAGGAAAAACTGTTTTACACGCAATGCTACTATCCCTTATTTGGTCGGCAGCCTTATTCATGATGGGAATGCCACTTGCTATCATGTTCATGGTTTTTGCCCAAATCAATCCTATTTTGGCACAAGCCGCCTTAATTTTTCTTGCACTTTTTGCCATGTGGATCATTGTTCCCTTTTTCTTCTCCGCGCATGGGATCTTTACCAAGCGTGAGAATGTAATCCGTTCGATCATCAGCAGCTTTCATCTTTCGCGCTTCACATTACCAACCAGCAGCTTCTTCGTTCTTGGCGTTTTACTGCTTAGCCAGGGATTCAATTCTCTTTGGCTGGTGCCAAGCGATTCATCCTGGATGTTGCTCATCAGTATTTTTGGTCATGCCTTCATCACAACATCGTTGTTGGCAGCCAGTTTTATTTATTATCGCGATATGAATATTTGGCTTGAAACGCTTTTGAAAAAGATCGACTCAAAAGTGACTTCAGCACAGTTTTAGAAAAAAAACCCCCCGGAGGTTTTTGTGACGAAAGAAAATACATCTTATGAAGCAAAAGATATTCAAGTTCTAGAAGGTTTGGAGGCCGTTCGCCGACGGCCAGGTATGTATGTTGGCGGCACGGATATTAAAGCACTCCACCATCTTGTTTATGAAGTCGTAGATAATGCGATCGATGAAGCATTAGCTGGCTCTTGCGATGAAATCACTATCACTATCCACGCCGATGAAAGCATTAGCGTACGCGATAATGGGCGTGGTATTCCTGTTGATATCCATCCGCAAATGAAAAAATCGGCTCTGGAAGTTGTAATGACCAAACTCCATGCAGGCGGCAAATTCGGTGGAGGCGGTTATAAAGTCTCTGGCGGTTTGCACGGTGTTGGCGTTAGCGCTGTTAATGCGCTCTCAGAATGGTGTGAGGTAGAGGTCCACTTAGGCGGCAAAATCCATTTTCAGCGTTACGAACGTGGGTATCCGCAAGAAGATGTTAAAGTAACGGGCAAAACAAATGCTGATGACACGGGAACAACTGTAACGTTCAAGTATGACCCGACGATTTTCATTGGCGACTTCACCTATCGTTTTGAAACTTTGGTTCACCGTTTCCGTGAAATGGCATTCGTTACACGCGGCGTTAAAATCAGTTTCCGAGACGAGCGTGCTGATAAAGAGTTGACCTTCTATTTTGAAGGCGGCCTTACATCCTTTGTTCGCTATATGAACCGCCATCGTGTGGGGATACATAAAACAGTTTATGTCGAAAAAGTAATTGACAATATTAGCGTTGAAGCAGCTATTCAATACACAGACGCTTTCAGCGAATCTGTTTATGCTTTTGCGAATACGATTAATACAGTTGACGGCGGTACGCACCTTACTGGTTTGCGCTCTGCCCTAACACGCGTTATTAACGATTATGCACGCAAAAGCAATTTGCTTAAAGGTAACGACGCCAATTTTTCAGGCGATGATACACGCGAAGGTTTGACAGCAATCGTTTCGATCAAACACCCTGAGCCGCAATTTGAAAGCCAAACCAAAGTGAAGTTGATGAATCCTGAAGTGCAAACGTATGCTCAGCAAATTGTGGGAGAGGCATTCAGCACCTTCTTGGAAGAAAACCCAGCGGCAGCCAGAGCGATTGTGCAAAAATGTCTTACATCGGCACGCGCACGCAGCGCAGCCCGAAAAGCGCGTGATCTCGTCATCCGTAAATCTGCGCTAGAGAGTTTGACTTTACCAGGAAAGTTGGCTGACTGTTCAGAACGTGACTCTAATAAGACAGAGTTGTATATTGTCGAGGGTGACTCGGCAGGTGGTTCTGCCAAACAGGGACGTGATCGCCACTTCCAGGCGATTTTGCCCTTGCGCGGCAAAATTTTGAATACTGAGCGCGCACGCCTTGATAAGATTTTGGGCAACAAAGAGGTAAAGGCTCTCATTTCTGCTTTGGGAACCAGCATCGGGGACGGGTTTAACCTCGAAGGGCTGCGTTATGGACGTATCATCATTATGACCGATGCCGATGTAGACGGCAGCCATATTCGCACACTCTTGCTCACCTTCTTTTTCCGCTATATGCAGCCATTGATTGATGCTGGACATCTTTATGTGGCTCAACCCCCGCTTTATCTCATTACGCATAAACGCAAATCTCATTATGTATATACAGAAGATGAAAAAGAGCAATTTATGAAAAGCGTGGATAAAGCCGATAAAGTTGGCTTACAACGCTACAAAGGTTTGGGCGAAATGAACCCCACTCAGCTTTGGGATACGACAATGGATCCGGAACACCGTACCTTGCTACTTGTCACGATCGAAGACGCAGCTGAAGCGGACCGAACATTCGATATGTTAATGGGAGCAGCCGTCCCCCCGCGGCGACGCTTCATCCAAACCCACGCACGTGATGTTCGCAATCTCGATATTTAGCACGCGCACGCCGCATCTACGCATCCCTCCCTTAGAAATTTACAAAATCGGTCTCAATGAGACCGATTTTGTTATGAAATAACCATCTTCGCAGAAGATAATCTAGTGTAAAATCCTAAAGCAAACCTTCAGGCAACAAGACAAGGCAAAAAATGAGCATCTCGCAATCGGTTGAAAAGAAAAAAAACTTTAGCAAAACACTAGAAAATATCGTGATGGCTTACGAAGTAGTGGCTGTCATTGCGTTTATTATCATTCCTTTTTTTGCAATCCGATGGTGGCAAACACCATTTATGGGTGCGTTCTTTGAACACACGATGAGCTTTAATGGTGTTGGACCTGTTACAGAAGAGGGTCTTGACACAACTTGGGAACTTTTTAACACCGGCTCAGGAGTAACATTGGGCGACCAACTTATTGAGGTCGAAGGGCAAAGTGTTAAAAACGCTAAAGAGGTGCAAGAGATTCTATCTACATTTGATATAGGCGATAATATCGAAGTCACCTATGTAAAAAAAGACGGTACTCAAGTAACCCAATCTACTCATTTGATCTCTCTTCCAATCGCCGACAAGTTTAAATATTTCATCTTCCCGTATATTATCGGGCTTATATATCTTGGCATCAGCTTATGGATGTTCCGTCTGCGCCTTTCTGAAAGCGCCGGACGCGCATTCATTCTCTTTTCAACATCCTTGGCCCTTGGCGCTGCCGCGCTTTTTGATGTATACACAACCCACCATCTCCCCATTCTTTGGATGTTTGCAGTTGCAACGGCAGGCGGCGCTCTTCTGGATTTAGCGATCAGTTTCCCCCAAGATTTCGATTTTGTCAAAAAACATCCTCATACCCATCGCGTGGGCTATGTAATCGCTCTTGCCTTGGGTTTGTTTGCTCTCCCAGACATCTACAACCTTCAACAGCCTCTCAATTACGTTGCCAAATGGCAGTATATCTACGGCTTTACCGGCTTCTCCATTCTTGTATTTATCGGTGTGCTTCTCTACCGCAGCTACACCGATAAATCTCCTGTCGCCAAGCAACAGATCAAAATGGCATGGTGGGGCATTGTGCTTTCTTTTTCCCCCATTGGCATCTGGATGTTCGTCTCCTTCTTCCGCTCGATGAACTTCACCCCTTACTTGCTTGGCACAACAATTCTATTCCCCTTTGTAACCGGTTACGCCATTTTGCGTTATCGCCTCTTCAAAGTAGACTATATTTTCAGTCGCAGCATTTTAGTCATTGCCCTCACAGGGCTAACAAGCCTCGGCTATGGCCTTATTCTTTGGGGAATTGGAACTGTTTCCGGCACAGTTGTTCTAGGCAATAATCCCTGGACACTTGCTGCGCTGGTCGCGTTTCTCGCGTTGATCGCACATCCCGCCCGCCAACGCCTGCAAGATTTTATAGACACCCTTATTTTCAAGGGCAAACACGCGTACCGCCAACAATTACAAGATTTCGGGCAATCGATAACCAATGCAAGAGATTTACTTGAAATCAGCAATATCCTGCGTGAAACAATCCATACTAGCATGATGCCAAACATCTTTCATGTCTATATTCACGACCCCGCCAGTAACCAATATGTTGCTATAGAACATGAAGGGAAACTAACCAGTGATATTCGCTTTACCGAAACCAACCCGCTCACCAAAGAAATAGCTCAAGAAAATTTACCTTTCTACATCGATCCGCTAAATCCACCTAGTGCATTATCCACAGAAAAAACTCGCTTGGTGCTCCTCGAGAGTTACCTTTTCACACCCCTCAAAAGCATCGACAAACTGATGGGCTGGATCGCAATGGGTTTACGACGCTCTGGTGACCCTTACAACAGCCACGAGCTTGACTTCCTTGAAAGTTTAAGCAACCAGGCTGGTATCGCTATAGAACGCGCTCAAGTTATTGTGAATATGGAAAAGCAGGTCGAAGAAATGAACGCACTCACCTTGATTTCACAAGGTGTGAGCATCACACTCTCCTTCAACGATGTACTCGAATTGATTTTCGCACAAACTACGCAAATCATCCCTGCAACAGATTTCCATATCACCCTGAACAACCCCACGGGTGGTTATTTCTACTACGCCTTCTGCATTGAAGACACTCAACGTCTTGAAGAAAAAGAGAACCTCCCTTTGCCACACAATCAGGGAATTTCACAATGGGTCGCCCGCAATAGTCGCGCTCTTCTCTCACAAGATTACAACCAAGAGGCGCAACGCCTCAATGTTGTCCCCTCTTTGCAAAGAATTTACGCATGGGCTGGCGTTCCCTTGAATGCTGGTTCGGAAACGATCGGCACACTCAGCATCGGTAATCGTGATCCGAACACCACATTCACCAACAAACAACTTGACCTGTTGCGTGCAATCGCAGATCAAACCGCTGGTGCCATCGTCAAAGCTCGTTTACTACAAGAAACCGAGCGACGTGCAAAACAACTCTCCACGCTAAATGAAATCACACAACAGCTTACTTCTACCCTGGAACATGAGCCGCTTCTCCAAAATATTCTTGATAGCGCAGTACAAATTTTAGACTGCGAAGCCGGTAGCCTCTTCATGGTAGATGAGGACACACAAGAACTGGTCTTCACCGTCACGGTGGGACCTGCGTCTGACCTGATCGGACAACGTCTCCCTGCCGGAACAGGCATTGTTGGCAAAGCTGCGGAAACACGCGCACCCGTTATCGAGAATAATGCTCGTAAATCAAAAGGTTGGGCGGGAGAAACCGATGAACAAACCGGTTTCCTGACCGAAGCCCTGATCGCCGTGCCGCTGCAAGTCAAAGAAAACGTCCTCGGCGTGATCGAAATGATCAATAAGAAAAACGGTCTTCCTTTTACAGACGAAGATAAAATTCTCCTGACCGCCTTTGCCGGACAAGCCTCTGTCGCGGTTGAGAACGCCCGCCTCTACACCCTCACAGACCAGGAACTCAATTCGCGTGTAGAAGAGCTTTCCGTTATGCAACGCATTGATCGCGAACTAAATGCCAGTCTCGAAACAGGGCGCGCCATGCGCACCACGCTCGAATGGGCAATGCGTCGCTCCAATGCAGATGCAGGTTTGATCGGGATGCTCAGCGATGAGGGGATCCACATCATGGCACAAGAGGGCTATGGTACACAACTGAGCTATTACGAAGAGAAACCTCTGCCCCTCGAACTGCCTTCTATGGTCAACGTCTCCGAAAGCGGACAACCCAAAAAGTTCCAGCTTGATCCTATAGCAGAAGGAGGCTTACTGCCCGGCACACGCACCCAGATCGTTGTCCCCATTCGACGTGAAGCAAACGTCATCGGCTTGATCTTGTTGGAATGTGTCGAAGAAACTCAAACCGACCTGAGCTTCCTTGGGCGTCTTAGCGACCACGCTGCTATTGCTATCGCAAATGCTCAACTCTACGCAGAAGTTGAAGCCGCGAACATCGCAAAAAGCGACTTTGTCTCCTTCGTTGCCCACGAACTTAAAAATCCGATGACCTCCATCAAAGGCTATACTGAACTACTCGCTGCCGGCGCTGTTGGAGAGATCAACGAAAACCAGAGTAACTTCCTGCAAACCATCCGCTCCAACGTCATCCGTATGTCAACTCTCGTCTCCGACCTGAACGATAACTCCAAGATCGAAGTTGGTCGTTTGCGCATGGAATTCAAAGCCGTTGAAATACCTGGCATCGTTAGCAACGTCATCCGCTCAACCGACAAGCAACTTTCAGAAAAGAAACAATCCATCACTGTTGAAATTCCCGAAGATTTCCCTCCCGTTTGGGCAGATCACACCCGCATAGAACAAGTGTTGGTCAATTTTGTAAGCAACTCCTACAAATATACACAAGAAGAAGGCAAGATCATCATTGGCGCTGAAACAGCCGACAACCAATGGGATCCCGATGGCGCACCCAATGTAGCTCATATTTGGGTAAAAGATAACGGCATCGGCATGACCGAAGAAGATCAAAAGAAAGTCTTTACTAAATTCTTCCGCTCTGAAGACCAAAAAGCGCGCGAAGCCCCCGGCACAGGTTTGGGGCTCAATATCACAAAGAGCCTGATCGAAATGCAAGGCGGGCGTACCTGGTTTGAAAGCAAATTCCGAGAAGGCACCACCTTCCACTTTACCGTGCCGATCGCAGAGGAATAAGGCAAAACCATGACTTTAACAGCATCTGTAGGACAAGCCCAAGCCCTTAGCGGGCATGAAGCCGGCTTACAAGCCACGCATCAAGCACTCAAAGACATCGGCATGGGCGCGCCATCTCTTGCAATCGTCATCGCTTCGCGCTATTACGACGCCAAAGAAGTTGCCAATAGCGTTTCCAGCTTATTAGGAAACACACCCACAATCGGATTTTCCTCCGCATCCACCCTAACAAAAGAAGGACGCAACAAAAATTCCGTTGCGGTTGCCCTCCTTGGCGGTTCAGATTTAAACATCACAGAACATTGGCTGCCCGGCTACGCCCAAAGTGGACGAGAAACCGCCTCGCACTTGCGTGAACTTGCTTCCACTAAAGAAACGGAAGATCAAAAAGAAAAGCAGATACTCTTCTTCGCCGATGGTTTCAACGGTGATGCCGAACAAATGTGCCTCGCCCTAACGGGTGCACCCCTCTCCATCGTCGGGGGACTCTCAAGCGGTAATCCGCACACAGGCACTACATCTCAAATTGCCGGAACCCAGGCAGGGTCAGGGAGCCTCGCGGCTGCCATGATCGAAGGGAATTTAAAAATCGGCGTCGGCTCTGATCATGGCTGGCGCCCAATCGGCAGTCAATTTCGCGTTACCCGCTCACGTGGCTTCTGGATCCGTACTCTCGACGGGCGGCCTGCTTCCGAAGCCTATTCACAACTTTTCGGCTATCCGGCAAGCGAATGGGGTTTCCCTCCGCTCAATTATCTCGTACGCCTCTATCCCCTTGGTATCGACCAAGGGCAAGAGTTGCTCGTTCGCTCACCCTTGCGCGTCGAAGCAGATGGCAGCTTCCGCATGAACGCCCCCGTCCGTGATGGGCTAGATGCCTACTTGCTCACTGGCAGTCCTGCCACTTGCAAAGAAGCTGCCCAACGCGCTGCCCAAAAAGCGCGCCTTGCCTTGGGAGATGCGAAACCTGTCTTTGCCATGATCCTCGCAGATATTTCCTGGCAAATGCTCTTCAAAGCTGACCCAGGAGCAGAAGTGGCTGCGGTACAAGACGTGATCGGGAAAGATATTCCCATTGCGGGCGGCTATACTCTTGGGCAAGTTACCCCGGGCAAAGACGGTTCGCCCCCGAATTTCCTCAACCAGCATATTACTGTCGTAATCTTTGGCGAAGAGAAAAAGGAAGAGGTTTCTACGATCACGCTCCGAAAATCTGCCGTAGAAAAAGAACTTAAAGAACGCGAAAATGCTAAAGAATAAACGCTAGCGCGCTCGTTTTATCAGCCCTCTTCGACTATAATCCCCCTACAAGCCGAGTTTTGAAACTCGGCTTTTTATAAATCGCACAGAGAGCGTATAATACTCCCATGATCGAACTAACCATCCCAGGGCGCGGCACCTTACGCATTGAACATCTCGTTACGGACGTGAACGGCACCCTCGCCGTCGACGGGCAGTTGATCGAAGGCATTGCGCGCCAGATCCTTGCTTTGAGAGACCGTCTCCAAATCCATATGCTGACGGCTGATACACACGGCAAACAGGCCGAGATCGATAGACAACTCAACCTGACAGCCACGCGCATCCAAAAAGGGAATGAAGCCCAACAAAAAGCAGATTTTGTACAAAGTCTCGGCGCAGACAAAGTGATTGCCATCGGGCAAGGTGCAAACGATGCTGCCATGCTCAAAGCCGCAGCGATCGGCATCGCGGTGATGTCCGTTGAAGGGCTAGCGATTGAAACCCTCAACGCCGCCGATCTCCTTTTGCCAGATACGCTAACTGCCCTCACTCTATTTGATAACCCCATCCGCTTGATTGCGAGTCTAAGAAAATAATGCAAGAATCCCCGCAAACTCCCCACTCCCCTATAGGACCCACGCGCCCCTCACGCGCGCAGCGTCGTCGCGCACAACGCGAGCGTACCATGCCCACCAGCGTGGAAGGTCGCTCGAAGCTGCTCAAGCAGCTTATTCAGCGCGCCTATCCCTCTTACGAGTTTTTCCTTTTCGCCGCCTTTTGCGGCGCAATTTTAGGGCTGGGCTATTTGCTCGATTCACAAGCCTTTCTCGTTTTCGGCATCTTGATGGCACCACTCATGTCGCCTCTGGTCGGGATGATCCTCGCCACGGTAAGCGGCTCAGTCAATTTCTTCCTGAGAACCCTCGGTGCATTTCTCATTGGGAGCGTATTGGTTTTCATCACTGGTGCGCTGGCTGGTTTCGCCGCCCGCGTTTGGTTGCCGCTGACTCTCACTCAAGCCTTTGTCCATACCCGATTATGGTGGCCTGATCTCGTCGTTTTAGCACTCGGCGCAATTTTATTGGCAGCCTCCTTTGTTCGTTCAGAAAAGAAACCCTTTCTGCCGAGTGTAGTAGTCGCTTATGAACTCTTTTTGCCGCTCAACGCCGCCGCTTTTGGTCTCGCCAGCAATGTTGGCAATGTCTTCGTCGAAGGGATGCTGGTCTTCTTCGTCCACTTGGCGTGGGCAATGCTTTTCGGCGCATTAACGCTCTTCTTTTTGGGCTTTCGCCCGCTGAGCTTATCCGGTTGGGTATTTAGCCTCTTCACCGCCGTGTTATTGATCGTCGTGCTGGGGAGCTTTATGCTAACCGGGACGGAAGAAACGCTCACAATTGGAAGCCAACCCACGTCCACGCTCGTTGCGGAAGTTGTGGATGCACGTCCGGAAGTTTCGGTAACGGAAACTCTCCCCACGCAAACTCCTGCTCCCGTTACGGCATCCACAGCAACACCCGCCCCGAGCGCGACCTTGAGCTTGTTTCCGTCTCCAGACATCACTTTGGTACCAGTATCTACTGCCACCATAACCATCACCCCTGAGCCGACACCGTTATATGCGCGTATCGCCTCTAGCAGTGGCGGTGGCGCATATATGCGCCGCGAACCGGATGGCCCCGTGATCTTGACCCTTAGCAACGATGAGTTGGTGCAAGCCCTGAGCGAGCCGCTCGCACACGGCGGAAGAAACTGGGTGCAGGTTAAGGTCATTCGCGGCAATCAAAGCTACGAAGGCTGGATCATTCAAACCGTATTAAAAACCGCAACTCCTTCACCGGAGTGGTAGAGATTATTAAGTGATGCGTGATAAGTGAAACGTGATCTTTCACGCATCACTCGTCACGTTTCACTCTTTAAGGAGTAAGACATGCCCATTCATTTTGGAACCGACGGCTGGCGTGCCGTCATCTCAGACTCTTTCACATTTAGCAATTTACGCATGGTCACCCAAGCTATCGCGGACGCGGTTGCCTCCTCACATTGGGACAAACGCGGTAACGGCAGCGACAAGCCTGACCCAAAAACATTTGTAGTTGGCTTTGATACCCGCTTTCTCTCCGACCGCTATGCGGGTGAAATTACGCGCGTTTTGGCTGCGAACGGCTATACCGTACATCTAACACAATCAGACGCTCCCACACCCGCAATTTCTTATGCCGTTAAAAACCTGAACGCCATTGCAGGCATTGTCGTAACCGCCTCGCATAATGCGCCGCGCTATAACGGCATAAAACTTAAAGCCTCTTATGGCGGTTCAGCATTGCCCGAACAATCGCGCCGTGTGGAAGTTTATATCAACGATAACGAAGAACGCGCGCATGGACCCAACCTAATGGATTTCTCGAAAGCGCGCGAGCTGGGGTTGATCAATAAATTCAACCCGCTGCCTGCCTACTATGAACATCTGCGCACACTGATCGACTCTGATCTGATTGCCGACAATCCCCAAAAGATCGTCGTCGATTCAATGTTTGGCTCGGGACGTGGTGCAATTAGAGGCTTTTTACAGGGCACTGGTTGCGAAGTCTTCGAAATTCGCAATAAGATGAATCCTGGATTTGATGGAATTCATCCCGAACCGATCGGCGCAAATCTGGACGCGCTCGCCAGCGCGATCAGCACGGGCTTGGGACGTTTCGGGCTCGCCACAGATGGCGACGCAGACCGCATCGGTGCAATGGATGAGCGCGGCAACTTCGTTGATCCGCATAAGATCATGGCATTAGCGTTGAAACACCTTGTCGAGAAACGCGGCATGACCGGCTCGATCGTGCGCACTGTCTCAACCACGCGCATGATGGACAGGCTCGCCAAACGTTATGGTATGAAAATTTACGAAACACCGGTCGGCTTCAATCACATCGCCGACTATATGATGAACGAAGACATTCTTATTGGTGGCGAAGAATCAGGCGGTATCTCCTTTAAGGGGCATATCCCCGAAGGCGACGGCGTGCTGATGGGATTGCTGATCGTCGAGATGGTGGCTGCGGCAAAGAAACCGCTGCATGAGATGGTCACAGATCTGCTCGCGGATGTGGGTCCCGCCCATTATCAACGCACGGACTTGCGCCTGAAACGCCCTGTCGCCAAAACAGAAATGACCGAATATCTCACCAAGCAGGCTCCCGCGGAGATCGCCGGACATAAAATCACCGAGATCAGCACCAGCGATGGCGTGAAATATATCCTCGCTGACGATTCTTGGCTGCTCATCCGCCCCTCTGGTACGGAACCTGTCTTACGCGTCTACGCCGAAGGGCGCAGTGAAGATACCGTACGCGCCTTGCTTGAATATGGCGAGACAATTGCAGAATCAGTCGTTTAATGTCCTTTTGAGCGAAGCGAAGCAATCTCCTCGACTGCCTGGGAGATTGCCACGTCGCTACTTCGTAGCTCCTCGCAATGACATATCTCAATGAAAAAGCCCTCCTACCCTCTCGCCATTGCCGAAGCTATCTTCGTCAATTTGATCTGGGCAACCTCCTTCATTATTGTCAAACTCGTCTTAGACGAAATCAGCCCACTGACCATCAGTGGGCTGCGTTATTTTGTCGGGGCGTTGATTTTGCTGCCTTTTATCTTGCGCGAAAAAAGCGCGCCCATCTCGGCAAAAATGTGGGGTTGGCTGCTTTTGCTCGGCATCAGCCAATACACAATCGGCAACGGCGCGATCTTCTGGTCACTTGAGTATCTGCCTGCCACGACCGTATCCTTTTTGATGGGCACGATCACGATCAGCACATTGATCGCCGGAATACTCTGGCTGAAAGAAATTCCCACCAAGATGCAGGTTATCGGTATCTTCGTCACGCTCTCTGGTGGAACACTTTTTTTTATCAATGGGGTGCAAGCGGGTGAAATGCTGGGTTTAGGCATTTTCTTCGTGGGGATGCTGGGAATCACATTCTTTAGCATTATGGGACGGAAATTCGCCCGCGAGGGAGCAGTCAGCACGCTCACGTTGACGGGCGTTCCGCTCCTGCTGGGAGGCGTGGTCTCGCTATTGATTGCGATCCCCTTCGAGGGGATTCCATCTGCTTCGCTCTCCACCTGGGGCTTGATACTCTTTCTCGCGGCAGTTAACACGGCTTTGGGCTACTTCCTGTATAATCACGCTCTGCAAGTTCTCACCGCGATCCAGATGAATATCATCCTGAATCTAACCCCGGTCTGGACAGCCGTCTTCGGCTTTTTCCTGCTCGATGAACGGCTAAGCATCCCCCAAATGGCGGCGATTGCGGTACTTATCTGCGGCGTGATGTTGGTACAAATGAAGAAAAAGGAAATGCCTTAACCCTCTGCCTTGAAACGTATCTGTGAGTCACTTTTGAGAAGCCGTCTTCTAAATGCGACAGGTTAGACAAATCTATAAAAAGGTGAATTTATGAAAAACGCGAAAGTTGTAATTGCCTTACCAGCATATAATGCAGCAAAAACGCTGCTACTCACCCTCAAAGAAATTCCTTCTGAGTTTCAGGAAAACATTATCCTCGTTGATGATGCAAGCCAAGACAATACCGTTAGCATTGCCATCGAAGCAGGGCTTAAGGTTTTCCAACATGAAACAAATCAAGGATATGGTGCGAACCAAAAAACATGTTACAAAGAGGCTCTCGCCTTGGGTGCAGATATAATTATTATGCTTCATCCTGATCATCAATATGATGCTAGAGTAATCCCCGACCTAGCATTCCCGATATTAAAAGGAGAGGCTGATGCAGTATTTGGTTCTCGAATGCTCGGAGGGCATCCCATGGAAGGTGGAATGCCTCGATATAAATATACAGCCAATGTTGGCCTAACCGCATTAGCAAATCTTATCTATGGACGATACCTAACCGAAATCCACTCTGGATTTCGAGCTTATTCCAGAAAGTATCTACAAACTGTTCGTTTTTATGACAATAGTGACGATTTTATCTTCGATACTGAAATTATTGCTCAAGGAATGGCTTGTAATCTGTTTTTTAAAGAAGTTGCTATTGAAACACGGTACTTTCCAGAAGCATCTTCAATTAATTTTCGCCGAAGTGTAGTATATGGGTTTGGTATTTTATATGTGCTTTTCCGTTTTGCCCTTCATAAAGTCGGTTGGTGGAAAAACCCAAAATTCTTCCCGCAAGAAAAAAAGGCTACTAACGATGGTAGATTTTAATAAGACGGCTCACTCAGACAGCACAGCTAGCAACTCTCATCCCACAAAATTATTATTGATTTTAGCTGTTTTTTTTCTTGGGCAAGCGCTGCAATACAGTAATGGTTTTTTATCAGCAGCGGGCATCTTCTTTTTGACAATATCACTTACACTCATCATATTAAGTGTTACCGCAAAAAAATCTCCTGAAAAAGCATTCATAACAGATCGAATTCATATTCTTATCATTTTGGGATTTATTTGGCAAGTATTTCAATTACTGACACAACCTCCCGGCATAGCAAGGCTGGAAGATAAGCTGGATCAACTCTGGATATTTCAATTGCTTATCATTTTGTCGGGCTTCTTTGCACTGACAAGTTTAATTCCATTAAAACAAATTTCGCAACGGATACAACGCTTTGCAGTGTTTCTGACTTTTATTACCTTTCTCGGAGCAGGTATCTGGATCATCAAAGCCTATCCCAATCCTCAAATCGATGTTTTTAGATTCCAGCAAACTTCGAGTAAAGCTCTCTTGCAGGGGAAAAACCCATACGAACAACCCATCCCAAACATCTATGGACCAGGGACCAGCCTATACGGAGAGAAACTCATCGAAGGCGATCACTTGAACGTTAGCAACCCATACCCGCCATTGAGCATTTATGTATCAACATTGGGGTATATCGTCGGTAAGGATATACGCTACAGCCATCTGGCAGCTATTCTGCTGGTAGCCATTTTGATCATCATCATCAACCCCAACCGCGATTCGTTGCTTATAAGCTATCTCTTCCTTTTTACTCCGCGCGTTTTTTTTGTACTCGAGCAAAGTTGGACAGAGCCTATCGTTTTGCTGTTTACAATCATTGCAATTTGGAGTGCGCTAAAAAAATCAAAATGGCTCCCTTATGCTTTGGGATTAATGATTGCGAGTAAACAATACTATGTCTTCATTATCCCATTTCTTTATTTCCTCATACCGACAAAAACCAACTGGCGTAAATGGATAAAACCCTCGGCAACGCTTATTGCTACGGGACTGATCGTTACAGCATTCTTAGCTCTTTGGAATATCCCGGCATTTTTGTGGAATGTTGGTATTTTCCAATGGTATCAACCCTTCAGAGTGGATTCTTTAAGTTTCGCCACTCTGTATGTTCTCTTTTTTCAACAATACCCACCCGGTTATCTATCATTTGCTGCACTTTTCATTGCTTTTCTCTTCGCAAAACACTACCTTACCCCCTCTGCTGAAAATTTCGCACTTGCAATATCTTTAGGCTTGGGTATCTTTTTTGCTTTCAACAAACAAGCATTTTGCAATTACTACTATCTTTTTCTCGGCAGCTTAGCCGTGGCAGCCGCAGTCCTGCCAGCCTTCTCAAGCACCGATAATTCAGCCCCGCCCACAGCTCAATCAACATAAAGGTTCTTTTATGACCGAACAAAACTTCCCCCACCCCACCGTCGGGGCGTTGATCTTCAACCCCGAAGGGAAAATGCTGCTCGTGCGCTCGCACAAATTCCACGACAAGTACGTCGTACCGGGCGGACATATCGAAGTCGGCGAGAAGATGGTCGATGCCGTCATCCGCGAAGCCAAAGAAGAGACCGGGCTGGATGTCTACGACCCGCAATTCATCTTCTTTCAAGAGTTCATTCAGGATGAATCCTTTTGGAAAAATATGCATTTCATCTTTTTCGATTTTGCACTAAAAACAGATTCAACCGACGTTGTACTAAACGACGAAGCCGAAGCCTATGTCTGGGTGACGCTGGAAGAAGCCCTGACGATGAATGTGGATGCGTACACGATCAATGCCATCAATGAGTTGATGAGGCAGAGAGCTTTATAACCCATCCATCTCTCTTCCCAAATTCTGAGAATTTGGAGAGGGAGACTGAAGGTCAGGTGGAGTTTTAATGCTAAAATCACTAAAGAAAAAACATCTGGCCAAAGCTCATTCTCTTGAACAAAGCAAAAAATCACGGGAGGTGGTATGGCAAAACCCAGAGTTTTCATCAGTTCAACATTCTATGACTTACGGTATGTCAGAGAAGATTTAGAACGATTTGTAAAAGAGATGGGATATGAATCTGTGCGCCATGAGACAGGTTCAATTCCTTATTCGAAAGAGACTCCCTTAGAAGAATCTGCATATCAAGAAGTAACACAATCAGATATTATTGTTTGTATTGTTGGAGGGCGATATGGCTCGGACTCTTCCACAAGAGAAGGATCTATAACACAAAATGAACTAAAAGAAGCTCTAAAAAAGAGGATTCAAGTTTATGTATTCGTAGAACAGAATGTACTATCAGAATACTCAACTTATTTACAAAACAAAGAAAACGAAAACATTAGGTACGGTCATGCAGACAATGTCGCTGTATATAAATTTATAGAAGAAATATATGCCCTCCCCCAAAACAATCCAATCACTCCGTTTGCTACATCTTCGGAAATAGCAAGTTTCCTGAAAATTCAATGGGCAGGATTGTTTCAAAAATTCCTTCAAGAACAAAAACGCATCTCCGAACTTCAAGTTTTAGATGAAATGACGGGAGTAGCTTCTACTCTTAAAGAATTAGTAACTTTTCTAACAGAAGACAGAAAGAATAGTGACGATGCTATAAAAAGCATTATCTTTGCCAATCACCCTGCGTTTAGAGCCTTTGCAAAAGTAACTCAAACAAATTACAGAGTTTTCTTCACGAACCGAAAAGAGTTAAATGATTGGATAACAGCAAGGAATTTCAAGGCAATAAGTCATGTTGAATGGGATTCTGACAGTCTTTCTGAGTGGAGTAATCCAAATCAGGAAGGCTACGTTAAATTAACTTACGACATATTTGACAAAGATGGTCGTCTGATCCCTATGACTGATAATGAGTGGGATGATAAATGGCTACAAAAGAAAAACCCGTCATCACGGCGAATACCACCGCCAGACGATGATATACCCTTTTAATTTTTCTCCAAAAAGCCATAGAAAGTTTCTATGGCTTTTTTCTTATCTGTACACAAAAACATTACTCCCTCTGTGCTAAAATTGGCGACATGAAATCTCGCCAACCTATCTTATATTTTCTCGCCTTCCTGCTCGCGTTGGGATTGCGATTCATCCAACTCGGGGCACTGCCGCTGACCGATACCGAAGCGACCTTTGCTCTGCAAGCCCTCGCCCTTGCGCGCGGGAGCAAACCACTGCTCGGCGCGCAGCCCGGCTACATTCTGCTGACGAGCATCCCCTTTTATCTTTTTGAAAGTACAAACTTCCTCGCCCGCTTTTTCCCTGCTTTAGCGGGGAGTTTGCTGGTTTTTTCGCCTTATTTCTTTTTTAGCCCCCTCTGTCCTTCGGACATCTCCCCCGAAGGGGGAGAGAACAGTCCCTTCCCCCCTCGGGGGAAGGGTAGGATGGGGGCAAACCCCGCCATCATCGCCGCATTTCTTCTCGCCATCGCACCCGGATTGGTTGCCGTATCACGCCAGGCAAACGGGACGATGCTCGCGGTCAGCTTTGGCATCTTTGCTTGGGCAATGTGGAAAGAACAACGCCCACAACTCACGGGAATCTTCGCAGGCATCGCGCTGCTCGGCGGCACATCCGTTTGGATGGGGTTGCTCGTCGCCGCCCTAACGTGGGCGTTGGCGCAGAATCTCCTCCCCACAGAAGATGTTGAAGAAGCGGAAGCCGATTCAAATCATGAGCGTACTCGTGCGGATGATCTCAAAGTCGCCTTGCGTTATACAGGCGGGACTCTGCTACTTGTCGGCACCCTCTTCCTCCTTTCCCCCAACGGCTTAAGTGCCTTTGCAGCCTCCCTCGGCGAGTTCTTGCGCGGCTGGCGCTATACCTCCGGCGTACCTGCCACACGCATTTTGGGCGGGCTGATCGCATACTATCCATTTGCCTTACTCTTCGGTTTCATCGGCAGCGCACGCGCAATATTCACCAATAATCGCAGCGGCATCGCCCTCAGTTTATGGGCTATTGTCGCGTTGCTTTTGGTCATTTTCTACCCCGCCCATCAAGTCAGCGATTTGATCTGGGCTGCCCTCCCCCTTTGGGTTTTGAGCGCAAAAGAACTCAGCGAGCACCTGCGTTTGCCCGATCTCGACCGTAACGAAACCTTTGGCGTTTTCGCGCTCACTATTTTACTGCTTGCCTTTTCCTGGCTAAATATCTCTGGCGCGGGCGTGCTGCCCCCAAATGCTGAAATGCTCACCAATCGCCTGATCTTGCTCGGCGGCTCGGTGGCTTTGCTCGTTCTAAGTTTAGGATTGATCGCCGTCGGTTGGTCGATGGATACCGCTATCTTGGGCGGCGTTTGGGGCACAGCCCTCATGCTGGGAATTTATACCCTCAGCACAGCCTGGGGCTCAAGCGAATTGCGCACCCCAAAAGGGATCGAACTCTGGGACAACGCCCCGCACGTGACCCGAACAGGCTTGCTGCTGGAAACAGTAGAGGAGGTCTCGACGTGGGCACGCGGCGATGCCCAAAGTCTGAATATCACCATTAAAGGGATTGATTCTTCTGCCCTATTTTGGGCGCTTCGCAACCACAACGTAGACGTAGTCACCACCCTCGATCTGACCAGCGTGCCCGAGCTGGTCATCACCCCGCAAGCTGAGCAAGTTGAACTCGCATCCACCTATCGTGGTCAGGATTTCCCCTGGCGACAGGCACCCAATTGGGAACTCAATACAAATTGGGCAAAATGGCTCGCCCTGCGCGAGATGCCCATGCAGCGTGAGCAGATCATCCTTTGGGCACGCAACGATCTATTTTTTGATAGCCAAAATGAGTAAGGGCGGGGTTACCCCGCCCCTACTTCAATAGACATCTTGAATAAGTGCTCTAGCCGCCGTACCCAAAGGGCACTTTCCTCGGCGGCGTGTTTTTCGAGAAGCCTGCACCGCACTAAAGTATGCTTCGCAAAGGACGGCGCAGGAAGCATCATCAAAGTTAGACCTTTGCAAGAAGTCTATATAATAGGAGCCCCACGACCAGTGACCAATACCCCAAAAACCATCGCCCTCGACGGCCCCGCCGCATCCGGTAAATCGACCGTCGGTAGCCGTGTGGCAGATGCCCTCAACTATCTCTTTTTCGATACCGGCGTAATGTATCGCGCCGTGACCTGGACAGCGCTGCAACATGGTCTGGACCTTCTCGATGAAGCCGCTGTCGCCAAATTAACCGAAGAGACCCCCATCGACGTGCGCCCTGCATCTCAGGATGATGGGCGTGCCTGTGATGTTCTCGTCGAAAACGAAGATATCACCTGGCAAACGCGTCGCCCCGAAGTGGACGCAAATGTTTCCACCGTCGCAGCCTATGCGGGTGTGCGGGCTGCGTTAAGCCAACAACAACGTCGCATTGGCTTGCGTGGCAGCGTCGTTATGGTTGGGCGCGATATTGGCACAGTTGTGCTCCCCGAAGCCGAGCTTAAGATCTATCTCGATGCCTCTGCCGAAGAGCGTGCCCGTCGCCGCTACGACGAGATCATTGCACGCGGCGAGTTAGCGGATTATGCCGAAATTCTCGAAAAAGTCATTCAACGAGATCACATTGATTCCACGCGCGATGTCGCCCCGCTGCGTCCTGCCGAGGATGCCATCATCCTCGATTCCGATCATCTTGATGCAAACCAAGTCTTCGAAAAAATCATGGCGCTCTGCAAATGAGTGAATATAGCGTCTCTGCCCCGATCAGATTTGCACGCCCTATCATCAAGGCCGGGCTGCGCGGCATCTTTCATCTCCTTTCACCGGTCACTATTGAAGGTGCAGAAAATATCCCCTACAGCAGCCCCTATATCGTGGCAATGAACCACGTCTCGCTCTACGACCCGCCTTTTATCGCCAGCTTTTGGCCCGAAACGCTCGAAATTATTGGGGCACAATCTGCCTTTGAAACACTCGGCCAGAGAGAACTTCTCACGGCTTATGGCGTCATCCCCGTTCATCGCGGCGCATACGACCGTCAATTGATCGACCGCATGTTGAGCGCCCTTCAATCAGGACATCCGCTCTTGATCGCTCCCGAAGGCGGACGCTCGCACGAGACCGCCATGCGCCAAGCCATGCCTGGTGTTGCGTATATTTTCGAGAAGGCGAAAGTACCCGTTGTGCCCGCCGCCATTATCGGGACGACGCGAGATTATTTACAGCGTGCAAAACACAGAGAGCGACCGCCGCTCACACTGCGCATCGGACGCCCGATCAACTTGCCTCCCTTGGTTAGCAAAGGCGCGGAGAGACGCATCTCTCGCCAACGCAATGCCGATCTGGTAATGTCGCATCTGGCTGGTTTACTGCCCGAAGAATATCGCGGCGTCTACGCCGAAACGGCGATCTTGCCCGCCTCGTAAGCATTTCCCCCCTAAAAGTCAAATAAATGGGTCTTTTTACAGCTATAATAACCACCCTCAGATTATGTCCAGATTTATCAGCACCCTTTTCCTCGCACTGCCCTTCATCAACTTCCCTGATCTCTTTGGGTGGCTGTTTTTTGCTGGCTTATTAGGCTCGGGGGTATGGCTTTATATCAAGAGCAAAGAAAGCCGCACCAAATGGGATAAACGCTCCTGGCTCATCTTTAGCATTCTGCTATTATTCACCCTCCTCAGCAATTTATTTATCGGCGTATACATAAAAGGAAATTCCCTCATGTCTTGGCCCGGCGTGCCATTTGAAGCGCCCGGCGCAGCCATGATGGTTTTCTCCGCGCTACCCTGGGTCTTGGCGGGCGGTATCCTTGGCCCTTTGCCCGCTTTCATCTTGGCCGCCCTCGCAGGATTAGTTCGCGCACCTTTTGACTCACATACCCTCTTCACCGCATTGCAATTTGGCTTGATGGGCATTTTTTTCAATCGTTGGGTACGCCAACGCTATCGCACCCCGGCCTATAAAATCCTGAGACAACCCATTTTTGCGGCAATTGCACTGGTGCCGATCTTCAGCATTCTTTTTGTGCCCGGTGTTTTCTTCAGTGCCTCCCATTCTGAAGTAACAGCGCGCCTTGATTTTGCGTTGAACAACGTTGGTGTGGCAACACTCGCCACCCTTGGTGAATTACTTATCGCCGGCTTTATTGCCCAAATTCTGGCATTCAGCTTTCCCAATGCCTGGGCGCGAAAGATGCCCCTGCAGCCCTCACCAGCCGAACGTCGGCTCGAGACACGCTTCGTGATCGGCACAGGCACATTTATTATTGTCCTGCTGCTGACCTTGCTCATCGGTGATTGGATCGTGGCCGGGCAAGCCGCGCGCCGAATGCTTTACGACCGTCTTGAAAACACCGCCCAAATTGCTGCTGAAAGCGTCCCATTCTTTTTGGAAACCGGCCAAAATCTGAACATCCAACTCGCGGACGATCCCGCCTTGCTCACCAACGACAGCACAGAACTTACGACTATTTTAGGCGAAAAAATCCGGCTGGTTCCCTACTTCACACAATTCTTGGTTCTCGATCCTGAAGCAAATATCCTTGGTGAGTATCCTCTATCCGATCTATCCGATACGCCTGCACGCCAGCTTGCTCAAGAAGAAATCACGGGCTTGCAGCTAGCCTTTAGCGGTGCACCATCACAGGTTTACTCCATCCCACCATTAACTCCAGGGGGTGCGGCGCGTGTTTCATTCTTATCTAAAATTCCCAGTGATGATCCGGCGCTCGCGCGCATCCTGATCGGACGCACAGATCTCAGTGCCAATCCCATCACACGTCCATTGTTGAACAGTCTCGATAGTATGACTTCTATCGCCGGAAACGGTTTTCTGGTGAACGAAAATAACGCGATCCTCTACCACTCTGATAGCAACCAGATCATGAACCAATATGAAGGTGAAACAAGCAGCGAAGGACGCTTCTTTGACGCAACATCTTCACTTGGCACACGCACGTTGGTTTTTTATCAACCGGTTATTGGACGTCCATGGGCCGTCGTGCTGACAGTGCCTGCCCGCCAAATCCAGCAACTTGCGCTCCAAATTGCCTCGCCACTCTCAGCGATGATCCTGATCCTAACCATCTTCGCCCTGATTGCCTTGCGAGTCGGTTTACGCCTCATCAGTCAATCGCTTGAGACTCTTGCCAGCGAAGCGGGACGTATCGCGCAAGGGCAGCTCGATCATCCCCTTGAAATTTCGGGCATGGATGAAGTTGGTCAACTACGCAGTGCCTTTGAGCAGATGCGTATTAGCCTCAAAGATCGTCTCGAAGAGTTGAATTTACTGCTCGGCGTCAGCCATGGCGTCGCATCCAGTCTGGAGATGAAGGATATTTTCCAGCCGGTGCTGAAAGCGATCAAATCTACCGGCGCCTATACAGTGCAAGTAGTGCTCTCCCCAGAGATCATCCCCAACTCGATGGTGGAAATGCCCACGCGTTTTGCCATTGAAAGCACAAAGGGTGAGTTCGCCCACCTCGATGCCGAACTCCTTGATGCCATCCGTTATCAAGAGAAAATCGTCCTGCCGAATCTTGCCCGCACAACCGGGGGATTGCAACTGAATGAAAACCGCCCCAATCCTGGCGCATTGATCGCCCTGCCGCTGCGCAACGAGAAACGTTTCTATGGTGTTTTGTGGGCAGCGTACGATCAGCCCAAACTCTTCACAGAAGCGAATGTTCGTTTTATCAGCACGCTGGGTGGACAAGCCGCCCTCGCCGCTGCGAACGCGCATCTCTTCCTGAGCGTGGAAGTCGGACGACAACAACTTGCCGCCATCCTCGATTCAACCTCCGACCCTGTGCTGGTCACCGACCATCAAGATCGCCTCCTGTTGGCAAATCCCGCCGCCTTGCGGGCACTGGAAATCGAAAGCACAGATGATGAAACGCAACCGATAGAAAAACTGATCCATGATCCTGCTCTGATCAGTCTCTTGAAAATCTCCACGACAGCCAAAGAATCAGCCGAGATCACTTTGCCCAGCGGGCAGATCCTTCTCGCAACCGCTTCCTCGGTCATCGCCGAGGGGCAGCCCATCGGACGGGTTTGCATCCTGCGCGATGTGACCCACTTCAAAGAACTGGATACGCTCAAGTCAGAATTTGTCGCCACCGTCAGCCACGATCTGCGTTCGCCGCTCACACTCATGCGCGGCTACGCCACCATGATGCCAATGGTCGGAGAATTAAATACCCAACAGCAAGGCTATGTTGGCAAGATAATCTCCGGCGTTGAGAATATGGCGCGTTTGGTCAACGATTTACTGGATCTCGGGCGCATCGAACTCGGCGTCGGCTTGCAGCTCGAAAAGATTTCCCCGCTCGAAATTATCGACCACGTTAGTAGCAGCTTACATGCACATATCAGCCAGAAAAAGATCAACTTCGCGGTCGAAACTGCAAAAAACTTGCCCCACCTGATCGAAGCAGACCAAGCCCTGCTACATCAGGCCGTCTATAACCTGGTCGAAAACGCCATTAAATACACGCCTGAAAACGGATTTATTCGTCTGCACGCCCATGCCACTGAAACAGAGATATTCTTCGATATCGAAGACAGCGGAATCGGTATCAGTGAAGAGGCAAAGAAACGCCTCTTTGAAAAATTCTTCCGTAGTTCGCAGCGGGCAGCACGCGCCCAGCAAGGCACCGGCTTGGGGTTGGCAATCGTTCGTTCTATCGCGGAGCGACACGGGGGGCGGGTTTGGGTCGAGAGCGAAGAAGGCAAAGGCAGTGTCTTCCATCTTAAAGTCCCCATCCATCAATCCAAATAAAATCTAAACACGGAAGAGGAGCTTCTCATGTCGAAGCAAAAGATCAACGTTAACCAAAATATTCTCAACATGGAATATGCGGTGCGGGGACCTATCCCGCAACGCGCAGCAAAACTCAAAGAAGCCGGAAAAGAGATCATCTTTTGCAATATCGGCAATCCGCAGGCGTTAGGGCAAGCCCCCATCACCTATTATCGAGAGGTCATCAGCCTACTTGAAGAACCATCCAAGATCAGCCGCGAGCGCGAGCTTAAAAGCCTTTTTGAAGAAAATTCCTACAGCAACCTGCGTGATGAAGATTTCATCGCCGAAGATCTGCTTGCGCTCAGTGAAAAAATTCTGGCAAAAACAGGCAAGGGGTTGGGCGCGTATACAGAAAGTAAAGGCTTTCGTTTTGTACGTGAAGCCATTGCAAATTTTATTAATAAACGGGATGGATTTAACACCACGAACGGCTTGGAAGCCAACCCCGACCATATCTTTTTGACTGATGGCGCAAGCGACGGGGCAAAACGTGTTTTGAACTTGCTCATTGCAAAAAAGACAGATGGGGTCATGATACCGATTCCCCAATACCCGCTCTATTCAGCATCTATCAAAGCCTTTGGCGGGAACCAGGTCAACTACTACCCCGACGAAGACCGCGACTGGGCATTAGACCGGGCTGCCCTCGAAAGCGCTTATAACACCGCCACCGAACAAGGGACGGACGTGAAAGTGATCGTCGTCATCAACCCGGGCAACCCGACCGGCGCAATTCTGGATTCAGCAAGCATCCACGAAGTAGTTGCCTTTGCAAAAGCCCATCAACTCGCCATCATCGCCGACGAGGTTTATCAAGAGAATGTCTACGGCGGGGAATTCATCTCCTTTGCAAAAGCATTAGAAAACGATAAAGACGTACTACTCTTCAGCCTGCACAGCATCTCGAAAGGCTTCTACGGCGAATGCGGGCATCGCGGCGGCTATCTTGAAGTACGGAATGTCCCCCAGGTTGAAGGTGCAGAGATGGATTTCGTCGACCTATTACTCAAACAAGCCTCGGTCAGCTTATGCGCGAATACCGTTGGGCAGATCATCACCTATCTCATGGTCAGCCCGCCTAATGGGGAAAATGCCGCTCTAGAACAATTCCACAATGAGAAAGAAAAAGTGCTCGGCGATCTCTACGAAAAAGCAAGCATGGTACGGGCTGCCTTCGCGCAAATGGAGGGGGTTGAAGTCTTCGGCAAAACCGGCGCAATGTATCTCTTCCCGCGTCTGAACAAACTCCCCGCAGGCACAACCGATTTTGATTACTGCATGGCACTCCTCGAAGAAACGGGCTTATGCACCGTCAACGGCTCCGGCTTTGGGCAAGCAGAGGGCACGCACCATCTACGCATCGCCTTTTTGCCCTCGAAGGAAGAATTGGAAGATGTGCTGCCAAAGTGGGTAGCATTTCATAATCGCTATGTGAATGGGTAATAAAACGCAAAATCTTTCAGACAATCTCTCAGAAAATCAAGTAAATAGCCACATATACTTGCTGAGACGGTGTTTTGAGAACGCAACCTAATGGAGATAAAACCTATGACAACTCCCATAAAAGAAAGTCAAGATTCCACCCAGCTGAATCTTGACTTCACATTAGGGGATAAGCTTGTACAATTCTTACTCAAAAACAATTGGTCTTCCACCAAAACCAGCCTTGTCGCTTTAATAATTCTTTTACTACCATCGGTTTTCATCGCATTTCTAAACGATGCCTTATTCCCTAATCCGAAATTGCTGGCTTTGTCCGTTGATGCATCCATGATCAGTGAAATCGCGATCGTACCAGTAGTATGGGGATACTATATCTGGATAAGCAAAGTGCCGCATCAAGTTCTAGAGAAGCTGGAAATAACTGGCATCCTCGTGCGAAGAAAAGAAAACACTCGACGCGCACAAAAAGTTTTAGCAACCCGCATCCCGGTAATTTTAGCGATTGCTATCGCACTTTTTGTGGGTTATATGTATTATGCAACTGAACTCAGATCAGCGCCAGAATGGCACAATGCAAATCCAGCACTCTTAGCCATTCGAACGGTACTCGTATGGATTCCAATGGCATATGCAATTTCGATCATTGGTCTAAGAATTATTATTAATGCCCGCGTATTTAAAATCATGTTAAATAACGTTATTCTTCACCCACTACACCCAGACGGCGCAGGGGGGCTTAGACCTTTAGGGCAATATGCATTAAAGATCACGTACTTGCTTGCTATGTTTGGGTTTGCTGCACTATACACAGAATATCAAGCTTTTATTCGTGGAGCGCTGGCAACAGAATATGTAGGGCATATAGCCACAGCTGCCTATGTCATCTTAACGCCATTAGTCTTCTTTGCACCACTCACCGCCGCTCACGATGTAATGCGCCGTGCAAAAGAAAAACTGATCTTGAGAACTTCACAACAATTCAATCAAGATTTCTCGAACGCTATCGATGGATTATCAGGTTCTGCTGTAGATCTCAAGGAGAATATGGAGAAAATTGAGCATTTGCAAGCGCTCCACAAAGTGTGCTGCCTCAGCGCAAAATGGAAAAATGGCATCCATGTTATAGTTCA
>JABGQU010000186.1 GCA_018648605.1 Anaerolineae bacterium | reverse complement strand
CATGAATAAAAAGCTAAAAATCCTACTTGTCATTGTCTTTCTGGTTATTATTGCCTATTTCTTTGCAGCCAACCGAATCTACAATATGATGACCATCACCCATCCTAATTGCCAAAGCAGTTATATGGAAAGGCGGCGGGAGAACACCCCAACCAACTTTAAAGGGGAGTACGATACCCCTGACACAGAAATTGACGTTTCCGCTTATCAAATGGAAAGCTACGAAGAGGTGAACTTTGCATCTCGTGAAGACAATCTCAAGATCAGCGGATGGTTCGTGCCAGCCTCTACAGAATCAGACAGAACCATCATCGTCGTGCATGGTGCAGATATGTGTAAACGCAACTCCAATGTCCTGATAGCATCCGGGATGCTCACCCGCAACGGCTTCAATGTTCTCATGATCGACTTGCGCAACCATGGCGATTCTGAAATCGTCAGTGATCATTTCGCAGCAGGCACAGAAGAATATAGGGATGTGCTCGGTGCATACGATTGGCTGCTAGCGCAAGGATATCAACCCCGGAATATTGGTGTAATGGGCGTTTCAATGGGTGCGGTAACCAGCATTAATGCCTTCAGCCTTGAAAAAGGTGTCGCAGCCATCTGGGCGGACAGCTCTTTTACCGACATTCCCACTGTTCTGGAAGATCAACTTGCGCTCAATGGCTTCCCTATTTTTATGAAAAAAGGAGTGCTGACCATAGCGAGTTCTGATGGATACAATCTGGAAAGCATTACCCCCATAAAAGCGATAGAAGATCATGCCGAACGCCCCATCATGATCACACATGGCACAGAAGATAAGTGGATCAACGTCTCGGCAGCAGAAATGCTCTACGCCAACGCCGGTCCCAACGCTGAGTTGTGGATATTTGAAGATGCACACCACGTCGAGTCCATGTTCATTGATCCCTTTACCTATCAGGAACGGATGGTCGCTTTTTTTGAAAATGCGCTTGAAAATTAAGTTTCATATAACTGATGTTATACAATTCTTAACTTGTGCATATTTCACCCCCCTGCCCTCTCGGACATCCCCCCATTTTGAAAAGCAAAAATGGGGGGATAACAAAATACCATTGTGCGTAACATGAAGTATTAAATGACAAACTCGCCCAAATTACTCAGGCGAGTTTGTCATTTAAACAGCTATACGTTTATTGCCAAGCCTGCACGCCACTGGCACGATAATTGGCAGCCAGCGCTTCAAGATCAAGAACATTGATGGTTGCATCAGCGTTTAGATCGGCTGCATCAGGGAAAGATGCGTTGTAATTCATGCCAATCGTCATCGCATCAAATTGGTCGATGACGAGATTTCCATCAATATCACCTGCCAAAAGAGCAATCGTTGGCATGGTTGTTGTCTGTCCTAAAACCAGCGTTGCAGCACCCCGCGCCGGTAAAAATCCACTTGCGGAGGCGAGAACCGTGTAAGTTCCTGCGGATGCACCCAGTTGAAAGGTGCCATCCAGATTTGCCGATACGGAAGTGATCCAGTTATTGCCAAGGTCATATAATGCGATCGTAACAGGTTTAGAAGCAAGAACTTGACCGGCAAGGAATGTGGCAGCAGCGCCATCATCCGGTGGTGGGTCATCAGGGTTAGTAATAGGCGCATCTGAAATCGAGATCGAAGCACCAATGGGGATGATGTCCAAAAGAGTACCGCTTCCGGTAGAAATACGGGCAGTACATTGTAGGGTTGTTTGTCCAACTGCTAGCCCACTAATGTTAAAGGTGAAGGCCGTGCCATCTTGCAACGCTTTCTGCCCGCTGCTTCCCGCAATAGCAAAGATGAAACTCTCATTTTCAGGCGCACTGACTGCAATAACAGGGTCAGTACCAAAAAGATCAGTTGCTGCCATAGTGATAACGCTCAATAAAGCACTATCATAAGGGCAAGTGATCTCGACGCTAGTGTAGCCTTCAACGGGGATATTCCCTAAATAGGCCTCGACAGAAGTTGTTTCACCCATATTGATATTCGCAGGAGCTATTACGGCAATATAGGGATCAAGTAAGGTATCGCTATCACGCAAGACCAAGTCATAGAAACCTTGTCTCGTTTGTGGCTGAATTTGCACGAAATAGCTTCCAGCAGGCTGGGTAGTGCTCAACGTGCCAATACCTTGAGCAAGTTCAACACCATTTTCATCCAGAAGAACGATCAGGGGCTCTAAGCCTGCTGTAACAGGTGTAGCCGTTAGCGTTAAGGAACGCGTGTCGGCAAGCTGAAGTGTCCAACGTTCATAACGATAGGCATCCAGGCTGCCACGGTAGAGCAAATTCCAATCGAGCGCACCACGCATTGCAATCTGTAGATAAGGAATATTCAGGAAAGGATTACCATCATACGGTATTCGTATTTGTCCCTCCTTCACAAGAGTGGTTAGATTCGTGATTGAATCATAATTTACATTCCAGCCAGAAAAAGAAGCATCGACCATAGTCGGGCGTAGGGAGAAATGCAGATGAGGGATATCGGGGTAGAGAGCCGGGGGGCAAAATGGGTCACGAATGCCGTCAGCAATGATCGCTAAACGCTGGTTACGATAAACAGCATCCCCTAATGCAACCTGGAAATTAGCAAGAAATTGATATTCTGTGATCCAGCCATTACTATGATCGATCTTGAGATGGCAAGTCCCCATTTCGATAACCGTACCAGCCGCAGCGGCTGTAACCCAATAATTGGATGTGTCGTCTCCCTCCCTAATATCAGATCGGGGAGTAAAGTCAACTGCCCCTCCATTGAGGTAGTTATGATTACTTGCCAGCCCGCGCTTGGTTCCGTTATCGAGACCGTCGAGGGTCACCCAGCTAAGTCCCTGCTCCCAAGGCAACTGGAACATATCGAAAGGCGGCAAGTCCAGCAAGGGAGCCGCCTGAGCCTGTTTGATCGGCAACAATGAAGAGAATAGAATCAATAGCCCCAGAAGATAAGAAGCATATTTAGGTTTCATCATCATGCCTTTTTTCAATAGATTAAGAACTATACGATCGTTTATAAACCACAAAAATGACAGCTACAACAGCCATCCCAACAAAGAAAAGCAAAGATATAGCAATGGCTGCTGCCCAATCTGGCGATTGGCTATTTGCGGATACTGTTGGTTCAAGCGAAAGCGGCGTTCCCAACAATGCCGGCTCTTGGATATTTCCAACAGTTTTATCAATACTTAGAGGGATATTTCTTTTCCCTAGTGCAATACCAGAAAGCGGCACAGCAAAACCTGAAGCATCACGCACTGCCAAGGCTGCGCTTTCAAGATAAAGCTCCGTTTGACAGCCACCGAGCGCCTGAAAACTGACTTCTGCCAGAACACCGAGAGCTGCTTGCGGAGTAGTACTGGCAAAAGTTGCATCAACTAAGCCAATATTTTGGGGCAATTGCAAGCCATTCATCCCGGCAACAGGAGAAGAGGCGTTGATCGGTTTCAAGCAATTAGGATCATAGCGAATTTGAAAGGTAAATCCTTGAATGGGCGTAGATGAAGCGCCGTTCAGTCTGACAGTGACGATTTCTTCGGTTTTATAAGCTGCCGCATCCGCTTCAAGCCAAATGCTCTCAGAAGCTTGTGCATTTGCGGTTATCACAGAAAGAAATATAAAAATAAGTGCAAGAAAGAGGGCTTTGGTGTTTTTCATAAGGATTAACTCTCTTGAGCCGAGGCGTACTATACAGCACGCCTCGGCTAAGAAGCGATTGATCTTTTATTACCAGCTTTGTGGACCGGTCGCGCGGTAGTTAGCGGCGAGCAGTTCAAGGTCCAGTACATTGATGACAC
>JABGQU010000185.1 GCA_018648605.1 Anaerolineae bacterium | reverse complement strand
CTTGCCTCTTTTTCGACACTGTGAAGTGGTGCACTTACAAGTTGAATCTAAGGGTTATTTTGCGCTGACTTTTATGACTCCGCTTTTGCGGCGTATTTTTGGCGAAGGCGTAGTCGATATTTACAACACCGCTTCAGCTGGGATCGTGATCGGCATTCTCATCATCCCGATGGTTTCCTCGATGAGTGAAGATGCCCTCAGCGCAGTGCCGAGTGCCTTGCGAGCAGCCGCTTATGGATTGGGTGCAACGAAACTCGAGACCGCTGTAAAAGTGGTCTTGCCCGCCGCTATTTCGGGCATTATGGCTGCCTTTATCGTTGCCATCTCCCGCGCCATTGGCGAGACGATGATCGTTGCCGTTGCCGCAGGGGCTGGCTCGAATTTCACTTTCAACCCCTTTGAAGCCGCCGAAACAATGACGGGGCATATCGTCCGCATCAGTGGTGGAGACTTGAGCTACGACTCGATTGATTACAACAGCATTTTTGCAATTGGCTTGACCCTTTTCTTTATGACCCTGAGTTTGAATATCATCAGTCAACGCATTGTACGGAAATATAGGGAGGTGTATGAATGATGAATTCACGAAGTTATACGAAGATACACGAATTTTTAAACACGAAGGTCACGAAGAAGGCACAAAGAAAAAACCTTTTTTGCTTTTTCCTTAGAGAAACTTCGTGCCCTTTGTGTTTAAAAACTGACGAGGTGCAAAAATGACCCAAATCAAAAAGAAAGAAGGCTTCGCCGATAATCTCCCTCAGCGCCATCGTTCGGGTGATTTTTGGTCGCGGCTTTTCCAAGTTTCAACGGGAGTGGGCATTATTGCGCTCATCGCCCTGTTGCTCAATATCACCAACTCCGCTTTTGGATATGTGGCGACAGAAAATAAAATTGACCCCGAAACGCTCGCCATCAATGGCATTCCGTTGGAACAGCTTCACCCTATTGATCTGACTTTTATTCTTGAGGAGAATGTTTCAGCGGGCTTTTTCAGAGCGCAGAATAACGAAAAGCCCTTTGATGAACGCAGCCGTGAAGAGATTTATCATCTCGTTATTGAGCGTGTGGTCGAACCCGAAGCCGCTGCGACCTGGTCGTTCTTCGATTCGATTTTCCACAAGGCGGAAATCAATGCCGAAGTCGCCGAGAAGTATCCGAATGCCGAGCTAATCTTCACGTCGTGGATTAACGGTGATTTTCTCGTCTCCCCGCAATCCGCTGACCCGGAGCGAGCAGGTGTCCGCACGGCCGTTCTCGGCTCGCTTTGGGTGGTCACCATCACGCTACTTTTTGCCTTCCCGCTTGGCGTAGGCGCAGCGATCTATCTCGAAGAATATGCAGGCGACAAATGGTTCAATCGGCTCATCCAGACCAATATCAATAATCTGGCGGGCGTGCCATCCATCATTTACGGTATTTTGGGATTAGCGATTTTCGTGCGCGGATTGGAACCGCTGACGAGCGGCGCATTTATGGGATCGGTAGACCCGACCACGGCAAATGGACGCACGATACTCTCGGCGGGACTGACGTTGGGACTCTTGATTCTGCCGCTCATCATTATCAACGCCCAAGAAGCAATCCGCGCCGTGCCCGGCTCCCTACGGAATGCCAGCTTTGGGCTTGGTGCCACCAAATGGCAGACGATTTGGCACCATGTGCTCCCGAACTCGGTTCCTGGCATCCTGACAGGGACGATTTTGGCAATTTCTCGTGCATTGGGCGAGACCGCTCCGCTGGTTGTGGTGGGGGCTTCGACCTTCATCACCTTTGACCCGACCAGCCCCTTCTCGAAGTTCACTACGCTGCCGATCCAAATTTACCAGTGGACATCTCGCCCGCAGGATGAGTTCAGAAATATCGCTGCGGCTGCAATTATTGTCTTGCTGGTGATCTTGCTCTCGCTGAATGCGATTGCGGTTTTTATGCGGAATAAGTACAGTAAGCAGATATAAAAACTGCCCCCACCTAGCCTCCCCCGCAAGCGGGGGGAGTTAGAGGGGGGCGGTAAAAGGAAATGAAATGACAGAAAACACAAACCCCTACGCAATCGAAGCCGCCGATCTCAATCTTTACTACGGCGAGACCCTCGCCGTGCGTGATATCAATATGCAGATCGAGAAGCAGAAGATCACCGCCATGATCGGTCCTTCCGGCTGCGGAAAAAGCACCGTTTTACGCGCTTTCAATCGGATGAACGATTTAATCCCCAGCGCACATGCTACTGGCTCAGTGTTATATCATGGCAAAGATATTTACGATGACGATGTAGACCCCGTTGAAGTACGTCGCCGCATCGGGATGGTTTTCCAGAAGCCGAACCCCTTCCCGAAAAGCATTTACGATAATGTGGCTTGGGGAGCGCAAATTAACGGCTATCAAGGGAATATGGACGATCTTGTCGAAAAATCCCTGCGCGGCGCAGCCCTCTGGTGCGAAGTCAAAGATAAACTCGACAAAAGCGGGCTTTCCCTTTCGGGTGGACAGCAACAACGCCTCTGCATTGCTCGTACGATTGCCGTTAAACCCGACATAATCCTGATGGATGAGCCAGCTTCTGCGCTTGACCCCATCGCCACACTGAAAATCGAAGACCTGATGCATGAGCTTGCCAAAAAGTTCACCATCATCGTTGTGACACATAATATGCAACAAGCCGCCCGTGTCTCTGATTTCACCGCTTTCTTCAATCTCGGCGAAGATCACGCCGGTATTTTAGAAGAATACGACGTAACCTCAGAGATTTTTACGAACCCGACAAAGAAAAGCACAGAAGATTATATTACTGGTCGCTTTGGATAAACGCGGAGACTAAAATGCGTAAAATATTTGAACACGAAATCCAGACACTAAAAGATGATATTCTCTCTTTGGGCAGCATGGTCGAGCAAGCCATTCTTGGCTCTGTGGATGCACTCAAAAAAAGAGATATTCCTCGCTCACAAGAAATTTACGATGAAGATGAATTGATCAATGCCAAGCGCTTCGGGATCGAGAGCTCTGTAATGATAGCAATTGCCACTCAACAACCGATGGCGCATGACTTGCGTCTGCTTGCTTCCATTTTGGACGTAGCCGGTGAACTCGAGCGGATGGGCGATTACGCCAAAGGCATTGCTAAAATCAACGTCATCATGGGTGAGCAAAAATTGCTCAAACCTTTGGTCGATTTACCCCTGATGGCAGAAAAAACAGTCGATATGCTCCACCGTGCGCTGACAGCCTTCATAGAAGAAGATGTAGACGCGGCAGAAAGTATCCCCGCTGAAGATGATGTAATTGATGCCCTTTATACGCAAATTTATCGCGTGCTAATTACCTACGTTATTGATGATCCGACCGCCATTGAACGCTCAAATTGGCTGCTTTGGGTAGCCCATAACCTCGAACGGGTTGGCGACCGTGTTACGAATATCTGTGAGCGTACAATTTTTATTGCGACAGGTGAAATGGAAGAAGTTGATAGTAGCGTGGTGATAAACAAAAACAGTCTTTAGCAATAAAGGCTTTGGGCATCTTCCTCGCCGCCCTGCGCCCGTGCCCCTCGGCTGATTCCCGCTAAAAGGGCATCTTCTAGCAAAAGATTAATAGTCTGCAACTTTTGCAAATGTTATAATCCCGCTTAGTTGGCATTAAACAAAAAAGCCTTCTTTTTGAAGGCTTTTTCAGTGAGCGCGAAAACTCGCCTGTCTCCGAAGGGAGAACTTTCAACGAATGAGTTAAAAAAAAAGCCCCCGTAAACGAGGACTTTTTCAGTGAGCGCGGAGAGACTCGAACTCTCAACCAATGGCTTAAAAGGCCA
>JABGQU010000034.1 GCA_018648605.1 Anaerolineae bacterium | reverse complement strand
CGCAAGGATGCCAGATTTTTCTATATCCGTCAATTCTTGTTTGCCAAACTACTAGCTGCTTCTTTGAGATAGCAACAACATCACCTTTAGCTGTTGACAAAGAAAAATCTGAACATTCAAGATTGTTTAGTAAGCCACGATTTCCTAAATCAACTATTAGCGCTTCACTTAAAAAAGGCGGTATTTTAGGTCGTTGAATAAAGCTAGCAACGTCGTTATTTTCTTGTAAATCTTTATGGTATTTGAAGAATTGACGTAAAACTTGAATCAATTCACCGATTTCAACAGCACTTAATAATTTCCGAGACATAAAAACCCTTTTAAATTAAATAGCAAACTACCGTTACTTTTGCCAAAACTTGTATATCCCTTGTATTCCAGAAAACACCAACTAAATCTCAAAAAGAAACCCGCTCTGTTTGAGAGCGGGCTTGATGTTTCCATAGCGGGGAGTTAAGGAGCAGGTCTCCAAACGGGGTCGTAGTCATCGGCGGGGTCTGTTGTCAATCGCGTGCGTGATTCGCCATCAGCCATCACAACGAAGATATCACGATTATTTCCGTCGGTACCTTCGAAAAGGATCCAGAGACCGTCGTTAGAGTAATCCGCATCCAATACTGGTAGAGCGCCCAGTTCTACATCTTCCCCCACATTGCCACGATTTTCATAAGCAATACGCATTTGCCAAAATCTGACGCCGTTATCTGCTGCGCGCTGGGTATATAGGATAGCTGTGCCATCTGTTGTCCAAACGGGGAGCAGGTCCCAATAAATGTAGCCACTAACAGTAATGCGTTCCGGTGACTGTCCTGTATCAGTCATCGTCCAAATTTGGTAGGCGCCATAACGGCGAATAGCGTAGGCTATCTGATTCCCAAAAGGCGACCATGCGGGCTGGCGGGCTGGCTCATCTCGATTGCTTTGCGTTAATCGAATAATGGCATCATCTTCGAGATATATTGAATAAACTTGCAAATGCCCGGGGCGCAGAGAAGTAAAGGCTATTTGTTTGCCATCCGGTGACCAGGCTGGCTCAAAATCACCTTCGGTTTCAGATGTGAGCTGCGTCAGGTTCGTGCCATCAGCATTGATCAGATATAGATTGGCATCCTTGAGAATATCCACATCGCTTTTGCAAGGTGAAACAAAGACAAGCTGCTGCCCATCTGGCGACCAATCAGGCTGGCAAGCGCCATCCGACAAATTGGTAATGGGGCGGGCATTACTCCCATCGACATTGGCGATATAGATTTGGGGAGTGCCGGCACGTTCAGAAACAAAGGCCATCTCGCCTGCGCCACCACCCAGCGGTGTCGGGACAATGGTTGGTGTCTCGGTTGGCAAGGGCGTTGCGGTCGGTTCAGGAGTGTTGGTAGCCGTGGGAAAAGGCGTTGCTGTAAATATTTCTGTGGGTATTTCTTCTACCACGGGTAAAGATGCAAGCTCGGTTTCTGTGGGTAATACAATCGGAAGCGAAGTCCCCGTAGCTGTGCTTAGAAGACTCGAAATACGTGGATAATAATAAGCCGCTGTACCTAAGGCACTAACGATCAAGATCATATAAAGAAGGAAGCGAATAAATTTCCAGCGCTGTTTGCGGCGTTTTTTACGCGGCGATTCCGGTGAAGTAATAGGGGCAGTGTTGGCTGCCATAAGCGGAACACCCACAGGTGCAGACTCTTCTTTAGCGGCTTCACCTTCGGGAACTTTTTCTATTGAAGCAGGTGTCTCTGCAGGCGCTGGGGCTACGGTGAAATCATCTTCAACAAGGCGCTGCGTTTTCGAGTTCGCAGCGAGCAGGGCTTTACGGAATTCTTCTGGTGTTTGGAAGCGGTCATCTGAATCTACTTCCATCGCTCTCTCGATCGCAGCTGCCAAACGGCGCGAGACCTTTGGTGCACGTTTACGAATGGGGGTTAGCTCGGCATTTTCCATTGCGCGCGCTAACCCATCTTCGGGTATAACACCGGTTAGTGCAGCATATAGTGTTGCTCCCAATGAATAGACATCGGTACGCGAATCGGTGCGAGCTGTGCCGTATTGTTCAGGTGGAGAATAGCCCGGGGTCATGGCGCGTGCGCCTGTGGTTGTGACCTGTGTGCCCTGGATCACCTTCGCCAAGCCAAAATCGACCAGGAAGACTTCGCCTTCTGGCGTTACTTTTACGTTTCCCGGTTTGATATCACGATGAAGAATGGGGGGCTTGCGCGTATGAAGATAAGTAAGCGCCTTGCTCATTGCCGCGCCGATCAAGATGACTTCGTCGTCGGGAAGAAAGTTCGTTCGCTCCATACGCTGACGGAGATCTTCTCCCTCGATATAGTCCATGACAAGGTATTGCCCTTGATCGCCGATCACAAAGTGGTCGGTTACACGCGGTAAATTCGGGTGGCGCAAATTTGCCAAGATAACGGCTTCAAGCCTAAATTGGCGTGCGTATTCGTCTGTGGTAAAGAGATTCTCTTTAACTGCCACATCCACGCCAAGGTTTTCATCCACTGCGCGGTAGACTGATCCCATCCCCCCCTGCCCAAGGATTTCAGCAATACGATAACGATTATGGAGGAGCGCGCCACGTTCAAGGGTCATAAGAAAAGGAGTTCTCCGTAATAAGTTTCCGTGAATTTAACATTGTCGATTATAACAGAGTGTTTTTATATTTCTCCGTTTTAATCTTTCAGTTTCATTTTCTGGAATACAAAAGGCGCGCCACCTGAAACCCAAAAACTGACCAGAGAATAGCGCAGATAGCGGAAAGCGGAGGCTAGTAAATCATCACCCGATGGAAATATAAATTTGAGTCCAATATAAAGAAAGACTACGCCAATAATGCCAACGATATATTGAAGGATACGTTTTTTTAGATCAGAAGCAACGCGATAGCCGCCTTTTGTCTCGATCCATGCGACGCCGCTGAATAACCCGAAAAGTGTAGCGGATGAGACAATAAGCCCGCTCAATGAAAAGGGATCAGGCGCGTGCCCACCTGCGCGAGCCGCATTTTGCAACCACGCAGTTGGCATTGTCCAGTCGTTGAAAATGGATTTCACGCCAATGCCTACGAAAAGCATTGCCATCGAGGCGAGGAATGCCATCAATATTTGCTTTGCAAAGCTTTGTTTTTTTGCCCATGCACTAACCGGCTCCCAGGCAATATTGAAGCTGAGAAGAAGAGCAATGCCGATCAACCAGCCCACAAGGGTATCTAGCGGAAAGTGAACAGCCAAGTAAAGACGAGAAAGACTGATGCCGAGGATTACGAAGACCATCAGCACCCAAACCCATCCTTTTCTCAGATAGCTCCCCACAACGCCCCAAAGTGCCAGCGCATTTTGCGCATGACCGGAAGGCACGCCAAATGAAGTTTCGGCAGATAAAGCCTGTACGTCTGTGTTTACCCAATAAGGGCGCGGCGCATGGAAAGCGAATTTAAAAATCGTATTAAACCCGCTCGTTAGCGCAAGCATCACGCCCAAACGCAACCCTAAAGCGGAATCAACTCCCCAATATATAATTGGCAGGGCAATGAGATAAAAATCTTCTGTTCCTAAAAAACTAAAGAACTTCATGGGGGCAAGAAGCCATTCTCCCATATTTTGAAAAGCTAAAATAAGACCAATGCCGCTATTTAGCAAGTTTTCCATAGTTTTCTCTCCTGTTGCCTTTTCTTCCCTTCAGGGATTATGGCTTGATTCGGTAATTCTGAATACTAAAAATCTCACGCCGAGACTCTGCGCTAGCACGTCGTAGTATAGAAGTGACAAATCACAAGGGGATACATCACGAGAAGCGCTGAATTTATCCAGCCGGGTTTGACGATACAGACCTTTTTATTGTACACTCAAAAGATGCAAAAGTCATCTCAACGCTGGTTTGACATCCCCGCAATGATCTTCCTTATGATCGCGGTTTTAATTACGTCTACACGCCTCTCACTCACCGAGTGGACGCCCGATCTACAGCTCGTGGGCAATCTCACAATAATGGGGCTTTTTTTGGGGTTTTCGCTGGGTTTGAGCAAGTTTAAAAAAACCGGCGTGAGCATCCTGACCTTGCTATACAGCATCACATTGATCCCTTGGCAGATCATCCGTATTTTGAGTCCCATTCTCACAACAGAAGAGCGTATCTACGAAATGAGTGCGCGAGTCAGCGGGGCATTGACAACCTTTATCGCCAAAGAACCTGTAGACGACCATCTCATCGTTGTCATCATTTTAGGGCTTTTCTTTTGGGTCGTTTCTCTTTATTCAAGCTACGCCCTCATCCGTTTTCAAAACAGCCTCGCTGCTATCACGCCCAGCACAGTGCTGATCCTTGCCATCCAATATTACGACCATAGTGCAGAATCCCCTATATGGGTACTCGGCTTTTACTTCTTCTTTAGCCTGCTTCTCATTGGACGTCTTGATTACCTCCAGAACAGATCTCGCTGGGAAGAAAAGAATGTCTTTATCGTCCCCGATGCAAAATTCGATATTAATCTTCTCAGCCTCGTCTCTATCGCATTCCTTTTACTCGCCGCCTGGAGCATCCCCAGTTCAAATGCAGAGTGGCAAGAGATCAGCCGCTGGTGGGATAAAACCTCGCACCGCTTCAAAAGCGCCAGAGATAATATAGATAATCTCTTTTCATCTGTCGATAACCCTCGTCCCGTAATTGGACAGGTTTTCTATGGCGGAGACCTCCCTTTAGGTGAAAGAAGTTATCAAGGCAATGCAGAAATCGCCGTCATTCAAGTACCCGAACTCGAAGAAGCGCCGCCACGCTATTATTGGCGCGTTCGCAGTTACGACACCTATCTCAACGGATTGTGGACAACGGCCGAAGGGGAAATAACAGAATCTCTTCCTGCGCAAACGCCGCTGCTTTTACCGATCGATCCCGAAAGTCAGACCGAAAAATTCACCTTCACGAACAAAGCAGACCTTCGCCCCTTGCTAATTATGGGGCATCAAACCTATTGGGCAGATATTGATACAGAAGCCGCATTTACCGAACTCCCCGATGGCAGCCTTGATTTGAGCTTGCTACGCGCTACCCCGGCATTGCGCAACGAAGAAGTTTATTCCACACGATCTGCCCCCCTGGCACCTACCATTACCCAACTGCGTGAGTCCGGTACAGATTACCCTGATTGGGTTACGGAACGCTACCTGCAACTCCCCGTCGATTTCCCTGAAAGTATCCGCGAACTTGCCCTCGATCTCACTCGTGGACGTGGCTCAGCGTACGACAAAGCACGTGTGATCACTACTTACTTAAGAACCAAAATCAGCTACAGCGAAACAGTCCCCGCGCCACCAGCGGGACGTGACCCGTTAGAGTGGTTTCTCTTCACTTGGCAGGAGGGCTTTTGCAATTATGCCGCATCTGCTCAGGTGGTAATGCTGCGCTCGGTTGGGATTCCGGCACGCTTGGTGGTTGGTTTTGCGCAGGGTAGCGCAAACGAAAATAGTGATTTCGTCGTTTTGCAAAAAGATGCCCACGCCTGGCCGGAGGTTTATTTCCCTGAGATCGGCTGGGTGGAATTTGAACCGACTTTAAATCAAAGCCGTTTAGTACGCCCACTGGGCGTTCCGGAAACAATTGAGCCAGATGGTGTTTTATTTAGCGGGCTTCTAGAGGACGAGATCATAGACCCCTTGCCTCTTGAAGAGCCAGAGATCGTTGACCTCCCTGAAAATCTGGAGCCGACTTCGAAGAAAAGTCTCCAGCTATCCCCCTTTTGGGGTATGATTATTCTTATCACGGTAGCTGCTTTCTTCGGGATTTGGCAGCTTAACCGGAAGCAACTCCTTCTCACGCGCGGTCTGCGGCTCGTCGTTCAACTTTATGAACGTAGAGAAAGATCCGCTCCAGACTGGCTCACCCGCTGGTTGGCATGGAATGAGGCTAGCCCCATTGAGCGAGCTTTTCACGGGATCAATCGCAACTTACGCTGGCTGGGGGCGGATATTCCCACTCATTTTACACCGCGTGAGCGAGCCTCGGCTCTAAAAGAGTTGTTGCCTGAGCAGACAGAATCTATTCAGGTTTTGCTAGAAGAGCATGAACGAAAAATGTTCACCCCGACTGATGAAGGGGATCTAAAGAGCGCCCAAAAAGCAAGTTATGCAATTTTTTGGGCTACGGTCAAAGTGAAAACACGAAGAAACTAAAGACAATAATGGGATTCAACTATGCAGGATGAAAACACCTCACCGCTTGATGTCAAAGATCAAATCCTCGGTTTGAGCCGCCAGGTTGGGCGTGTTGGCGCATCGCTTAGAACCAACTCACCTGATTCGCTTCGCGATATGGTCGATGAGCTTTCACAAATTGAAAGGCGGCTCTATAAATTAAGCCGCAAGACGGCTGCTTCTCAAGAAGAGTTAGCGAATATGGTTGCGCTGGCAAATATTAGCCAGATGGTCAACTCTTCGCTGGAGGTGGACGAGGTTTTGCGCATTGCGATGGATACTGTCATTCGCATGATTAACGCAGAACGTGGCTTTTTGATGCTGAGCAATGCCGATAATCAGATGATCATTCGCACCGCCCGTAATTGGGAACAAGAATCGATCAATTCGAAAGAATCATCCACCAGCCGTACGATCATTAATCGTGTTATCGAGAACGGGGAATCGATCCTGACGACTGACGCACAAGAAGACCCGCGCTTTGGCGCGCAGGAAAGCATTATTGCGCATAATATGCGTTCTATCTTATGTGTCCCACTCAAAGTTAAAAACGACCTGATCGGTGTGATCTATGCAGATAACCGTGTGCGCTCTGGCATTTTTACTGAAGCCTCACGAAATGTTCTGGCAACTTTTGCAAATCAGGTTGCCATTGCCATCGAAAACGCACGTTTATTTACCTCCCTGCGCCATACGCTCGCTGAAGTGACCGAGCTCAAAAATCTGATGGATGATATCTTCGCATCTATTGCCAGCGGAGTGATTACGGCAGACGTGCAAGATCAGATCACGCTTTGCAATAAAGCCGCCGAAGCGATCATCGGACAAAAAACACCCGAGATCATCGGGCATCAACTGGATAAGATCATCCCCTCACTCGCTGCGGATATTCTGCCGTACCTGGCAACCATGCGCGAGACCAACGAACCGATTGTCGATCTCGAGATCCGCCATAGTATGCCCGATCGCGGCGCAGTGGATTGGCGTTTAAATCTCTCGCCGCTCAAAGATGCCAACCAGAATACACAAGGTGTCGCTATCGTTCTCGATGACCTGACAGAGCGCAGACAACTTGAAGCGCAACGGCGTCTTTTCCAGCGGATGGTCTCTCCGGCTGTGATCCAGCAGATCGACCCCGACAGCCTGAAAATGGAAGGTAAACGCACCGACATCACCATCCTTTTTGCAGATATTCGCGGCTTTACCAGCTATAGCGAAAAACAAAGCCCGGAAAAACTGGTTGCCGTGCTAAACCGTTATCTTGCCGCCGCCGCCGACGCCGTCCTCGCTGAAGAGGGCACGGTCGATAAATTCCTCGGCGACGCGGTTATGGCATGGTATAACGCGCCCCTTCCCCAACCGGACCACGCCCTGCGAGCGGTACGTACCGCCCTCGCCATTCGAGGGGCCATCGAAAAACTTTACCTCGAACTCCCGCCCGAAGCGCATCTCTCCTTTGGCGTTGGGATCCATTATGGTGAAGCTGTTTTGGGTTTGATCGGCACGGAGAAAAAACTCGAATACACCGCCATCGGTGATAGCGTCAACACCACCAAACGCATTCAGGAAAACTCACGTAAAAACCAGATCATGATCAGTGAAGAAGCGTATAAGCTTGTCAAAAAACACATCTATGTCGATAAGTTAGATTCCCTGCAAGTGAAGGGTAAAAGCAAGCCGATCAAAGTTTACGAAGTGCTCGGGCTGCGCTAAAATCCCCTTTTTGCCCTATACAAACTCCCCATTACGGGGAGTTTTTTAATACCACAAATTCTCAACAAAATAAAGCAATTGCTGCATGCCCTTTGCAGCGGGTGCGGCATTCACAAATTCTTCCAGCGTATGCGCACTATCCCCCGTTGTGATTCCCAAACAAATAGAAGCATACCCACGACTCAGCGGGATATTCGCATCTGTTGAGCCTATCGTCATTATTGGCTCTATTCCCTGCTGGATAAGTGCATCTTTTGCCAACTTCACCAAGGGATGGGATTCTGAAATCTCGCCCGCTGGTCGGCTCCCGATCTGCTCCGCAACGACCTTAACCCTAGGCTTGCTCGCTGACGAGATCAACATCTGCGCCTTTTTTACTAATGCCGTTAACGCCTCTGGCGATTCAGATCGCAAGTCCAACTCAAAAGATGCCTCTGCCGCGATCGTATTCACCGAAGTCCCGCCAGAAAAGACACCTACATTTAAAGTAGTGCGTGGGTTTTCCGGCAGTCTCAATGTGGTCAATTGATCTATCAGATGAGCTAATTCATGCACAGCTGAAGGACGCCCATAATGCCCCCAGGAATGCCCGCCCGCGGTTTTCGCAGAAACCCGATAACGACGCACCCCCAAAGCACGATGATAGATATATCCCAACGCCATACCTTCGAGTGCTAAATAGGCAATGGGAGAATCTTCAAAGCGATTCACAACAGCACGCATCCCAGATAGATCACCCAGGCCCTCTTCGCCAACAGTGGCGACCAGCCAGATATCGCCGAATGGCTGTGTTTTTTTTGCGCGCAGCATCCAGAGCAAGCCGATCATGCCGGCCACGCCGAGGGCATTATCCCCTATTCCGGGGCCAGTCAGCAAGTTCGGGTCACGCGTGAGTCGCAGGTTTGTTGTTGCGGGGAAAACTGTATCAAGATGGGCACAAATAACAAGCGGTGCGCCGCCACCCGAGCCAGGTATTCGCCCATAAATATTTCCCGCTTTATCTGCTGAGACATCCAGCAAGCCTTCTTCGGCAAAAAGATCTTCTATGAATTGCCCGCGTTTTTCTTCTGCAAAGGTCGGTGCGGGGATCTGCTGTATGGCTATCCCCAATTCAAGGATTTCATTGATAAGCGTATCCATCAGATTTCCCGGATCATGCCGATCATTGCATCCAGACGAGCTTGGGCAAGACCGGGCAAAACTTCTTGCGGATAAAATGGCCCACTGCCTTCCATGCTCAACGAGGCAGAAACATTGCCATAAGCCGCAGCGCGGAGCGGGTCTTGGCTTTGCTGATAACCGGCGAGAAAACCACCACAAAAAGCATCCCCTGCCCCAGTTGGATCTGCAACCCGCGAGGCATAAGCAGGGAGTTGCCAACGCTTTTTTGTGTGAGCGTCATAGAGTAATTGTCCCTCATTGCCACGTTTGATAATGATGACTTTACAACCGAAATTTCCAAGCTCTTCTGCCATTGCCCAAAGATCATGTGTTTCACCCCAAAAGAGTGAGCGCATTTCTTCTTCTGAGGGTGTGAAGGCAGTTAAACCATCGAGGAAGAGGCGTAAATCCTGACGGCGATGCGGGTGCATATAGCGTGGCGAAGGATCAAGAATAATATTTTCTATCGCGGCTGCCCGAAAAGCGGTTAGCATCTGCCCTTGGCTCAAAAACTCAAGCGGTGCAATGTGAACGGCTTTCGCTTGCAAATATTCGCTGGGAATTTCTGTCACAAGAGGGGTGGCGGGGTGCCGCTCTGTTTTGAGACTCTCTTTGCTTTCTGGCGGACGATAGCCCAATAAGGTTTTCGGGAAGGTCAGTTCTCGGCGTGCAAAATGCCCAACTGGGTTAGAACGCGAAAGTTTCCGTAAAGGGCTGTACGCTCGAAAGGAACGTAGATCGAGTGCGCCAGGCACAACCTGCACGCCAGCAGGATCTATGCCATGTTCGCTAAAATTTCGCAGCCACTGATTGGGGTAATCTTCGCCTACACGTGCAACCAGCCCGATCTCTTTTTCCCAGACTGCAGCTGCGCCCGCAGCGTAAAGCGGGCTACCACCCGGTCGATCCAAGATCGGTGCGCCCTCAACAGGCAATATATATTCTCGCTCAAGACGACCGGCAAATATCAAAGAAGGGATCATATCTTGGTATGAAAAACACGCTGTCCAGCGTCTATCTGATTAGGGTCAAGGGGTAGCAAAAAAGTAAATCGGCTGCCCTTGTCGAGCACGCTCTCTACCAAAATTTCGCCGCTGTGCATTTCGATCATCACCTTTGCAACCGAAAGCCCTAAACCCATTCCGCCATGCTGACGCGTGAGATGCGATTCAACTTGATAGAAACGTTCGAAAATATGCGGTAAATCTTTTTCCGGGATGCCAATACCGTCATCTACAACAGAAACTTTAGCGTAACCAGGGATTTCTTCAGCAACCACAAAAATGTGCCCGCCCTCGGGCGTAAATGTGAGTGCGTTTTTTATGAGATTGCTAAACGCGATCTCGATCTTGGCCGCATCGCCTTCTAATAATAGTTCGGGCGTTTTAATATCAGGATGCAGGGTGATCTTTTTCTCTTGCGCAGCTTCCTGAAAAACGTTAATTGAATCCAGGAGGAGGTTTGCCAACGAGAATTTTCGCATCCGTAAGCGTGCGGCGCCGCTTTGAAAATTCTTCACATTCGACATATTTTCAATGATCTCTTTAAGTTTTGCCCCGCTGCGAATGATCGTATCCAATTGTTCCTGATGTTCTTCGTCGATCACTTCACGTAAGAAAGTTGAATGTCCGAGGATCAAGCCTAAAGGAGTGCGTAACTCATGTGAAGAAATAGCAATAAAGTCGTTTTTCATTTGTTCCAACTTTTCTGCTTCTACACGCGTCTTTTCAACTCGCTCTTCCAAAGATATATTACTAACGATCAGTGCTGCCAGAGATGCCAATGTCTCTAGAATTGTGACATCTTCTCCGTTATAATGGGCGCGACTTATCTTATTAAGTGCCTCGAAGACACCAACGGCCCGCCCTTTTACAAGCAATGGAACTGCCAGGATCGAATATGTTTGAAACTCAGCGGCAAGATCAACTTCTGAATAAAAACGTTCGTCCCCATGAACATCCTGAATTACCAATGGTTTGGCATGTACATAGACCCATCCTGCAATACTCTCTTCCAGAGGCACGCGCACTCCCTCGACCGCATCTTTATGAAACCAGGGAGCAGCAACAAAATGAAGGTGATTGTCGCCTTCATCGTATTTCAAGATCGAGGCTATTTCGCTATTGGTCAATTCGCTCGCAATCGAAATAGCCGTCTGGAGAATTGTTGAATAATCCAGATCAGCACTGATCATGCGAGTGAGTTCCAATATGCGCTCAAGACGCTTCAAGCGTTCATTTATCATCGGGTTTTTCCTGTTGGTAGATTATACTCTCTTTGTAATCTCCAGTAATCCAAGCAATAAAACTTTAATGGGGTGGGGTTACAAAACGATATACTATACAAAAAGCCATTACTATCAAATCTAAGCAAGCAAGGAGAAATAAATGGGCAAGAAGAAAGTACGCGTTGCAATTATCGGTGTAGGGAATTGTGCCTCATCATTAGTGCAAGGTGTTCACTACTATAAAGACGCAACCGAAGACGAGACAGTCCCCGGCATCATGAATGTCAATTTGGCTGGGTATCACATCAGTGATATTGAGTTCACAATGGGCATTGATGTCAATATCACCAAAGTTGGCAAAGATCTCTCAGAAGCCATTTTCGCTGAGCCGAATAACACCTATAAGTTTTCCAGAGTTCCCAAAATGGATGTGCCCGTTGTACGTGGCATGACCCATGACGGCTTGGGAAAATATCTCAAAGAAGTTATTACGCCAGCACCCGGCGCCACCGCAGATATTGCCAAATTGCTCAAAGAAACCAAAACGGATGTCGTACTCAACTTCCTCCCCGTTGGCTCTGAGATGGCAACCAAATGGTATGTTGAGCAAGCCCTTGAAGCCGGATGCGCCTTTGTAAATGGCATCCCCGTTTTCATCGCATCCCAAAAATACTGGGCAGATCGTTTCCGGGATAAGGGATTGCCCATCTTGGGCGACGATATCAAATCACAGGTGGGCGCGACAATTTTGCACCGCGTTTTGACCACCCTCTTTGTCGACCGTGGTGTTCGGCTTGATCGCACCTATCAACTTAATTTCGGCGGAAACACCGATTTCCTGAATATGCTCGAACGTGATCGTCTCGAATCGAAGAAAATCTCGAAGACAGGTGCGGTCACATCCATGCTCCCCTATGACATCGGCAAAGGCAATGTCCACGTTGGACCCAGCGACCATGTGCCGTGGTTGAGCGACCGCAAATGGTGCTATATTCGGATGGAAGGCACAACTTTTGGCGAAGTACCGCTGAATGTGGAAGCCAAACTCGAAGTATGGGATAGCCCGAACTCCGCCGGTGTGATGATCGACGCAGTCCGCTGCGCGAAAATCGCCCTTGACCGAGGCTTGGCAGGTCCCATCGTCGCCCCCTCGTCCTATTTCTTTAAAACGCCACCCAAACAATTCCGTGATAGCGTTTGTAAAGAGATGACCGAAGCCTTTGTCGCTGGCGAAGAATAGACGACAAACTCGCTGAATCAAAGCTCCCTGAAGAGATTTCTTCAGGGAGCTTTTTTTTTGATAAAGACTAAACGAGATTAGTGACGTTTCTTACGCGTATCTTTGAAGATCATGCTCAAAATGGTACTGACAATACTCACAACGAGACCGCCTAAAAGCGAATTCCAGAAGACCGGCGGGGCGATGTGCAAGCCAACACCAAAACCCTGACCGATAATACTTGTTAGCCAGAAGAGGAAGGTGTTGATGAGCAGGGAGAAAAGTCCCAGGGTGAGAATGATAAGGGGCAAGGTAAAGAGCTTCAAAAGCGGGCGCAAAATGGCATTTATAAGCCCAAAGATAAGCGCCAGCCAGATGAGGGAGGATAAGCTTCCTCCGAGATCGATACCAGGAACGACATAGACAGCAACGGCGATAGCAGCGGCGTTAATAAACCAACGAACAATAAAGCGAGGCATTTTTTCTCCTTTTCTATTATCTAAGTATACGCGAACCTGTAGCTCAAGTTGCAGTTTTGTTCCCGTCAACGTGCATCCATGCCAGCGTGCGGAGGGGAATCAAACCTGCCATCTCAAAGGCAGCGACGTTTTGTGAAGCCGGATAATCGAGGTAGAGCTCTACTTGTTGGGGAGCAAGATGTAAACGGGCGTGTAAGAGGAGGGCTGCCAGAGATGCGGCATCCGCTTGGGGTGTGGTGGCAAGCCAAATGGGCGAGCGGCGCGTACGCGTTTGCATCCAACTGAGTACAGCTTGCAGTTCTCCGTCTTTTTGAATTGACCATTGGCGAATGTCATTCTCCACAAAGATCCGATAGAGCCAATATTTGATGCTGGGGGAGAATATCTGAAAATCGGGCATACGATACCACGAGATTTCGGCGGGATAGTTTTGGGTGAGCCATTGCATTTGTTGCTGCCAAAAACGCGATGGGCGTATGACGACAGGTTGGTTACTCTTTTTTAATTCTTTGTCTATATTTTTGGGCACACTCCAGGTAGTGCGGTGGGTTTTTATTTCAAAGCCGAGATTTTCATAGAGTTTGATCGCGCCATGGTTATCTTCTTCGACATGCAGCCAGATAGATTTTGCGCCACGCTGACGAACGTATGCCATCCCTTTTTGGGTGAGATACCGCGCGATGCCTTTGCGGCGATGCGCGGGGTGGACGGCGATATTCGCGAGGAGGAAATTACCTTTGCGAAAGGGGATGACGCTGATATTGCCGATGATCTCTTTTTGGTCTTCCCAGACATACCCCATAAGCGGTAAGGATGTGGATGCCCAATTGAGATAACGTTTATTAAGGCTGGCATCGCGCATTTGCTGAACATAGCGCTGCCCTTCCCTATCCATGTTTTTATGGAAGCAGAGCTCAACCAGATCGGCGACTTTGGGAAGATCGCGCATGATGTTGAGCGGGCGCATTTTGCCAATATTTTGTTCAGCAGGGAGGGAAATACTTAGCGTGGACATTGGGAATATTATATCTTGGAAGAGGGGTGGTTTTACACCCCCCTGCCCTTCGGGCATCCCCCCATTTTCAAAAACAGAAAATGGGGGGAGCTCTTAAACTTGTTCGAAACGATCAATATCCAGCACAAAAACGGTGGCGTGTTTTACTGCCAGATCGAGGGTGGGTGCGCAGCGTTCACGGATAATTTGTATCACCTGATCAACTTTCAATTCATCCACACCGATCATCAAAGTCGCGTTGCCGCGCCTGAAAAAACCACCGCTTGATGCGATCCTTGTTACACGAAACTCTTCTTCTAATAAAGCCTTTAAAATTTCATCTTCATCAAGGTCACGCACAATAGCAATGACCATTTTCATCTTATTAGAACTCATGGTAAGCCTCTACATCAAAGGTAAAAATAGTTGCCCCACCCACATCAACTGGAACAGGGCGAGATATGGGCAGAAAGGCACCTTCCAGCGGTGCACGGACATGTTCAACGCGTTTGTTGCAGGATCGTTTTAGAACACGCACGATATCTTCTTCGCGCCCTTCAGGAATGGCGATCAGCAAAGTTACATTTCGTTGACTAAGGAAACCGCCCGTGCTGGGAAGTTGGTCAACGCCAAAACCGGCATTGCTCAACGCTCTAAGCGCGTTCTGCAAATCCTCATCTTGGATAATGACCGCCATCATTTTCTTGATCTCAACTTTTTTGCCCGTGCCGACTTGCAAAAGTTGTGACCAGTTAACATGCTGCTCAGTAAGTGCCTCGTCCACTTCGCGGATCAAGTCACCGTAGGTCTCTTCAGAGATAACCCCATCTCGAAAGAGACCGCCCAGAGATGCGCGTTGAACACGCAGAGCTTCACGTCGAGCAGCATCCAATTCTTCGATCTCGACGGCAGGGTTTGCTGCCAGAATCTCTTTCAACGCCTCGATCAAAATTATCTCGCGCTTGGTAAAGATCGGCTGCATCTGCTGCCAAATATGCGCAGAGAGCAACCCTTGTTTGCTCATCTTCTCGAGGTGATCGGCAGCCGCACGATTAGCAACAAAACGGGCATGGCGGCGTTCGTAACGTTCCTGAATTTTCGTACGGTTGATCAATTGCATTCTGTTGACCAAAGCATCCATTGAGAAGCCTTGTACGAGTAAGGTGAAAAGCACAACACCAAAAGCCATTGCCAGCAAACGCTCACGGTCTACAAAACTCGTTGGGATGCTCAACGCTAGCGCCAAAACGATCGCGCCGCGTAAGCCTCCCCAATAGAGAATATGCTTCCACTTGGTTGGAATATCCTTCCCGAAATGGGAAAAGCCATAGATCCCTACCGCGCGAGCACCCAGCGTTGCAATAATCGCTACACCAATTGCCTGCCAGTTATCTAAAAGACTTTGAAAATCTGTTGTCAAACCGATCAGCAAAAAGATCAACGAATTCGCCAGAAAGGCAGCATATTCCCAGAAATTATTTACAACAATACGCGTGGTTGGCGACATCCCGCGCGGGCCGATATTCCCGTTCACGATACCAGCCACCACAACAGCCAAGACACCGCTAACGCCAATTTCTTCACCGATCAAATATGCACCAAAAGCGAGCGTGGTAGTGATGGTCGTTTCAACCAGCGCATCGTCGATACGCCCAATTATTTGAGATGCCAAAAGTCCTAAAACCAGCCCAACCAAAACACCCCCACCTGCTACGGTTACAAAATCGATCAGGCTCTGCGTCAGGCTAAAGTTGCCGCTGATCGCGATCTCCAGCATCAAGCCAAACATCACAATGGCGGTGCCATCGTTGAAGAGACTCTCACCTTCGAGCAAGATCTGCAAGCGTTTCGGCACACCCAACTGCTTGAAAAGTGCCACCACCGCAACAGGGTCTGTCGCAGCGATCAACGCGCCGAAAATCAATGTCGTACTAAGGGCAATGCCTGTTCCCCAATGGATTGCTCCGGCAACCAAAAGCGTCGTCACGATCACGCCCGGAATAGCCAGCAGCATGATCAGCCACAGGTCACGCCGCAGATCATCAATACGAATGTGGAAAGCCGCTTCAAAAAGCAAGGGCGGCACAAGCAATCCCAAGATCAATTCGGGTGAAATTTCTACTTTTGCTTGAAAAGGCGTTAGTGCCAAACCGATCAACACCAAGCCTACCGTATAAGGCATGCGGAAACGTTTTGCCACAATCGACACCACTAAAGCAATCAACAGCAACAGCAAAACAATACGCTCTGCCTCTAAAATTGTATGTCCAATATCCATAATTTCTCTCTAAAGGGGAATTTCTTCTACTCGGGAAGGGAAATAGTGCAGGGCGTCTCGTCCGTGACCTCGACCTGCTCGCCATTCGCAAACGTGACGCTGGTCTTACGCGCTTCCCGTTTAACTTCCAACCCGCGATAGCGTATCGTTACCGCCCACGGGAAGGGATTCTGTCCATCCAGGCGCACGCTCGTTGCCGATAGGATGCGTACACCCAAAAGCTCCAGGAAAAGCCCCGTCGGAGCAAGTCCGCTTAGGGCATTGCGGGCACCAATGCCCGTGCCTACTTCAGCATTATAGCTTTGATAAAAAGCATTATTCTGACGCAAGTTCTGCAAGATGCCGTTCATCAGATGTGCAAAAAGGCGCGTTGCTTCGTTTGTATAACCCTGACGATGCAACCCCTCGGCGATCAGTTGATTCCAGGGGAGATGCACACTTAAGCAGACGGCTTCAGATTCCTTCGTTGGGGGGACGGGGCAGGCTGGCAAGCCAAAGGGGCGATCAAATTTTTCAGCGTTGGTAATTGTTCGGTGCACGAGCGATTTCGCTTCCAATTCGCCCATCATCCCCGCCCAAAGCGGCAGGAGTTGGGTGTGGTCGTCCCCGCTTAGATCCACTGTCCGGATGATGATTTTGTCTTCATCGTCCACTGCGCTAACGGTAATCTTGCCAACCTTGGTATAGACCTTTTTGCTCGTTGCGGCAGAACCGGCATCGGTAGACCTGAAATCAAGCGGAGCAAGGATTTCATCTTCACCGGCTTTGGTCACAAACTCGCTGATCTCCACTTCGGCGCGGCGCGTGGAATGGTCTTTGGTTTTGATCTCGATCAATAAACGGATCGGTTTTTCGAAACTCTCTTTGAACTTTATTATGCCGCCACCCGTTTGACGATGCAGAATTTTTCCGCGCGGGGCAAGGTTGCTATCACGATCAAGATAACGATAATTCGCACGGCGCGCATCCCAGCAGGCTTCTGCGCCTTTTTGCAATTTTTCGGCTTGTGCAGTGAAAACAGGTTGGTTATTATTTTTGCCGATCAACCCGCTGATCTTAGATAGGGCTTCCGCTTCATGGTAAAGCGCGGCAAACAAGGAGGGACTATGCACCGCGGCAATATCTACGCCGCGCGCCCAGCGATGCCAATTATTGAAAAGGGGATGGTCTTCAAAGCTGATCTGAAGAGGGTGCTGCCATTCAGGCAGGGTATCGTTGTTACGGTCGTGTTCGGGGGAAAACCAGGCCCAAAAGAATTGCTGCAGAGCAGGGTAAATTTCTGTAAGAAAGACTTTATTTTGACTCTGTTCGTAGAGCTTCCACGCCAATGATGCTAAAAATGGTGCTGCAAGCAAACGGCTACGCTGACCGCCAAGACCGATCTTATGGTCGATCTCACCCGTTTCACTTTGCGTGGCAATGAAGTTTTTCAGGAGACCTTCGCCTAGTTCGGGCGCGCCCGGCAAGAGGCTTGCCAAATAATAGGCTTCAAGTGGAGATTGTCCGCCCCAATCTGGGGGATGATCGCTGCCGTCGCCAGCCAAAGAATTGCCATGATCGGGCTGGCGCGCAGTTACAAAAGTTCTTTCTGCTAAATTCTCATTCCCGTTGAAAAGCAGACGAAAAGCAGCTTGCTGGCTGAGGGCCAAGGCGGCGTCCCAGGCAGGGTCGCCGGTTTCGATCTCCACGCTTTGGCTGGCATTGGTCAACTCAATACGCGCACGCTCCGCATCCCAAGGGCGCGAGACGGTGCGACGCGCAAGATCAAAGGAATCTTCTTTTTCAGGCAAGGCAGCCTGCGCCCAGTTAAAGCGGCGTTTTGCGCCTGGACCCAGGTTAACTTTCAGATCAAGAGAAGGTTGTGCGCCTGTTCCGTGAATAGGCCCACCCGTTAAGAAAAAGACGGGAGAAAGTCCCCCCGTTTCGCCTGCCAGAATATTGACCGCCTGAATTTGCTGCGGCTTGAAATTCAGCCCATCAAGAGGGGCGAGGCTGGCTATCAACTCAATTTTGACCTCGCGTTCTGTGCTTGTGCGGTTGATGAGACTCAAACGGCCGCTCACACTTTGTGAGTCGGGTATCCAGTATTCGGCTACAACTTCGAGATTCTCAAAGGGTGAAAATTTCACTTCGAGAAAATTTGCATAAAAAACGGTAACAACTGGCGGGATCGCGAAAGAAGCGGGATCGCTGACTTCATTCTCGCCTTCGCGAAAGCGCGGGAAAATCCGCATAGCGCGCGCGCGCAATCCATAAGTGGTACGCAAAGAAAGCGCGGCTGGTTCGCCACTGCCAAGTTCGAGTTCCCAAATATGATCGTTGGAATAATCGGGGTTTGAAAAACGGGCATCCGCTGCCAAAGTTAAAGAAAGTGGGTCGTCGGAGCCCAGGGTCCATTCTCGCATGGCTCTATTGTACGTCAGTTTTTAGGGAGTTCAAAGGGTTTTGTGCTAGAATCACGGCGACGAAAATGCACTTGGGGTGTTATTGGTACTGAAACCCATTTAAAGGAGTGATTATGACGACAATGCCCGCCGCTCGCGGCATGTACTTTGAAGAATTTGAAGTTGGACAAAAGATGTTCTCCCCCGGACGCACGATCACCGAAACCGACGTGGTCGGATTTGCAGGACTCTCTGGCGATTACAACCTGATCCACACCGACGCGGAATATAGCAAAAACTCTCCCTTCGGGGCGCGCGTGGCCCATGGCTTGCTGGGGCTTTCGATAGCATCCGGTTTGGCCCTGCGCACTGGCGTGCTGGAAGGTACCGTGATGGCCTTCCGCGAGATCAATAGCTGGAAGTTCGTTAAACCTATTTTTATTGGCGATACTATCCGCGTTGAAATGGAGATCGTCGAAACCAAAGCCATGAAACGCCTGGGTGGCGGAAAAGTAGAGTTGTTATTTAATGTCCTGAACCAAAGCGACGAAACCACCATGAAGGGCGTTTGGTCTGTTTTGGTAATGGGAAAGCCCGAATAATTTTTTATATGAGTTCTCCCCTTGTTCACGGGGGGAGCTAGAGGGGGGCAAAGCAAAAGCCCTCACCTAGCCTTCACGAAACACCGTTCGTTCAGCTTGACTGAATACTCGTAGAGTGCCCCCGCTTGCGGGGGAGGACTGATCGGAAAAATCTATGCCCACACCTGAAGAAGAAAAAGACGACTATCTCCGCCGCCTGATCGCCTCCGAGGAGGCGACCCGCGCAGATATCCCCGTACCACGCCATCCTGTTGCATCTCCAGACGAGACGCATCCTCGTGCGCAAGACCATCTCCCTCAACGCGTGGATGAACTTGATATGGGCGCAACGCGCGTAACGCCGGCAGCTTTTCAACCTGTCTCGCGACCACGACCGCCTGCGCCGCCACAGCGTGGCAGCTGGCAAGCACAATTAGCCAATTTACGCTTTAATTGGGGCTGTCTCTTACGCGGCATGATCCTCCTTCTCTTCGGGGTAATTTTTGTCGGCTTGGCAGGCGGATCGTATGCGCTCTATCAATATAATGTGATCGCCTCCAGCCTGCCCGACGTGGCAGACTTAAAGGCACGCGCCTCCCAATTTGAGACCACACGCATTCTAGATAGTGAAGGGCATATTCTCTACGAGATCCTTGATCCCAATGCAGGGCGGCGCACCTATATTTCTCTTGAGAATATCTCTCCGCTTTTGGTGGCCGCCACCATCGCCACAGAAGATAAAGAGTTCTACAACCACCCTGGTTTCGATGCAGTCGCGCTGACGCGTGCCCTCTGGCAAAATTACACCAGCGGCGAGATCGTTTCTGGCGCTTCGACCATCACCCAGCAACTCGCGCGGATGCTGCTACTCACCGAAGAACGTTATGATCAAAACTACGAGCGCAAAGCGCGTGAGATCATCCTCGCGGCAGAAATTACCCGTCGCTACACCAAAGACGAAATTCTTGAACTTTATCTCAATGAAGTCAATTATGGCAGTCTCGCTTACGGCATCGAAGCCGCCGCTGAGACCTATTTCGATACCACTGCCGACCAATTGACCTTCGCTCAAGCCAGCTTCCTCGCGGGGCTGCCCCAATCACCTTCTATTCACGATATTCACACCAACCGCGAGGGGACCCTCCGTCGTCACCGAGACGTAGTCTTGCTCAGCTATTACCTTAGTGCCGAAAAAGGCTGTATTGAAGTCAGCAACAGCGCTGAGCGCGTCTGTGTGGGCGCATTGGAAGCCTCGCAAGCCGTCGAAGAGATCGAGACCTACAGCTTCACACCGCCGAATATCTCTATTCGCTACCCGCATTGGGTCACTTATGTACGCAGCTTGCTCGAAGAAGAATATGATGCCCAAACCATCTATCGCTCCGGCTTTACTGTATACACGACTCTTGACCCCAATTTGCAGGATATGGCACAACAGATGGTCACCAGCCAGGTGGCAGCATTAGCGGATAGGAATGTGCAAAATGGCGCACTGGTGGCGATAGACCCCAACACCGGAAAGATCCTGGCAATGGTCGGCTCGCCCGACTTTGAAAATGCTGCCATTTCAGGACAGGTGAATATGGCGACCAGCCCCACCCGTCAACCCGGCTCTTCGATCAAACCGATCACCTATTTGGCAGCCTTCGAAAAAGGCTGGACTCCCGCCACCCTGATCTGGGACGTGCCTTCCGAGTTCCCCCCCTCGGGCGACCCCAATGACCCGCGTGAACCCTATAAACCGGTCAACTACGACGAGAAATTTCACGGTGCGGTCACGCTCCGTGTGGCGTTGGCAAATTCATTTAATATCCCTGCTGTCAAAGCCCTCGATTTTGTCGGCATCTACGACAACCCTGAAACCGAAGAAAAAGAAGGCATGGTCGCCATGACCGAGCGCCTTGGCATCACCACCCTCACGCGCGACGATTACGGTCTCGCGTTAACTCTCGGCGGCGGCGACGTAAGCCTGATCGAGATGACGGGCGCTTTTGCTGTGATGGCAAATGAGGGTGTCCGTATCCCGCCGGTGGCGATCACCAAAATTCTGGATCATAACGGAGAACTCGTCTACGAGTATGCGCCTCCACAAGGGGAGCAAGCCCTTCGTCCAGAGCACGCTTTCCTGATCTCCTCCATTTTGTCGGATAATGTTGCACGCACATGGATGTTCGGGCCCAACTCCTATCTGCATCTGCCTTTCCCCGCTGCTGCCAAAACCGGCACATCCAACGACTTCCGCGACAACTGGACAATAGGCTACACCCCCGCTCTGGCAGTTGGCGTTTGGGTTGGCAATGCCGATTACACCCCCATGAATCACACGACCGGCTTGAGCGGCGCAGCACCGATCTGGTCGCAATTTATGCAACAAGCTACGCCAATAATTTCAGGCGGTGCGCTAAACGATTTCACGCGCCCTGAAGGTATCGTCAACACGGTGATCTGTTCCATCTCAGGCACTGAGCCTTCCAACTCCTGCAAAAGCGGCAAACAAACCGAATTCTTCGCCGCAGACCAACCGCCTTTGCCCGCAGGGCTGGATTTATGGCGCAAGGTAATCCTCGATACCTGGACAGGCTTGGAAGCCTCCGACGCATGCAGCGAATTTACGGATGAAAAGATGGTCATGCGCGTAGACGATCAATGGGCACGCGAATGGCTGAGCACTAGCTCAGGAAAAAACTGGCTTGAAAGCCATGATTTTCCAAAAAACATCTCTTTTGCGCCTAATCGTGAATGCAATGCCAACGATCCCCAACCCGACCTGCGCTTTACAAATCTTGAAGATGGGCAAAAGATCACCGACAACAACACAAAGATTTTCGGCGTCATCACTGTCAGTGAGAATTTTGGCAATTGGAGTCTGCATTTTGGCGAGGGAGAAAATCCCAGCAGCTGGAAAAAACTGGTCGCCAACAATAATACCGAGATCAAGGAACCAGAAAATTTGGCGCTCTGGGATTTTGAAGGTCTCTCGGATGGTATCTACACTTTGCGCCTGACCCTGAATGGTGACAAAGGTGATGCAATCGCAGAACGCATCATCTATGTGACCCTGAAATTGCCCACTCCGACAGCCACGCCGACCCTCACCCCAACATCCACCGCTACCCCAGCCCCCACTGGGACAGCTACCCCCACCCCGTCGCATACACCCACTCCCAGCAACACCCCCACCCCGACGAAAACCTTCACCGAAACACCTGTCCCGAGTGATACGCCCATCCCGACAACGGCGGTGCCTTAAAAAACGAAAAAATCCCCTGCAAATGCAGGGGATTTTGAATATTACACATTATCTTGAACTCGAACCAATAACCTAGCGGATTAAGGGGAGGGCTACTGACATACATTTTTGTATTGTGCTTACGACTTGGGACTAACGGTTTACGTCACTTTTCTGGAAGTGTATTGAACCAATTCCAGTAAATTATATTGCGGGAAACAATAATTGAAGTCTTGGCGGATGCCTGTACCCGCAAGTTAGCGTTATTGACTCTTTTAATTTCATCGAGCGGGCCAAGTTTTGAAAGGTTTATATATCCGTTTACACCTTGCCTGTTTAGAAAAAGACAATACTTTGGAGAAATTGCCATGCTTATTTCAATACTTGGATAAATTAATGCAGGGCCTTGATTTGGCCAATTACGGTTATAACCTTCAGGATCAAACCATACAACTGGATTGTCTGAGGTTATAAAGCCGGGACAAGTTGTAGTCTCGAGAATGGCAAGATCTAAAACGCTTAGCGCTTCTATCTCAGCCATTATAGATGAAGGTAGGAGAGATGGCATTGGAGAATCTACAATAGACTGTATATCATTTATTGAAACTTCATAAGATCTCTCAGAATCTATTGGATGATGGAGAGAAGTACTTTCAAGTTGTGCTGGGGAAGCAGTTTCAGCCCATTTGGACATTGCCTTCATTTTGTCTAGGAGTTCTTCGTACATCGGGTTAAATCGATCAATGCTTGCTGGGGTCCGGGAATGCATTGCCGAGATATAAGCAATTAGCACCATCTGGTCATCTGGGCTCAACTGTTTGTGTGGTTCGATTACATGATCTCTAACTTGAACGAATTCACCTTCAAAAACGGATAAACCTTTCTCAAGTCTAAGATCTCTTTCGCCCTTTTCGGTCTCAGTTGTGTAGAAGTCTCGCTTAAACATAATGTTCTTTGGAGCTCGATTTCGAATGTCAAGAGACTCCTTATTCACAACCCAAACATAAGGCTCTTGACCTTCAGGTGTTTCAGGATCAGCCCATGCTGATAAGTACGATTGCGGGATGTAATGTTGTTTTTTATGTTCCACTGGCAATATCCACATGCAAAAAAAGAACTAAACAAGTGAGCAAGTTTTTATATTTGAGGCATCTAACTATTATTTATGCTGGCATTATTAGAAACTATTTCCGGGCCGAATAAGCGCCTAAGTGAAGTTCGCCCTTTAAGCTACACAACATCAGACATCCTTTGCGCTAGATAAGTATGGTAATTCTTTAGATAAAAAGGTCATTATATTAATCTATGGGACATAGTATGTCTTTTCTCTAGATTATTGCAAACCTAACTACAGCTACCCAAAAATCACATACTGCTGCAAGAAGTCAACCACTTCCTTGTAGAATTTTTCAATCGTCTCTGCCTTGCGCCAGCCGTGACCTTCCCCTTCGTATAATCTAAAAATATGCGGCACTTTATTTGCTTTCAACGCTGCCGCGACAGTCTTCGATTGCTCGGGGTCAATCGCTGTATCTTCTGTGCCGTGGAAAAGCGCAACCGCATCACGGATTTTGTCGGCATGAAAAACTGCTGACCATTCCTTGAAGAACTCGGCATCTTCGGGCAATGTCCCGACCATCGTCGCGTTGTAATCCGCTTCAAATTTGTGGGTATTCATTTCGAGCGTAAAAAGATTCGTGACGGGGTACATAGCCACACCCGCCTTGAAAAATCCCGGCTGATGCGTGAGCGCATTCAGCACCGTATATCCGCCTGCGCTGCCGCCCATGATGATCAAACGCTTCGGGTCAGCCAAACCTTGCTCTACAAGCGCCTGCGCGCCGCCAACGGCATCTTCCACATCTAAAGGTCCCCATTTTTTGCGTAACGCCAGCATATAGCTGCGCCCATAGCCCGTGCTGCCGCGATAATTGACCTGCAGGAAACCAAATCCACGACTGGTGTAGAAAAAGGCCTCATTGCGTGAATTAGCTTGATGCTGTTCATATTTCTGCGAAGTAGGTCCACCGTGAATATCCACGATCACGGGCGGTAAACCCTCACTAACATAATCTGCTGAAGATGGCGGGTAATAGAGTCCATGCACAGGCGTATCATCCGGCGCAGCCCAGGTGATCTTTTTGGGCAAAGGCAAATACTCTGGTGAAAGATTATCTGCCATCGAGCGTTTGATAACTTTACACTCCCCTTTTTCCCAGACAACAATCTGCTGCGCGATCTGCGGAGACTCGCCAATAAATGCCAGCTTCCCATCCACGGGCGATGCCGCAAGCTGGATGATATGCGTATAGGGTGTTTTTACCCGCGCAGATTTTCCCGTCGCGACTTCGACGACCCATAACGAATGCGTCCCACCATCGTTGCGCACATAAAAAATATGAGCCGAATTAAATGACCATGCGTGCATCCGCATGCCCTGGATCCAGGCAGGCATCGAGAGAGTCGCTTCATCGACCAGCATCCGCGTTTTGCCCTCATCCAAATCATAAACGTAAAGCCGCTCCCATTCCCCATCCTGCGCGATATAACTTAGATAACGTCCGTCAGGCGAGAACTCTGGTTGAAAAATTGGCGTATCTGCGTCGCCTGCCAAAACTTCGTGCGTCTCAAAATCTGAAAGCATCAGGCGCGTGCCATCCCAGGGCATTTGCGGATGATCCCACTCGACCCAGGCAATTTTCTTGCCACCGGGGTGCCAAACCGGCTGCATATAAAAATCAGCGCCCTGTGCCACTTTCTGCGGGAAATTCTCACCATCGAGATTTGCCGAAACCAGCGAATCTTTGCCCTCATAAGAGTGGACGTAAAGCACATGTTGGTTATCAGGAGAGATGGCGGGCGATGCCAGCTCGCCAAATTGCGGCGTGATGGGACGTGGCAGCCCGTGCTTGAGCAGGATCTGATAAAGCCGTCCCTTGCTGGCAAAAATCGCGTGCTGCGCCCGTGCGTTGAACTCGCCACCGCCATATCCAAGTGTGGGCTTGACGGGAATATCTCCCGTTAAATCGCGTTCTGCATCATCGCCCGTTTTAGCGACAAGAACACCATGCCCCGAACGACCTTCCACCCAAATGAGCGTTTCACCGTCACTATCCCATTGCACATCATCAAGCCGAATCTTGCGCCCCAATAACGATGGGGTGATGGGGGATTTCCAAAGACCGTAGGGGGCTAGTTTTTTTGACATGAGAGAATTCCTTGATAAGTTTGAAAGTCACTAGTATTTAACCACAAAGGCACAAAGTTCGCGAAGGAACTTTGTGCCTTTGTGGAATTAACGTCATTGCGAAGCAATCTCCTTGCTTGTCAGGAAGGAGATTGCTTCACAATGGCGGCTCGCAATGACGTAATTTACAGTGTGCTAAATATGCTTTTCAAACTTCTTCACCAACTTCTTCTTCGGTTGGTAACCTGTCACACGCTCTTTAACTTCACCGTTGACAAAGAACATCAGAGTCGGGATGCCCATAACGCCATATTGCATCAAAATGCTGGGGCTTTCGTCTGCGTCCACTTTGACAACCTTAACCTTGCCAGCCCAATCTTCTGAGAGTTCATGGACAATAGGGTCAACCATTTTGCAGGGACCACACCACTCTGCCGAAAAATCGACGAGGACGGGCAATTCTGCTTCTATAACTTCCTTCTGGAAACTTTCTTCATTTGCATTTACTTCAGCCATTTCATTACTCCTTATATTGCTTTCCCCATTAGATGGGTTTGGTTTATTTTCTATTACTTCGTTGACGGAAGTTTTAGAGCGTGTTAGAATGCTCCTCGCTTCGGGCGCGTAGCTCAATGGCAGAGCAGTGGCCTTTTAAGCCATTGGTTGAGAGTTCGAGTCTCTCCGCGCTCACT
>JABGQU010000184.1 GCA_018648605.1 Anaerolineae bacterium | reverse complement strand
AAAACCACTAAAAATTGAGCATAATGGGAATAAATTTGCTTTTATTGGCTGCAATCCCGCCGGACCTGAATTTGCTTTAGCTCGTGCGGATGGCTGGCCTGGCTCTGCCCCTTGCGATCCTAAATATATGGTCGCACAGATCGAAGCGTTACGCGCCGAAGGCTATTTGCTCATCGCCACTTTCCAGTATCACGAATACTATTCGCCCGAGATCCGCCCCTGGCAAGCACGAGATTATCGCCGTTTAGCCGATGCTGGCGCAGTGGTGGTAAGCGGCAGCCAGGGACATTTTGCTCAGGCAAAAGAGTTTTATAGCGGCGCCTTCATTGATTACGGCCTCGGAAATCTCTTTTTTGACCAGATGGATAATCCCGTTGTAGGCACGCGCCGCGAGTTTATAGACCGCCACGTCTTCTATGACGGTCAATATCTCGGCGTAGAGTTGCTCACCGCTTTGCTTGTTGATTACTCACGTCCCATCCCAATGACAGATGTCCAGCGCGCCGATTTTCTGAGTTATATTTTTGAAGCCAGCGGCTGGCGCGACTATCCGCCCACGCCCACGCCTTCCCCAACGATGACGCTCACCCCGATCGGGATGCCCGTCCCCTTTGCCACGCTTACCCCGCTGCCTTACTGGGGCGGTGAGCACTAGGAGCTTCAATGAAAGCTAAATTCAAATGGGGCATCATTGCTCCAGGAAAAATAGCACACGCCTTCGCAGAAGGAATAAAAACCCTTCCTGACGCTGAAGTTTATGCCATTGCCAGCTCAAGCCAGGAACGCGCAGATGCTTTCGCAAAGAAATTCAAAGTAGCCAAAACCTATAACGCTTACGAAACCCTTGTTGCAGACCCAAGCGTAGATGCGGTCTATATCAGCTCACCACATCATCTGCATTTTTCGCACAGCATGCTTGCGCTGAATGCGGGCAAACCCGTTCTCTGCGAGAAACCATTCACCGTTAACGCCGTTGAGACAGAAAAATTATTAAAAACCGCCAAAGAGAAAAATCTCTTCATCATGGAAGCCCTCTGGACACGTTTCCTCCCAATCTACGGAATCATTCGCAAGTGGCTGAACGGAGGACGAATCGGAGAAATAACCTTGCTGACTTCCACCTTTGGCTTTCGCCCCGAACGCAACAAAAAAGGGCGTTTGCTCAATCCCGATTTGGCAGGTGGGGCACTCCTTGATATTGGCATCTATCCTCTCTCCGTATCACAATGGGTCATGGACGAACATCCCGAATCCTTCAAAATCCATGCCCTGATGGGAGAAACTGGTGTTGATGAACTGCTTGCTGGCGTTCTCATCTATAAAAATGGCGTTGTCTCGCAATTTAGCAGCAATTTCCTCTCTGAAAATATCAACGACTTCTATATTTACGGCACAAAAGGGCATATCCGCATCCATCCAAATTTCTGGGGCAGCACCCAGGCAACGCTCAACGTCAACGGAAAAGAAAAAACAACCTCCGCTCCCTTCAATGCGACAGGCTTCGAATATCAAACGGCAGAAACCATGCGCTGCATCCGCGCCGGTCTGCTGGAAAGCCCCGTCATGCCCCATTCTGAAACCCTCTCTATGATGAGATTGATGGATAGCATTCGTGCTGAAATCGGTCTCCAATATCCCTTCGAATAAACATGAAAATTTACGATATTTCCCTCCCCATTTCCCCCGATCTTCCCGTTTGGCCCGGCGATCCAAAAATCGTTCTTGAGCAAATCGTCTCAATGGACGCAGGTGCAGATGCCAACGTCTCCCGTCTCGCGGTTGGCGTGCATGTCGGCACTCATGTGGATGCCCCGCATCACTTTCTTAACGACGGGCGCACCGTTGAAAACCTTGACCTCGAAATATTGACTGGCAAAGCCTTCGTCCTGCACCTGGATGATAACGTGAACGCGATCACTGCCGATATTCTGGATGCTGCGCCGATCCCGCCCACGACCTTACGCTTGCTTCTGCGCACCAAAAATTCGCACCTGTGGACATCCAATTCCTGCAACTTCTACCCTGATTTTGTCGCCATCACCCCCGATGGCGCCGAATGGCTCGTAGCCCATGGCGTCCAACTTGTCGGTGTGGATTATCTCTCAGTAGCGCCTTTTGATGCGCCCGTCCCCACGCACAAGATCGTTCTCGCAGCAGGTATGATCGTTATCGAAGGTTGCGACCTGAGCCAGGTTCCGCAAGGAGAATATGGTCTCTATTGTCTACCACTCAAGCTCCTTGGCGCAGAAGGCGCGCCCGCAAGAGCCATTCTCACCTCGGAATAATAATGACAAAAACCTGGCGTTTATACCTCTCCCCTCCTGCGCGCGGCGTATGGAATATGGCTGTTGACGAAGCCATTCTTGAGCATGTCGTGCGTGGCGAATCGCCTCCTACGCTGCGTCTTTATAGCTGGAACCCGCCCTGTCTCTCTCTGGGGCGTGCTCAACCCTTCAGCGATGTGAATGCTGCTGCGCTGAGCGCTAATGGGTGGGGTATCGTGCGGCGTGCTACTGGCGGGCGCGCTATTTTGCACACAGACGAGATCACCTACTCGATCATTGTGCCAGACGACAATCCACATGTAAGCGGGAGTTTGCTCGAAAGTTATCAACATCTCGCGCAAGGTTTGCTAGCCGCTCTCGAAAATCTCGGTGCAAATGTGCAAATGAATGAAAAAAAGGCAGATGCTGGCTCAGAACAGAATCCTGTTTGTTTTGAAACCCCTTCTGCTTATGAGATCACTGTGAATAGGAAGAAGTTAATCGGCAGCGCCCAAGCACGTCAGAAGGATGGCGTGCTACAACATGGGTCACTCCCTCTATGGGGAGATTTGGCACGCATTACTCAAGCCTTAAACTTCCCTAGTGCAGAATCCCGTCGATCTGCCGCCGAGAAGCTTCTGGCACGCGCGTCCACATTGGAATCTGCTTTGGGGCGGGCAGTTGATTGGGGTACGGCGAGCAAGTCTTTTGTCCACGGGTTTGAATCGGCGTTAGGCATCCAATTCCAACGAGATGACTTATCCCGCTCTGAAATAGTTCGCCTTGCAGATCTGGTTAAAGAAAAATACGCCCATCCAGATTGGACGGAACGTATTTAGCCACCATTTTTTCGAAAACAGGGAGTTAGGGCGTCAGGAAGATCACATTATCGTAATCGAGGGCGGCAAAGAATTTTTCGAGGTAGTTTTCAGCATTTTGTTGGGCAAGGTCTAAAATGCCATCTTCTAGCGCAGCTTTGTAAATTTCTTCTTCGGCAGCCTGACGCGCAGTAGTTTCGAGATTCGTATCGCCATGCGTTAATGCGCCTGTCTCACGATCATATACATAAGATTTCTCATTATCCAGCGTGGCGATGAACACTTCGGCAGGGGGCAAAGTGACATAAAGCGTACCATTTTCAAATTGCATATTATCGGGGGAAAGTTTTTCCATATCGATCCCGGCAATGACAATCCCATGCGCTACAAAAAGGAGCTTGTCGCCAAAAAGGAATTCGAATGTGCCTTGGCTGATCTCGGCAGTAATTACTTTCTCAACAGTGTACTGAATGGTTTCCAGTCTTGCCAGCGAACGCACTTCGTGGATGATCGTGATCGGATCAGGGATGACGGTAGGAGTAGGGTTCATTAACTCTGACACCTGAGTCTGCATCGCTTGGTTTGCATCTGAAAGAGGCTGTAAGGCTTGCTGCGCTTGCGCTGTGCTATCTTGCACCGATTGAACGACAAAATATGCACCTGTGGCAACTATTAAAAGAAGAAGAATGGGAACGATATTTTTTTTCATTTTTTGTCCTTATACTGTATCATCTCAATAATTTGGGGTAGATGAAAAAGACCAACCCAAATTGAGTTCT
>JABGQU010000033.1 GCA_018648605.1 Anaerolineae bacterium | reverse complement strand
TAATTGTTTCGTATCTCATACGCCTATTATGGCATACTTATGCAAGAGGTCTAATTATTTGGTTGTCATTAAGATTATGATATTTCACATCTCCATAATGTAGCTTCCTGTGGCAGGTAGGACAGACTACAACAATGTTGTCTGAGCAGTACGAATTTGGAATTAGTTCGTGTAATTCAATTATGTGATGAGCTTCTATGTATAAATTGCCATTTTTCTGTTCAAAGCCTTTCTCTCCACATATTTCGCAGGTGTAATTGCGAAGACGTTTTATATAGTTGGAAATGGCTCCTGGGCGAGAAATGCGTTCAGATATAACTCCCTTCTTCTTTGGTTTTACTTCATGAAAACGTTTGTTGAATTTTTCTATCAGCTTATGTAAATTTCCAATTTGTAATTCACCATCAATGTTGTCTAGAGTTTCATCAATTTCAGGTTCATCGATTTCGTGCGCATCTTTGCCCCAGAGCGGCTCGAAGTTGTTGAAGTATGAAGCAACAGAAACGCCTTTGCTGTTTGGATGTCGAACTATATGTAAAATGTCTTTGCTAATATATCCAATCCATCTTTTGCGTTCATCTAGTAAGTTATCAGCAAATACGTTTTTTACTTCAGAAAATGGTAGTACATAGCAATCATCAACTAGAGTAGATTTATAGAGAACCAAAGAAAAATCATCGCCGTGTTTTTCTTGAAAAGATTGCATCTTTTTGTAGGTGAAATCAAACCAGTAATCTCTTGACCCCGCTTTCCTTACGTAGTGTCTTTTTCTAAGTTCGTCTTTGTTTTGTTGAATATAGCTGGTCATAATTGCTCACTGTTCTCTTGGTTTAGCACTGGCTTTGTGAATTTTATGATTTGGTCATATTAAGAAAGAAATTGAGTTATAGAGACACTTAATTCCACAACTCTTTTCGAATCTCTTTCTGACTCAAAATTGCTTCAAGGACGCTGCCGCCTAGTGAAAGGGCTTTGTCGGAGATCAGCGTGCAGTAGCGTGGATCTTCGCGCGGGTCGAGGTCGCCGATCTTGAGTCCTTTTTTGACGTTCAAGCCCGGGCGGAGCAGTCCACGTAGAGAGCCGTTGAAGGGCGCTTTGAGCGGGATACCGTCTACTTCGCAGATGGTGTCGCCTGTGTCGAAATGGTCGCCGATATCGCCGTGGGCGATCAGTTCTCCGTCGGCGGGGGCGCGCAGGACGCGTTCGTTACGAATACCCAAGACCTGCTCGGGGATGCCTGTATCAGCCAAAGCAGAGCCTTGCCAATAGATGCGTCCGAGGGTGTGTCCACGATGAGTCTCGATGACAGCATCCACGTCTTTGGCGGCGGTGAAGCCGGGGCCGAGTCCGATGCTTAATTTGACGGGAGCAAGTTTTTCTGGCGGGCGTTTACGGAGCGTTGCGTCCACGAGAACAGTAATCGGTAGGTCAGTATTCAGTATCTTTAGCGAGGGGTCTACGAGGACGGGCACAGCGCCTTCATCCAAAATAGAGAGAATGGCTTCGGGGGTGGCGAGTTTGCCCGTTACCCCTTCGACGATGGTCTCGCCATCGTATACGGCTTCGCTAAAAGAGACTTTGCGGCGTACGGAGAGGGGTTGCGGGAGTTCGGCAATGATGACTTTGAGACCGGCTTTGTGCAGGCGATAAGCAACGCCCGTGGCGAGATCGCCACCGCCACGAATGAGTATGATAGATGGCATGATTTTTCCCTTTGTGTATTGGTGCGACGCACGGATTAAATTTTATTGTCTTCCTGCAAGAGATGCCCGAAAGCGTAGAGTGTGAGATAGACGAAGAGGAAAAAGACGCTAAAGAGGGCGGTGAAGCCGATGGCACTGGGCGGCAGGTTGCGCAAGAGTTTCCAGGCATCGCGTAGAATTTCGATGGGATTTTGCCAAATATCCCAACTGTTCCAGCGCAGGAAACGCCCCAGATAAACGCCAATGCTGCTCAAGATAGAGACACTGAAGACCAGCAGCCAGCCAAAAAACTTGCTGAAGGTGTTTTTAACGATTTGCTGCATGAGGTATAGTGAGACGATGCCGAGCAGTAGCCCTGTCCAGGAGAACCAGATCAGCAGGATGACATCGTACCAGACGGGTGCTTCGCCGAGCCCGTCGGCAAGATGTTGCACATCGGTGATGAGATAGGGGGCGTTGGGGAAAAAGATCAGCCATAGGAAGGCGAAGATCGGAATGACGAAATAGAGCAGCCAGCGTCGCCATGAAAGTGCATAAGCAAGATAGGCCAGCACAAATGGGATCCATGCCAGAAAAAGATTCCAGATCAATGAGATATAGCGTCCGCTGTCGCTGTAGGCAACGCGTGCGCCAACCAGCGAAATGCAGGTTGCGGAGGATGCGGCGAGAATGACGAAAACGGTTAGCTTGTAGCGGTGACGCAGGAGGGTTTGATAGAGTTTTTTGAACATAGTTTTTTTTGGTAGGGGTGGAATTACCCAGCCCTTACGATGATAGGAAGTTGAGTAAAATAGGATCAACGATCTCGGGGCGCTCGTAATGGGGGAGATGACCGGCTTTTTCAATGGTGTGAAATTCAACCTGAGGGATCAGCTCCAGAAGGCGCTGGCTATGTTTGTAGGGCACAGTTTGATCTTTTCGTCCCCAAATAAGCAGGACAGGCTTCTTTTGCTGTCCGATGCCTGCGTACGTAGATGAGAAATTGCCCAACATCCCCTCACGCACTGTCGAAAGGATGGCTCGTCTGAATCCGCGATATTGCATTTGCTCACGATAGCGTGCCAAAAAGGCTTTTAGTTGTTTGGGTTCGTAAAAATCGGTGGCAATGCTATTGAGTAACATGCGGTTCCCAAAGAGCGAGAAAAACAGTTCCCCTACGCCTGTGAGCAACCCTGATTTTATGGTTTGAGAAAGCTGAATGGCGCGCGTTCCGGCAGGATCGAAGAGAATGAGATTTTTTACGTGCTCGGGGAAACGGGTTGTAAATGTCGCGGTGATGGGGCCGCCCATCGAAAGCCCGCAGAGATTGATCGGTTCTTTGATATCCAGTGCGTCAAGCAGATCGGCAAGTTGGCGCACGAAAAGATCGATATCGTAGCGGGTCTTGGGTCTATCAGAGTAGCCGCGCCCGAAGAGATCGTAGCGTAAAACGCGAAAGCCGGCTTCGGTCAACATGCGGTATGTGGGGTCCCAGATGAAACTTGGCACAGAGAAGCCGTGCACAAGGACGACAACTTCTGCGTCCGTTGCACCGCTGAGTTCGTAATGCGTATATCCAGCAGAAAGGGATGCAAAACTCAATCTGAGTTCTTCTCTTAAAGCTGGATCAATCGTTTTCTTGGTTAGGGACGGGCGTTTTGATTTTGTCATATTAAAAAACAAAGGCACAAAATCTTGAGAACTTTGTGCCTTTGAAGGGAGTTAGATTTTGCCTAATCCGCGCAGCACACGTTCAGGGGTGAGAGGGAAATCGTCGAACCAGACGCCCGTTGCATTATGAACGGCAGCGGTGATCGCGGGGGCGGTCGGGACGGTCATCATCTCGCCGACGCCGCGTGCGCCCCAAGGTCCGTTCGGGTCGGCATACTCGAGGATCACTGTCTTGAAATTGTCGGGTATATCCCAAACGGTCGGGATAAGATAGGTCGAAAGCTCTGCGGTCTGGACATAGCCGCCTTCATGAATGAAATCTTCCATGAGCGCGTAACCGATCGTTTGAATTGTGCCGCCTTCGATTTGTCCAACGACTTGCTGCGGGTTGATGGCTTTGCCGAGGTCAGATGTCGAGATCATATTCAGAATGCGGATATGTCCGGTTTCGGTATCCACTTCCAAATCCGCGACCTGGGCGCAATGCCCATAAGCAACATTCGGGATCGAGACACCCGTTTCAGGAGCAAAAGGTGTGGTTTTCGGCGCAAGATATTTAAATTCGGCAATGGCGGGGCGTTCTTCATTATCCCATTTCTGACGGGCTAATTCGCCGGCACCTTTCACAGAATTCAACGCCATGAAGGTCATACGCGAAGCCGACGAACTGCCAGAGTCGCCGTCGATGTCGCTGTCTTCGCCAATAAATTCGACTTGTTCATAGTCTGCGCCGGTCGCTTCAGCGGCTGCCTGCATGATAACTGTATGCGTCCCCTGCCCAACATCTGCTGCGCCATGATGAACAACTACTTTTTCGATCTTGCCATTGCCGTGGATCTCGACTTTTGCCCAGGAATTTTCCTGATAGCCAAAGGAGAAACCGGTATTTTTAAATCCGCAAGCGAACCCGACCCCGCGCTTGATATGTGGACGAGATTCATCTGCGGGCGGTGGGCTAATGAGGCGCCACTCGCCATCGACCTTTTCCCATCCGCCTTCTTCAGCACAACGTTCGCTGACCTTGTCGATGGTTGCGTTGCCTGTTAGCGGTGTTTGGACGGACATCAATGAGCCTTCATGCAGAATATTGCGCATCCTGAATTCGACGGGGTCCATGCCGATGGCTTCTGCTAATTTAGCAACCATTGTCTCGGCAGCGAATGCGCCTTGTGGCGCACCAAATCCGCGCAGGGCACCGGTGGGGATATTGTTGGTATAGGCAGAGCGCGTATCTACTTTGACATTGGGGATTTCGTAGGGACCTGTCACCATCAAGGTCGCGTTGCCTAAGACCTTGTTAGATGTGTACATATAAGCACCTGCATCAGAGACTGCATCTGCTTCAGCGGCGACGATCTTGCCTTCTTTGGTCGCGCCCCAACGCATCTTGAAGTAGAAGGGGTGCCGCTTCGAGTGCCCGATGATCGATTCTTCGCGGGTCCAGATGATCTTGACAGGGCGATTAATGCCGCGCTCATAGAGTCGCATCGTAGCGAGACCAAGCACGATCTGCACCGAGATGTCTTCGCGCCCGCCAAACGCGCCGCCAATTGCGGGGTGGATCACACGTATTTTTTCCGGTGGCAAGCCCAAAGCATGAGCGATCTGATGTTGTTCATCCTTGAGCCATTGTCCGGCCACCATTACGGTGATGCGCTCATCTTCATCCACAAAAGCGATGCCCGCTTCCGGTTGAAGATAAGCATGTTCCTGGAAGGGTGTGTGCAATTCAGCCTCGATGATGACATCCGCTTGAGCGAAACCAGCTTCGATATCTCCTTTACGGATCTGGTGACTTTGAACGATATTTGTGTCTTTGTCAGGATGCAATAGCATCGCGCCTGATTTTGCAGATTCGCGTGGGTCGGTGACAACGAGTAGGTCTTCGTAATCGACCACGATCAGATCGCGTGCTTTCGCGGCGATAACTTCTGTTTCGGCAACGACGAGTGCTACCTGATCGCCCACAAAGCGAACGTGGTCGGCGTAGGGGATATCGGAGCCGGGTCCGCAGAGTACGGGTTGATCGGGAATTTGGAGACCATATTGATTAAGGGGGACATCTTTCGCAGTAAAGACCGCGATCACACCGCGCATGGCTTCTGCTGCGCTAATATCAATGCTCTTCACGATCGCATGTGGGCGGCGCGCGAAGAGAATTTTCATATAGGCTTGATCGGGCAAAGTAATATCGCCGGGATACTGTGTTTCGCCGGTTACTTTGCCGTGCGCGTCAATACGCGGGAGGGATTTTCCAATTGAATTCATCATCGGCTTTTCTTTTTGGATCTATATTTTTTCGGGGGCGGCGCATCAGTGGGACCATATCTTGAAGGAGCCACAGCGCGGTACATAAAACCATAGATCACGCTGATAATGCCTGAAAAAATGATCAGGAGTATTACAGCAAGAACTAGCTCTGCGCCAATATCTTTCCAGGAACGAATTGTCCCCAGAATAGCGGAAAGCCCCTTTAGCTTATAAAGCAGCGGGTGAATACTGGGGGCACCAAAAAGGTTTGGGCTGAGGCGGTAAAAAAGAGTACGGATTATGTCAACTTTTACCAAGATTTTTGCAGCCAGATATGAAAATACTGGCAAGATCAACATTAGTAAGCAACCAATACCACGCCAACCGGCAGGCATCTCTTTTTTCTTCTTTTTCTGTTCAAAACGATAATTTCCCATATTAGTGCCTCACTTCGCCTGACTAGCGTTTTCTATAGCTTCCACGATCTTATAGTAGCCTGTGCAACGGCAAATATTTCCACTGATCGCTTGTTCGATCTGGTTGCGTGTTGGCTTTGGTCTTTCTTCCAGTAGTTTTGCTGCCGACATGATAAAGCCGGGGGTGCAGAAACCACACTGCACCGCACCATCGTGAATGAATGCCTCCTGCACAGGGTGCAATTGTTCTTGCGCCTCGCCAGCGAGACCTTCAATAGTCATGATCTCAGCCCCATGCGCTCGTGGGGCAGGCACAAGGCATGCCATCACAGCTTTTCCATCGAGATAAACAGTGCAAGCGCCACATTCCCCTTCACCGCAACCTTCTTTCGAGCCCATCATGCCCAATTCTTCGCGTAGGAAGTCGAGCAGGGTTTTGTCGTGACCACGGTCAATTACATATTCACTCTCATTAATTGTGGTGATGATCGGATTGCTGGATTGATATGTAGCCGGTTGAGACTTAGATGTTTTAGATTTGCCCCACAGTAAAACCGGATCGGACGGGAACCCAACTTGCTCCTGACCATCGCGCAGGGAGCGCAGTCCCCGAGCAGTGTTCACCCGAACCATCTCGCGGCGGTATTCCGCTGAACCACGGATATCGCCAATTGGGCGGGCAGCCTGCATTGCCAAATTGGCAGCCTCGGCGATAACATCTTCGCTCAACTCTTTGCCCACGAGATAGGTTTCAGCCTCCTCAGCGTGGATGATAACTGGCGAGACCGCGCCCAAAGTGATCGCTGCCGATTTAACGGTAGCAACGCTTGTACTGAGTGTAGTCGAAGTGTGCATATCAAGGACGATGGCGACGTTGATGACGCAGATCGCCTGTGCGCGTCTTAAAGCTAATTTGATGAATGTCCCGCGCTGGCTTTCCGTCAACGCCGGGAAGGAAATATCAACCAGCATTTCATCTTGTCGCATCACGGTTTTGCGTACGCCTTGATAAAAATCCTTCAAGGCAACGGTACGCTCACCTTTTGTTGATAGCAGCGTTACGCTTGTGCCGAGTGCCATTAACGGGGTGATGGTATCGTTGGCGGGCGAGGCGGTTACGAGGTTTCCGGCAACCGTGGCGCGATTACGTATTTGGTTTGCGCCCACTTCCCAACATGCGCGCACAAGTGGATAAGCGCACTCTTGCATTAGTTTGGAACCAGCCACGTGATTATGCGTGACCATGGCTCCCAAATGGATAACACCATCTTCATCGAGCGTGATCCTGTCTAGATTGGGGATGCGGGTTACGTCGATTAGGGTATCAACGTCTTTGCGTATGCCGCGTTCGATCTCGAGAATTAGGTCGGTGCCGCCAGCGACGATGCGTGCGCGATCGTTTTGCGCTAATAATTCAACAACTTCTTGGGGAGATGAGGGAGTTTTGTATTCTTGCCACATAAGTTTTAAGGGGAGTTTTTTCGAGGCGTAGCCCCGCAAAAATGAGAGGAAGTCTGTATGAGGGGCGTATCTTGATTCTGATACGTCCCCTCACTTGGACAGTTGAAGTTGCTATTCGCCGCTGGTGAAAATTTCGCTGCGGCGGCTAAAAGCCTCGGTCGCCTGACGGGCGAGCGAGGTCAAATTGCGAATGGCGGCAGGCAGTCCGGCTTCATCGCCAAGACTGGCTTCCACGTTGTCAAGGGCGCGCCCGATCTCTTCTGCTGCGAGGAAGAACGCTGTGTCAAATTGATAAAGTTGCGTCAACTCTTCTTCATTGATCTTAACTGCGTCGAAAAGTCCAGAGTAGCCATAAGCAGCGGTACGAATTTTGTCGATAAAAGTCCGCATTTGGATGGCAGCGCGTTCCATATCGTCCACATAGGCGATCATGCCTGCGTTGACCATGTCGGTCTGGAGTTCTGATGCGCGCTTCCACTGCTCTTCGAAGCGGTCGGCGACAGTCTCACGCAGCAATTTATCGGCTGCGCGGCGGTTTTGGCGCTCTATATAGCCACCAAAGCCGGGGATATAACTTGCCAATTTCTTAAAGGGGTCTTGGTCTTCGGTAACACGTTTAAACAGGTCAGTCATGGGTCATACCTCCTGAGATGATATACGGGGGGAAACCAATAAGGTCTCACGACTTTTCCCATTATAGCCTCTGTTAGGATCAAGTGCAATTAGATTGCTGGTGTATAATTTTCCTGGACGTTTTCTAACAAATTAAGAGTAAAAAATACTCATTGGAGAAAAAATGATCGTTACAACCAAGAAACTGTTTGAAGCCGCTTATGGCAAATATGCCATCGGTGCATATAATATTAACAACTTGGAACAGGCCATGGGGCTGTTTCGCGGGAATTTGGATAGCCAAGCCCCCTTTATCATCCAGATCAGTAAAGGCGCTCGTGCCTATACTGATAAACTTATGTTAGAGGGGATGATCCGCTCGGCGAACGAAGTTTTCCCGGATGCAATTTTTGCAGTGCATTTAGATCATGGCGACGAGGAGACCGCATTGGATTGTATCAATAGCGGTTTTTATAGTTCCGTCATGATCGATGCAAGCCACGCTCCCTTTGACGAGAATATTGCCATCACCAGACGCGTTGTGGACGCAGCCCATGCCAAAGGTATCGTCGTTGAAGCCGAGCTTGGGCAACTGGGTGGTGTGGAAGAACACGTTAGCGTTGATGAAGCGGATGCCAAGTTGACCAACCCTGATGAAGCAAAAGAGTTTGTCGAGCGTTCAGGCTGTGACTCGCTCGCTTGTGCAATTGGCACAAGCCATGGTGCGTTCAAGTTTAGCGGCTCGCAGGGCTTGCATTTTGATGTCTTGGCAGATATTCAAAAGAATTTACCCAGCTTCCCGTTGGTAATGCATGGCTCCAGTTCTGTACCGCAGGAGGAAGTAAAGCGTATCAATGAGGCTGGCGGCACGTTGCTGGGTGCCAAAGGTGTGGATGCGGATCAGTTCAAACGCGCAGCCGAACTGGGTGTGACAAAGATCAACATCGACACCGATGGACGCTTGGTCTGGACCCGCGTACACCGAGAATTCTTCCGCGACAAGCCCGATCAATTCGATCTGCGCCCCCCAGGAAAGATATTCATGGCGGAGTATGCCAAATTCATCGCGGCGAAGAATGTTAAATTGGGGAGTGCCGGGCAACTGGACGAAGTTCGTAAATTGCTTGGCTAGATCGTTCTTGTGTGATTTAGAGATGACTGTCATTCTTATAGTGACAGTCATCTGTGTTTTTAGTAGCTGATGTTACGCAGTGAATAAAACGGACTATCGTTTCCCCTCATCCTAACCTTTTACCCCTTCGGGGCACACGTGCCAAGGGGAGAAGGGATTAAGTCCCCTCTCCTTTTGAGAGAGGGTGGAGGCGTTGTACTGAGCCTGTCGAAGTGGTGAGGGCAGCCCCAAAGTCTGCCAAAGGCGCCTTCTACGTAACATCAGTTAGTAAGGAAAAATTATGAAAATCCAGCCTCAAAGTAAATTCGTCATGATCGGCGACTCGATCACAGATTGCGGTCGAAACTATGATCCATCCTATAGTGAAGAAATATTAGGTGATGGTTATGTGCGTTTTGTTTTTGACCATTTACAGTCCACATATCTGGAATTGGAAATTGAGATCGTCAACAAAGGTGTTAGTGGGGACACAGTCCGAAATCTCAAAAAGCGTTGGCAGCGTGACGTTCTGAATTTGAATCCCGATTGGCTTTCGATCATGATCGGGATCAACGATGTTTGGCAACAAGTCAACGACTGGTTGCCGGCCGATCATTGGGTTCTAATCGAAGAATATGAGCAAACCCTGGATGAACTGGTAGCGATAGTCGCCCCATCCTTGAAGGGCTTGATCTTGATGACCCCCTATGTGCTAGAACTCGATAAAATGGATGAGATGCGGATGAAGATGGATCGTTATGGGGATGTGGTGCGAGAAATTGCGAAGAAATACGGGGCGATTTTCGTTGATACGCAAACTGTTTTTGATGAAGCTTTGAAGGAAATGGACGCACAGGAATTGTCAGATGATCGTATTCACATGAACGCGAAAGGTCATCGAATTCTTGCAGAGGCTTTTATAAAGGCGATTGAATGATTTAGAAGCTGTTTAATAATTATTTTTGTACTCAAACCCGAAAGGTTTTCTTGGAAACCTTTCGGGTTCTGTGGTTTATTAAACAGTCTCTTAGGGATGCAAAATAACCAACTGGCTGTGCAAATAAACCACACCCGTAAAACCCTTGTCTTCCTGGCGGATGACAAGACGGGCGGATATTGCTTCATCTACCTTATAGGGCAGGGTGGTTTCAAAGATCGCTCGCTCGCCTGCGATCATGTTGATAGAGCGCAAGCCAAGCGTTTTCCCATCTTCACTGACTAATTCAAAATGGACCGGATTGTCGTTGAAAGGCTGCATCTCGCCGATCAGCGGCAGAGTCCCGCCGTAGACGTCATCTTCAGGTTGGGGATAGTAGAAGGCTGCGCGTGCATATTCTGAATCCCCGGGGGTGATCTCGTTCGCACCGACCGAAAGCAAAAGCAGATGGACGCTGGTTGTTTCCAGTGGGCGCCCGAACTCATCCCGAGTGCTGATCTGCAAACGTCCCAATTCGGCAGCGGCGCGTGTCTCGAAGGGGATGTCGATGCTAATATAAGCGCCCTCATTCAAAATGCTTTCACGACGTAATATCTCGCGCGCAAGCAGGCGCCCGTCTTCGCCAAGCAGATCGACCTGAATTTGCCCTTTTGCGCCTGGGCGAACATAGCTCTTAAGCGCGATAGGTGAAATGACCTTGGACATGGGTCCCGGCCCAACAATGCGGATCGCGGGCAATGGAGCGATAGGGCCGGCTGTGGGGGTGATGGTCGCTGCCGGGATTGGTGTAGGTGTCAGGGTTGGTGTGGGTGTAAATGTTGGGGGGATGATTTTTGTTGGGGTGGGCGAAGCAGGTATGGGACTTGCGAGCGAAACCGCTGTCAGCGCGACGGCAGTTGGTAGATAATCGGCCGGCATCGCTGTTGGGGCTGGCAAGCCAGCACGATTGCATCCTGTTAAAAAAAGAAGAATAAGGGCGAGTGATATTTTTTTGATCATACGTTAAACGAGGTGACAGCCACTTTAAAGTGACTGTCACCTGCAAGTTGAAGGGGATTAGAGCCCGTAAATGTCGCTATATTTTGTTTCGAGATAGCGCAGGTAAGGCTCAGGGGTGATCTTGGAGCCAGTTACTCTCTGGACGAGTTCTTGTGGCTCGTATTTGCGCCCGTGAGTGTGGACGTTGGAGCGCAGCCAGTTGAGCAGAACGTCGAATTTGCCCTGACGGATCTGTTCATCAAGGTCAGGAATTTCGGCGTTGATCTTTTCCCAGAGTTGGACAGAGATCAGGTTGCCGAGGGCATAAGTGGAGAAATAGCCCAGGCCGCCGAAGGACCAGTGAATATCTTGCAGAACACCTTGTGCATCGTTGGGCGGGGTAACGCCGAGATACTCTTCCATTTTTGTGTTCCAGAGCTCGGGCAGGTCTTTGATTTCTACACTGCCTTCGATCATGGCGATCTCGAGTTCGAGACGCAGCATGATGTGCATGTTGTAGGTGGCTTCGTCTGCTTCCACGCGGATGAGGGAAGGCTCAACTTTATTGATGCCTTTGTAGAAAGATTTCACGTCTACATTGCCTAGTTGCGAGGGGAAGACCTCTTGCAGGCGCGGATAGAAATGATCCCAGAAGGGGATCGAGCGACCAACGAGATTCTCCCACATGCGCGATTGCGATTCGTGGACACCAAGCGATGCGCCGCCATTGAGCGGTGTGCGCTCATAGGCTTGATTCACACCGAGTTCATAAAGGCCGTGTCCGGCCTCGTGCATCGTGCCGAAAAGTGCGGAGGGGAGGAAGTTTTCCAAGAAACGAGTGGTGATGCGTACATCGTTTACACCGAAGGAAGTTGTGAAAGGATGTACGGATTTGTCTTGGCGACCGCGCTGCCAATCGTAGCCAAATTTGGTAGCAACCTCGACTCCAAAATCCCATTGTTCTTTTTCGGGGTAGTGGACGTGCATGAAACTGTCGTCTACTTGCTTCGCGTCTGCAATCGCTTTTAATAATTCAACCTGCTTGCCGCGCATGTTGCCAAAAATTTCCTGCACTTCAGCGGTCTTCATCCCCGGCTCGTATTGGTCAAGTAATGTATCGTAGGGATGATCTGCGGGCGGGAAGAAGGAAACATATTCTTTGAGCATTCCAACTATTTCTTCAAGATCGCTTTGGAAAATGGAGAAATCGGATGCTTCGCGTGCCTTTGCCCAAGATTCATGCCCGCGTGCTGTTAATTGGGCAAATCTGGCAACGTATTCCGAAGGCACTTTGGTGGCTTCGTCGTAATCTTTTGAAAGCACTTTGAGATAACGGGCATCATCTGAGTCTAGGTCGGCATCAGCGAATTCCGCTTTTAGGTCGGCGATCAATTTTCCGATCTCTTCGGATGTGAATTTTTGATGGGTCAGGCTGCCTAAAGTGGCGAGTTGGTTGCCGCGTGCTTCTGCGCCGCCGGGGGGCATATAGGTTTGCTGATCCCAACCGAGAACGGCTTGGGCAGCATTTAGATCGGAAACTTCAGCGATCAGGGTTTTGAGCTTGGTAAATTTTTCAGACATTAGAACTCCTTCTAATATTTTTTCTCTCGTTATAGCGAGTTTATTCTGTAGTTGTAAAAAATCCTTGCATATTCTACTTCAAAATCGCATAACGTTCTTCATTTGCGGTTTTGCCATATTTCCCAAAGGTCAATTTGAAAATTACGAAATCCACCAAGTTGCCCGATAAATTCCCCATACGTATCATTCGCAGAATAATGTGGATCGCATCCGCTTTTTTCTGGCCATAATTTTCGATCAGACTTTGCATTACTTCAGAGTCTGGTTGTGCATTATTTTCAGCCCAATGTTGCGCGTAAGCGAGCGCGGCATGTTCATCGGGCGGCGTATCTTTCGGGATGCGCCCCTCGAGCAATTCTGCAAGCTCTGCTTCCGAGATGCCGCTCTTCAAAGATTCTTTGAAATGGAAATCTCGACAATAACGACAACCATTGATTTCTGTTACCACCATCATAAGGCGTTCACGAAAATCGTAGGGAATCATCTCGCGCATAGTGTGGCGGATTAAATCCCTGCGTTGGATGAGGTAACGGAAATCTTCAATTGCTTCTCTGGGATGGCGATAGAAACGCCGCGTGAATTTAGGCATGCTCATTGTTAAATGAACAGATCGGCGGTGATTAGCGCCGACCCGTTTCCTCTTTTCTAAAAACTATTTTTTGCTTTTCAAATATTCGTCGATTGCCATAGCTGATTTTTTACCAGCGACCATTGCTGTCACGACAAGGTCGGGACCCGTTACGCCGTCGCCGCCCGCGAAAATATTCTCTCGTGAAGTTTGGCCGGTTTCTGAGTCTTTTACGATGGTAAGGCCCCATTTATCAACTTCGTAATCTGGTGTTGTTTTACCGATGATCTCATCGGGCCAATAGCCCAGTGCTTTGACAGCCGTTGTTGCCGGAACGCTGAAGTTTGAGCCTTCAACAGGTACAGGGCGACGACGGCCACTGCTATCAGGTTCGCCAAGTTTCATTTCGATGCACTCAACAGCCGCAAGTTTTCCGTCTTCGCCAGCGATGAATTGCACAGGCTGAGTCAGGAATCGATATTTTGCACCTTCTTGCTTGGCAAGTTTGCGATCTTTTGCGCTGCCGGGCATTTCGGATTCGGTGCGGCGATAAAGGCAGGTCACGTTCTCGATGCCCATGCGTACAGAAGTGCGCAGGCAGTCCGATGCTGTATCACCACCGCCGATAACGACTACGTCGTTGCCGAGGTTGGGGAGAGCTTCTTTATCTTTAGGGAGATCGTCTCCGCTGACATTGCCGCGAATAAGATAATCGGTTGCTTCGTAAACACCATCCAAGTCTTCACCGGGGATGTCCATCGGAGCATCGATGCCCGAGCCAACACCAACGAACATGGCGTCAAAGCCCTCAGCAAGTATCTCGTCAATGGTTTTGTCTCTGCCTACATAGGTGTTCCCGACAAATTTTGCGCCGAGTTTTTCCATATCTCTCCAGCGTTCGAAGAAAACGTCTTTTGAGAGTTTGAAATTGGGGATACCGTAAACCAATAAACCACCGGGAGCAGGCTTAGAGTCAAAGAGAGTTACATCATGTCCTAGTCTAAGTAATTGGTCCGCGCAGCCAAGACCGGCAGGACCAGCGCCAACGATGGCAACTTTATGACCTGTTTTGGGAGCGATTTCAGGGGTATAAGGCTCAAGAATACGTTCTTGCGTGAGTGCAAAAACTTCCAACTGCCCAGTGATGACCGGTTCTCCAGTTTTATTTAGAACGCAGGAGCCTTCACAAAGTTGTTCGTGAGGGCAAACACGCCCGCAAACTTCGGGGAGAGAACTTGTTTCATGGTAAAGCTTTGCAGCTTCTGCAAAGCGACCTTGTTCTATCAGCCACATTGCAGAAGGAATATCGTTATGTGTGGGGCAGGCGACCATGCAGGGAGCAGGGTCTGGGCAATGGATACAACGCGCAGCTTCTATTTGTGCTTGTTCAGGAGTAAAACCGATAACAACTTCATTAAAATCACAAACTCGCTCTTCAGCAGGGCGTAGATCTAATTCAAGAAAGGGTTCTTGGGCACGTTTTTTGCGGTTAATTGCTAAAAATTCGCTTGGAACAGCTTGCATACTTACCTCCGATAAAACATCGTAAAGTGGCAGGGTGATGATACCGAAACTTTACAAATGGACACAGGTTTTTATGTCACCAAATCGGGCGACAATGGTCACATTCAAATTATTGTAATGTACAACTTCCTGAATTGCGAATGCGTATATACTTTGAGACTTTCTTTGCAAGGTTAATAGAGTTTATACAATTTTCATTAATATTGGGCGTATAATATCCCCGCTTTATAAAGAGATGTGCCTTTTGTGAGAAGTGGCACGTCCTTTTTCTTGCAAAAATATATTGCTATAGAGATATGCTTTGGAGGCTTTATCTATGAAGAAAATCAGTAAGAAGACTTGGATAATTTTTGCAGTAGTCATCATTGTCGTTGTTGGAGTTATTGCTGCCTTGAGTAGCCAAGCGAAGATTTCTGCGGCTGACACTTTTCAAACTGCAAAAATCGAGCGCGGTAACCTAACTGCAACTGTTGGCGCAACTGGAACCGTGCGCTCAAATCAGAGTGCCTTGTTAAATTGGCAAACTAGCGGTACGGTTGAACAAGTTAGCGTTGCTGTTGGGGATCGTGTAGGCAAGGGGCTGACTTTGGCCTCTCTGGAGAGTACATCTTTATCACAAGGTGTGATCCTGGCACAGGCTGATCTGGTTAGCGCAGAAAAAAGTTTGGACGATCTCTTGCAATCAGGAACGGCTGCTGCTCAAGCTCAAATTGACTTGAGGCGCGCAGCCGACGTGCTTGAAAAAGCACAAGATTACCGTGATTCTTTAGATGAGCCTTATGAATTCGATCAAATCGTATATATAACAGTCAATGGGCGTAGAGTGCCCTCCTTAAAAAAGGTCAAGGTTGACGAAGCGGACGATGTAACAAAAGCAGAAGCGGATGAGAGCCTTGCTTTAGCGCAGGCGCAGTATAACGATGCGCTACGTGCCTGGGAACGAGTTGCAGATGGTCCCAATAAAGCCGATGTTGCTGCTGCTCAAGCGCGTGTTGATGCTGCCCAGGCGACCCTTGATACGGCATATCTGATCGCGCCTTTCGAGGGCACAGTGACTGATATTAGTATCCTCGCCGGAGATCAGGTTTCCGCCGGTGCCCCTGGTTTTCGCCTTGATGACTTTAGCCGTCTTCTTGTTGATGTTGAGCTTTCAGAAATAGATATTAATAGTGTTGTCTTGGGGCAGGCCGTAAGTCTTTCTTTTGATGCTATTCTTGACCAGGAATATGCGGGTAAAGTGGTTGAAGTTGGGCAGGTCGGGAGTGAAGTGCAAGGGGCAGTCAATTTCGAAGTAACTGTCGAGCTGACAAATGCAGATGAACTTGTTCGCCCCGGGATGACTGCAGCTGTGAATATCGTTGTCAAGGAGATCAAAGATACGATTTTGATCCCTAATCGCGCTGTTCGCCTCGTGGATGGGAAAAGGGTTGTCTACCTGCTGAAAGATGGTTTCCCCGAAATGGTAGAGATTCGTCTTGGCGCCTCTGCTGATGCGATGAGCGTTCTCGCTTCCAGTGCTCTTGAAGAGGGAGATTTGGTTATTCTCAATCCACCAAGCAGTTTTGAAATGGGTGGCGGACCGCCTCCTGGGATGGAGAGATAAAAACACGATGAATGATGCTGTTATTATCACTCGCGACCTGACGAAAGTTTATAAGATGGGTGAAGTGGAAGTTCATGCTTTGCGTGGTGTATCTCTTGAGATCCAGCGCGGCGAAGTAGTCGCCATTATGGGCGCTTCTGGTTCTGGAAAATCAACATTGATGAATACGCTTGGGTGTCTCGATCAGCCCACCAGTGGCGAATATCTTTTAGATGGAGAGATCGTAGCTGATCTCAGCGACGATCAGCTTGCTGATATTCGTAACCGCAAAGTAGGATTCGTTTTTCAGAGCTTCAACTTGCTTTCGCGTTCATCCGCTTTGTCAAATGTAGAATTACCCCTCCGCTATTCGGGCACAGCCAGCGGACGTAAAGAAAAAGCGCGCCTTGCGCTTGAAGCGGTTGGTCTTGGTGACCGAATTAATCATCGTCCTGCAGAGCTTTCCGGTGGGCAGCAGCAACGTGTTGCTATCGCGCGTGCTTTGGTCAACGAGCCTGCTATCGTGATGGCAGATGAGCCTACGGGCAACCTTGATTCAAAAGTTGGTCAAGAGATCATGGATTTGCTCATTGCTTTAAATAAAGAAAGCGGAACCACGCTGATCATTATTACTCATGATCCAAAGGTTGCCGCCCAAGCCCAACGTACTATTCATTTGCATGATGGGCAAATTTTGGAAAAGGTGGCAGCATGAACGTCTGGAGATCTATAATTGAAGCTCTTGAAAGTCTGAATGCGAATAAGATGCGTTCAGGTCTGACGATGCTGGGAATCGTGATCGGTGTTGCTGCGGTTATCGCTATGTTGGCGCTTGGCGCAGGTGCGCAAGATACCATTCTTGGATCGCTTAGCGGCATTGGTACGAATTTGCTTTTTGTTTTTAGCGGTGGTGAAGATGAATCTATACGTAACCCTGAGCCGCTTACGATTGGGGATGCGGAGGCATTGGAAGATTCGTTTTCTGCACCTTCTATTGAAGCCGTAGCCCCTGTTTTGCAGGGGAGTGCGGAAGTTTCCTCTAGCGGCGAAGTTAGTACGGTCACGTTAACAGGCGTTACGCCAGCATATTTCCCCGTGCGTAATTACACGGTTGTAGAAGGCGAAGAAATCACTGAAGAGCATATTTTAGGACGCGCATCGGTGGTTTTATTAGGCGTTGAAGTTGCTGACAATCTTTTCGGTCGGCGTGAGGGGCTTGTGGGCGAAACAGTGCGTGTAGAAGGACAACCTTTTCGTGTTATTGGCGTTCTCGAAGAGCGTGGCGGTGGAATGATGGGAAGTCAAGATAATGAGATACTGATCCCGTTTAGTACTGCGCAAGCTCGTATTCTTCGACGTAGCCCTGCAGATCAGGTGGATGTGATCTTTGTCCAATCTGTGGATGCGGATTCAGTAACAACAACAGAGGAAGAGATATCTCAGATACTTTCCCAACGGCACCGTACAGCTGTTGGAGAGAATGATTTTTCCATCTTTTCGCAACAGGATATGGTCGATACGGCCTCCTCGATCACAGGGATTTTAACGACTTTTATCGGCGGGATCGCGGCAATCTCTCTCCTCGTTGGGGGGATCGGTATCATGAATATTATGCTCGTCTCGGTGACGGAACGCACACGTGAGATCGGCTTGCGTAAAGCCCTTGGCGCGCGTAAACGCGACATACTGATTCAATTTCTAACAGAATCTTCGCTCCTCAGCTTAGTCGGGGGGCTGATAGGTATTGTGCTTGGTTGGGGAATTGGCGCGGTCGTTGGTATAGTTTCGACAAGGTCGGGTACCCCTTTTGACCCTGCAGTTAGCTTGAGTGCTGTCTTACTTGCGACCATGTTCTCAACAGCTATTGGTCTTTTCTTCGGGATTTACCCCGCCAACCGTGCTGCGAATTTGGTGCCGGTAGAAGCATTGCGTTACGAATAATATAGATAGAATTACGAAAAGATGCCGAGTATCTCGAAGATACTCGGCATCTTTTTTTTTATCTTCTGGAGAATGCTTCTGAAGTGGAAGCAAGCTGAAGGACATGTTCGCTTCGGTTTTATTTTCAGATGAAAGATGTGCATTGTATTTGTAAAATGCGCTGCACATCGGCTCTAGTAAATAATCCGAACTGCGACGCACCTTTAAGGTGTGTCGCAGTTGTTATTTAAGCTAATCCAACAGCTCAAATCTCGCCTGAAAGAAGCGCAAGTATTCAGGTTCGTAGACCATTTTGAGACCCTTTGTGCTGTCGCGCTGATCATAAACGGCTTTGAGACTTTCGGCGACCACATCCATATGTGCCTGCGTATAGACGCGGCGTGGAATGGTGATGCGGGTCAGTTCAAGAGCAGGATAACGATGCTCACCGGTTTCAGGATTGCGCCCCGCGCTGACTACGCCACGCTCCATCGAACGGACACCTGAGTCGAGATAAAGCTGGGCAGCTAAAGTCTGTGAAGGGAATTGATCTTGGGGAATATGCGGATAGAAGCGTTTTGCATCCACAAAAATGGCATGACCGCCAACGGGCTGCATGATGGGAATATCCCAATCGAGGAGCAATTTGCCCAGATAGCGCACTTGGCGAACGCGCGATGCAACGTGGTCATCTTGTACGCCTTCAGCGATGCCGATGGCGAGAGCTTCCATATCGCGTCCAGCCATACCGCCATAAGTGTGCAGCCCTTCGTAAACCACGACCATCGTGCGGGCTTGCTCGGCAACTTTGGGGTCATTTACAGCCAGCCAACCGCCGATGTTGACGAGATTATCCTTTTTTGCGCTCATCCACGCGCCATCGGTGTAGGAGCAGAACTCAAGCAAAATTTCGGCGATGGATTTCTCGGCATAGCCTTCTTCTCTCTCTTGGATGAAGAAAGCGTTTTCGTACATGCGGGTTGCATCCAGATAAACGGCGATGCCTTGCGAATCACAATAGGCGCGTAATTCACGCGCATTTTGCATACTGACGGGTTGTCCGCCTGCCATATTTACGGTTCCAGCAAGGCTGACATAGGGGATATTCTCTGCGCCGACTTTTTTGACCAGAGCTTTTACCTTGTCAATATCCACGTTGCCCTTAAACAAATGCGGATCAATCGGGTCATGAGCTTGGTCGATGATTACGTCAACAAAGGTGCCGCCCGCAAGCTCCTGATGCAGCCGCGTGGTCGTGAAATACATATTGCCGGGGATATAATCGCCTTTTTTGATGAGTGCCTGGCTGATCAGATGTTCCGCGCCGCGTCCCTGATGGGTAGGGATAATATGTTTATAGCCATAATAGGTTTGGATGGCGTTTTCGAGATTATAGAAATTTCGGCTGCCCGCGTAGGCTTCGTCTCCCATCATCATGCCTGACCATTGGCGGTCGCTCATTGCGCTGGTTCCACTGTCGGTGAGCAGGTCGATATAAACATCTTCCGAGCGAAGCAGGAAGGTGTTATAGCCGGCATCTGCGGCGGCTTTTTCGCGCTCGGCACGCGTAATCATGTGGATGGGCTCGACCATCTTAATCTTCCACGGTTCTGCCCATGAACGACGACCGAATTGTTGTCCCATTGTTTTGATATCTGACATTTAAATCTCCTTTTGATTAGTAGGTGGTTGAGTAGCCTGAAGCGATAGCGGAGGGCGTATCGAAACCAACGGTTTTCTAATTATTCCAACGGTATTTCACTCGTAGACTTCGCCTCGCGTAAAACCAGGTTGGTGTGAATGCGCGCCACGCCAGAAACGGGGGTGAGACGATTCATCAGAAAATCTTCCAAGCCTTCTGTGTTGCGGGTAACCACTTTGAGTAAGTAGTCATATTCCCCGGTAACATGATGGCACTCCAAGACCTCTGGCATTTCTGCAATGATCTTCAAGAAACCCGTTACTTGCTCTGTTTCGTGTAGTTGTAAGCTGACGCTGATGAAGCAGAGTAAGTCGTAGCCGGCTTTTTGGCGATCTACGACTGTTGTGTAGCTTCGAATAAAGCCATCTTTTTCCAATCGCCGTACGCGGGCGTGGGTAGCCGGTGGCGATAAGTTTACGCGCCGAGCCAGCTCTGTATTGCTGATGCGGGCATCTTTTTGCAAGGCTTGCAGAATCTTCTTGTCGAGTTCGTCTAGCATGGATAGTCCTGTTTTTTGAGATTATTTCTTTATGCTAAGAATCTATCTAAGAAAATGGGATATGTCAATGTATATTTTGAAATAAACAGAAAATGCAGAATTAATCTCGTATAACTGTGAATATTTCTTTTGTTAATTATTTTACGAAAGATATAAAAAATAATATTGGGCAAACTGAATTTCCCAAAGGTTCTCAAAACTATAAGGCTCTCTTATAATCCCACCCATGTTTGATCGCATCCTTCAAGGTCTTAATTGGCTTTTCTATATTCTTGCTCTTTCTTTAGTGCTCGGCGGCGGTGCTGTTCGCTATGATGTAGAGAGAGACTATTATTATGACTATACCCGTGGCATAAAGTTTGATTTTCCGAGCTGGATTGCAGACGCTTCCTGGATCAAAGTTCAGCAAGTAGCCTTGGGCAGCCCCTATTATAGTGATCGCGGCACACGCAAAATGATCGTGATTGATTATTTGCGCCAAATGGATCGTGTTTTTCAGGTAGAGTGGGAGCTGAGCCAGATCTATTCCAACCCTGAAATTCCAGACCCCGAAGCGGCCTCGGTTGATTTACGAGCGCGGTTAAATGCTCTTTATGCGGAACAGCGTCGCTTGGCGCCTTTTGCCGAATCCATTCTTGAAGAGCAAGTCAGCGTTGCTTTAGCGGAAGCAGGCCTCACGTCGGGCGGGCAACCGTTGCCGCGTCCTCTTTATCATATCTCGCCCTTGCCGATGGCGCTCATCGTTTCGCCGCGCGAAGTCATCCGTCAAGATGAAAATATTTCATTACTTGCTGATCTACCCGTTGATGAGCAAGCGGCGCTTGAAGAAAGAATTGCAGAAGAGCTTGATCGATCAGCTTTGGTCGTGCCGATTGGCGGCGTTGGTATTTACCCTACAATGGGGATGCGCTCCATACATTTGCCCTGGATCGTGGATACAATAGCGCATGAGTGGATGCATAATTATCTGACTTGGCATCCACTGGGTTCAAATTACGGGACGACGCCAGAATTGCGCACAATGAACGAGACTGTTGCCTCGATCGTTGGCACAGAGATAGGGCGGATTGTGCAAAAGCGTTATTATCCTGAATCACTGGCGTCGGAACGCCCTCCTGTGGACTTGCTCTCGTTATCTGAGGGGATGCCCAGCCTTGAGGCTCCGCCTTTTGATTTCAATACCGAGATGCGTGAAACGCGCCTGCGTGTAGATGAACTCCTTGCGGATGGAAAGGTTGATGAAGCAGAAGCTTATATGGAAGCGCGCCGCGCGATATTCTGGGAAAATGGCTACGCCATTCGCAAATTGAATCAGGCATATTTTGCATTTCATGGTGCCTATGCGGATGTTCCTGGTGGGGCGGCAGGCGTAGACCCGGTGGGTGCTGCTGTGCGTGCATTGCGCGAGCAAAGTGACTCGCTGGCAGATTTTGTTCATACGATCATGTGGTTGGATTCGTTTGAAGCATTAGAAGCAATGGTGGACTAATTTTTATGCGTAGATTCGTTTTCATCTCTTTTTTCGTAGTTTTTTTTCTTAGCGCTTGCGCGCCCCCTTCTATCCCGGCTGCCTTACCAACGGGAACGCCTTTCGTGGAAATTGTGTCCCCAACTCTGCCCTCAACGCAAATTGCCCCGGGGTGTATGTCGATCAATAGCATCCCTACACCCTCGGCGGAGGAAGAATCGCTCTTTCCACCGATCGGTTCCGAAGATCGTGTGCGTGGCTCTGCTGATGCGGCTGTGACCTTTATTAAATATAGCGATTTTCAATGCGCGGGCTGTGCTGTGCTTGCTTCAACTTTGACGCAACTGGCAGCGCAATTCCCCGAAGATGTGCGTCTTGTTTATCGTGATTTTCCTCTGATCACCAATCTCGGGCACGAGCGTGCGGGATTGGCGGCACAAGCCGTGCAAGCGGCGAGGTTGCAGAATAAAGATTGGGAATTGCACGAAATCCTTTTTGCCGAGCAAGAAGTTTGGGGCGCACTTTCCGAAGAGGCGTTCGAGCGTTGGCTTGCCGAGCAAGCCTCCACACTGGAGATGGATGGTGCGCAATTTATCGCCGATCTGCGTTCCGATACAATTGTTGAGCGCGTGACGCAATCTTTCACCAAAGGGTTGGAGATCGGTATTCCGGGAACACCTTTCTTGCTCATTAATGGACAGATCTATTCTGGTCCGCTTGATTTTGATAGCCTTGAACGCATCACGCAATTGATCGTTTTGGGCGAGAAGCAATTCACATCCTGCCCGCCAACTGTGATCGATTCGTCAAAGGAATATCTGGCGACTTTGAGAACTGAAAAAGGCGATATCGTGATCCAGTTCTATCCACAACAAGCACCTGTAACCGTGAATAATTTTATTTTTCTCGCAGAAGAAGGTTGGTTTGACGGGATTACTTTCCATCGTGTTTTGCAGGGTTTCACGGCACAGACGGGAGACCCCAGCGGGACGGGGCAGGGAAATCCCGGTTATTTCTTTGAGGACGAAATTGACGCATCGTTATCCTTTGATCGACCGGGTGTGGTCGCCATGGCAAATGTGGGACCGAATACAAATGGTAGTCAGTTCTTCATTACCTACGCCGCTGCGCCTGATCTGAATGGAGAGTACACAATTTTTGGGCAGGTGATCAGTGGTATGGATGTGTTGATAGAGCTTGCTCCGCGTGACCCGCAATTTGGTATACCACTACCTGCGGGTGATCTTCTGTTGAGCGTTACCATCGAAGAACGCTAAGAATGGGGTATAATCGCCCGCTGTTATCCTTTTAGACAAAAAAAGTGAGTGAAAAATATGGAACTGTTAACCCAATTTGTAGATATTTTTATCCATCTCGATGTATATCTGAGCGACATCATTTCTCAATATGGCACCTGGACATACGCAATTCTTTTTGCGGTGATCTTTGTTGAAACCGGCTTGGTTGTCATGCCCTTCCTCCCCGGCGATTCACTTCTCTTCGCTGCTGGCGCTATTGCCGCGATCGGAGATAGTGGCTTGAATATCTTTCTCATGGTCGGGCTCTTGATGGTCGCCGCCATTCTTGGTGATACCGTCAATTACTGGATCGGTCATAGCCTTGGCGAAAAGGCTTACGATAGCAAGTGGGTCAAGAAGGAATATCTTGATAAAACGCATGAGTTCTTTGAAAAACATGGCGGCAAGACCATCTTTTTAGCGCGCTTTGTGCCGATTATCCGTACCTTTGCGCCTTTTGTCGCCGGTGTTGGGAAAATGTCTTATAAGTATTTCTTCTCTTATAATGTTTTCGGTGGGTTGGTTTGGGTGCCTCTCTTTGCTTTTGCCGGTTACTACTTCGGCAATATTGACTTTGTAAAGCATAATTTCTCGATCGTTATTCTCGCGATCATCGTGATCTCTTTAGTGCCTGTTTTCATTGAAGCTTGGAAAGCAAGTAAAGAAAGTAAAGAATCGAAAGCTGAAGCCACTGCTGAGTAAAGACAAACGATTGCCTTTGAGAGCCCTCGCTTATTTTGAGCGAGGGCTTTTTTTATAGAAAACTTGACAATCTTTGTCTAAAATGCTACTATATGCGTGAAACCCGAATTTCCGCATAAATGAAATCAAAACAGATACACTACTTGCTTGCCTGGAGGAAAAGATGACAACAGGGAACTTTGAACAGAATCTCAAGAAATACGCCGAGTTGGTCGTTAAAGTTGGGTTGAACCTTCAGCCTAAACAGAAGATGATTGTACGCGCGGGGATAAATACTGCGCCTTTGGTGCAAGAAGTTGCGGCAGTTGCCTACCAAATGGGGTGCCCTTTGGTAACGATCGTTTGGTCAGATGAGAAGATCAATAAACTCAGACATCAATATGCATCGCGAGATTCTTTTGATCAATTTCCTGCCTGGAAGTTTGAAGGGATCGCGCAAGAAATCAAAGATGGTGCAGCGTATCTGCAAGTTGCGGGACCAGACCCTGAACTGCTCAAAGGCTTAGATCCTCAAGCCATTTCCTCTAGTCGACAAGCTCTGGCGAGAAATTATCGCCCGATTGGCGAGTTGCAAGGGCAGAGTGCCACGCAATGGACAGTTGTTTGCCCGCCCACGCCTGATTGGGCAAAGCATGTTTTTCCTGATAAAGATGCCGAAGAAGCTCTGCGCTTACTTTGGGAAAAAGTCTTCGCGCTTTGCCGCCTCGATCAGGATGATCCCGTTGCGCTTTGGAGAATACATATTGCTGATTTGATTCAACGCCATCAAATTTTAACAAAAAAAGGCTACACAGCGTTGCATTTGCGCGCTCCGGGTACAGACCTAAAGCTTGGCTTGCCGACCGGGCATATCTGGGCAGGTGGCGGCAACGTCTCGCGCGAAAAGATCGATTATGTTGCAAATATCCCTACCGAAGAAGTCTTTACCTTGCCGCATAAAGACCAAACCGAAGGTACGGTTGCCTCGACAAAACCGCTTAGTTATTACGGCAGCATGATCGAGAACTTTAGCCTGACTTTCTCGAAGGGCAAGGTGGTCGAGTTTTCTGCTGAAAAAGGCGAAGATGTTTTGCGTGAAATGATCACAACAGACGAGAACGCGAGCTTTTTAGGCGAGATCGCTTTTGTACCGCATCAGTCGCCGATCTCGCAATCCAATATCGTTTTTCTGAATTCCCTTTTCGACGAAAATGCGTCCTGCCATCTGGCATTGGGGCGTGCCTATAAATTCAATCTTGAGGGCGGTCCCGAAATGTCGAATGAAGAGTTCTTCGCAGTTGGCGGAAATGATAGTGTGATCCACGTTGATTTTATGTTTGGTTCTGGCGAATTGGATGTGGATGGCATCACCGCAGATGGGACTGTCGAAGCTGTCATGCGTGGCGGCGAGTGGGCTTTTGACGCATAACGCACCTGAATTTGAACTTGCTACCGTTTAATAAGATTTCTACAAGGAAACACAAATGAGCGACCAACAAAAAGTATTTCAGCTAATGGGCGAAGTAACCGGATCGATCTTCCCGCTTGGGCAGGAAGTTGTCATGCCGCTTTTCGAAAAACATTTTACCGAGCAACGTTTTTATATGCCGACCTTTATGGCGAGTAATACCGCGCCAAATCCGATTTCAGTTGATTTGCTTTCCAAGCGAACGCCTTATGGAAATTCTGAAAATTACGCAAAGACCTTGGCAGACGCTGCAGAAGCGGGATACCTGAAAGCGGACGGCACAGGTAGCTACGTTGTCTCAGAAAAAGGGGCAAATGCCATCGAAGAATCGCATACCTCCTTTTACGCGCATATCAATGAGATCAGTCAATTCCCTGCCGATAAGATGGCGAAACTAGCAACCTTTCTCAGCAAGTTAGTTGATTCCTGCGCTCAAACAGACTTTAAAACGGGACGAACAGCCTTTGATATTAGCAACGGCGGTCACCCAAAAGTAGACGTAGGTACGCTCGCAGAAGTAGATCAACATCTCGATGATCTAAACGCATTTCGAGATGATGCCCACATCGCAGCCTGGACGCCCAGCGGTGTGAACGGACAAGTTTGGGAAACCTTGAGTTTTGTCTGGAACGGTGAAGCAAATACCGCTGAAAAACTGGCAGAGCGTTTACCTTTCCGCAGCTATACAACTGAGGACTACGCCAAAGCACTCGGCGATTTGGAAGCGTTGGGTTGGGTCGAATCAGGCGACGATGGCTATGCAGTCACCGCTGCTGGTAAAAAAGTCCGTGAAGATGGTGAAGCAGCGACAAACAGTAATTACTTTTTGCCTTGGTCGGTCCTTTTTAATGCTGATCTAACAGAAATGGAAAAATTGCTAACCGAGCTGAAAAAAGTGAACGAGAGTCTTCTGCCAAAAGAAGATTAGACATCTTGAATAAGTGCTTTCTCCGCTGAAAACAGCGTAGGAAAGGCAGATTAAAGCCTACCAATTACGAAAGCCTCGCAATTTGAACTGCCCCCTGTAAACGAGACACAAAAATAAAAGCGCCCCCCGCTGGGTTATTTAGACAGACACCTTTTTTGATAAGGTATCTGTTTTGTTTTCAATTGTATCCTCTCGTAGTTGTAGAAGTCCATATACTCATCAATAATCTGTTGTGCTTGTTGGCAAGTTGGCGTCGGATACTGTCGAAAAATACTTCTTTGAAATGTCCGAAAAAGCTCTCCATCGGGGCATTGTCCGAGCAGTTTCCGCGTCGGGACATCGAGAGCTGCAAAATCCGGAGCATATCGTCCACGGATTCCGGAGCATGCCGTCCACTGAT
>JABGQU010000032.1 GCA_018648605.1 Anaerolineae bacterium | reverse complement strand
TTATATAAACCATACTTACCGGACACAGTAGATTCTGGTAAACGATGAAGAATGCGACGATAGATATTATAGAAAGGAAATCCCCACTGAATATGGCGGACAATATCAAAATCCGCGTCCTCTAGCTTTTGATCGAACTCTTGCCATTTATAGCCATGCACATGCCCCACACGCTCTCTCTCTATTTCAAACAAAGGACCAATTGGCACCACAGCGAGCAGATATTTATTTGTCATAGCTCGCAAATTTCTCATAGCAGAGACATCATCATCAATATGCTCAAGCACATCAATGCAAAAGAGAAGATCATAGGTCTCGTCCAGATGGCTTTTAGACAGATCGAGTTGAGAAAATTGCCCATCAGGGATGCGTGATTGCGTTATCTCAAGCCCCGTACTTGCATATTCTGTCCCTGCCAATTCTACATGAGGGTATTTGCTTTTGATTTCTTGTAAAAGCGTTCCTACTCCGCACCCAACATCAAGCACAGATGCAAATTCTATGCCTCCAAGCATTTTGAAAATTAACCGACGTACATGACGCGAAACAGGCCCGTACTGCTTCATGTCATCCCATTCTCCCCAAGCATGGTCGTAAAAAGCTTCTTCCATAAGGATTCTCTTAACCTTTTTTATTTTTTCCACAAACTCAACATCACCAATGCCCAGATCCGTTTGCCATGATCTACGCGCCCATCCAAGTGTTCTGTCAACATATCTTCAATTGCCTTCGGATTAAACCATGCCGCCAATGGTGCGTCAACACCAAGCAGACGTTCACGCGTCCAAGCAGCGAGCGGATCTCGGAACCATGCCCCAACCGGAATGCCAAAACCCTGCTTTTTATGCCCCAGTACATTTTCAGGGAGCATCTCTGCAAAGGCGTTTCGCAGCAGATATTTGCCCGTTCTACCGTGCATCTTCATTTTTTCGGGCAGACGTGCAGCAAACTCAGCAACATGATGATCCAGGAAAGGCGAACGCCCCTCCAGCGAAGCTGCCATTGTCATGCGATCGGCTTTGACGAGGAGGTCGCCGGGCAGATAGGTCTGGGAATCACTGTAAAGGGTACGATCCAGCCGCCCAGCGCCATCCAGCATATCAAACGCGGACGATAAAATCGCTTCCGCGTTATGGGCTTGGGATTCATTCCAAAACGCGGGTTTCCACAAGGCGCGCCGCTGCGTGGGCGAGAAATACGATCCCCAGCGCAGGATGCTGGCACGCGGATCGATCTCAGTCAGCTGTTCGAGGCGCTTAAGCCCGTTAACGAGGCTGTGTCCAACGGGGCGGTTCGATGCGTCGGGCAGACGTTGCAAAATAGACGGTAGCAAGCCTCGGGTGAGAGCGTTCGGCAGTCGGGTGTAGGCATCTGCCCAGGGATCGAGCCAATAGCGCATATATCCCGCAAGCAGATCGTCGCCTCCATCCCCATTTAACGCCACAGTCACATGCTCACGCGTGATCTTCGAAAGCAGGTAGAGCGGCAGCGCAGATGGATCGGCAAATGGCTCACCAAAATGATTAACGAGTTTTTCCAGCGTGGCGGGAATATCGCCATAAGTCAAGATAAATTCGTGGTGATCAGTGGCATAACGTTCAGCAACGGCGCGTGCGTAGGGAAGCTCCGAAAAATCCTGCTCCTCGAAACCGACTGAGAAGGTTTTTATAGGCTGGTTGCTCTGCTGTGCCATTAGCCCCACAACGATACTCGAATCGATCCCGCCCGAAAGATGTGCCCCTAGCGGCACATCAGCAATCATGCGCACGCGTACAGCTTCGCGCACTTTCTCGCGCAAAATCTCTTCGAGTTCGGCTTGGGGCGCATCCCATTTGGGCGCAAAATCCAGCGCCCAATAGCGTTCGAGATGAATCTGACCATTTTGCCAAACCAGCGTATGTGCAGGCGGCAACTTGAAAACACCCTCATAAGCCGTGTGCGGATCGGGAATATATTGCAGGCTCAAGTACAGATCTATGGCTTGCAAGTTCATCTCAGGGCGGGCGGGCAACCCTTCAAGCAGGCTGTTTAGCTCCGAGCTAAAGTAAAGTTTGCCATCCTGCACAGTGTAGTAGAGCGGTTTTTGCCCCATGCGATCACGCGCCAACATAAGCCGTGCTTGTTTTTTATCCCAAATTGCAAAAGCAAATTGTCCGCGCAATTCCTTGACGCAATCGACACCTTTTTCTTCATAAAGATGGACGATGCACTCGGTATCACCATTCGTTTTCAGATGATGTCCGCGTGCGCGCAGCCCTGTTTGCAAATCCTGAAAGTTGAAAATCTCACCGTTGAAGACAATCCAAACACTCTCATCTTCGTTGGCGATCGGTTGGTCGCCTGTGGTCAGATCAATAATCGCCAAACGGCGCATCGCTAGGCCAACACCTTCGGCTTCATAAAAACCGTCGCTATCAGGGCCGCGATGATAAATTGCGTTATTCATGCTGCGCAATAATTCAGCGTCTACATGATTACGTTCAGAAAGGGAAATTCCACAAATTCCGCACATTAACGTTTCTCAACATCCTTTTTTTCTGGCAAACTGGCTAAAATATCCAAGTACACTTCAAAATATCTATCAACCATTGCATCCGCCATAAATTCTTCTTCAACTACCCTTTTATTTCGCTCACTTTCTAATTTGTGATAATTATTATCGAGCAAGAGTTTTTTCATATGAGCTACTAATTCATTCATTGATGAGGATGTATAAAACAATTCGTTATCATTGGCTCTGATTTTCCATTCTGAATCCCCTTGAACTGTTACAACAGGGACGCCTATTGACGCAGCCTGCAACGCAGCAATACCTGCACGGTCTTCAATTCCAATTTGTAAAAACACCGTTGCAATGCTCAATGGCTGAAAGGGGTCATCAACAAATCCTGTTTGAATGACAAAATTGGAGATATCAAGTTCTATGATCTGTTTTTCTATTTCTTTTCTGTCCGGTCCGTCTCCACATAAGATAAATCTGAACGGGCTGCCAAGATCTGTATGAAGGTGCTTGATCAGGTCGATCAACTTATTAACACGTTTTTCACTATTATTGAGGCGAGTGATTGAAACTATATTTAAGGGACTCGTATCCAAGCTTAGTTCATCATACTTTGCAATAAAATCCTGTCTCTTTTTTGTCAATTCACTTTTGTCAGGAATCAATGAAATCCCAAACGGAATATATTCAACTCTTACCTTAGAGAATTTCTTTTGAATAGTTTGAATATCTTTTTTCCGTAACTCTAGAACAAGCACGTCTAAACCCTTCCACAAGAAGTAAAAAATATTCTTCTCAAGTCTTTGGGTAGAAGTTAAATCTGCATGGTAAGTTTCAACAAATACAGGAGGTGTTTTTTTTAGTATCTGAAGAATTCCGCGCAAAGAATAAGAAAAAAAACTTCCGATGAGTAAATTTGTATGAACAGCATCGTATTTTATAAAAACACCTTTCAAAGCACCTTTTAATATGCGAACGGGCATCGCCAACAAAAAAAACAGTTTACGAAGAAAACCACGATGATCTGCTTCTAATTCAATCTGCTCTCCTAAGAGGGTGACAAATTCCACTCGATCATCCAATAGAGCAATTACGGAAGCATCTTCAGGGGTTCGAAAAAAAACACATAAATCAATTTGGAAGCCTTTTTGAGCTAGACCATTGATCAATTCAAGTACTACCTGTTGTGCCCCGCCAATGCCCATCTTTGATATTACAAATAGAACTCTGGAACGCGTCTTCGGACTCAATATGACCTCTTTATTTACTAGGGCTCTCAATTATCAATTACTCTCATACTTTAATAGGGCGGGACTAACCATGTGCAAAGAACTCTGTTAGCAAGTTTTTTTGAACTAAAGACACACAATCACAATCAAGATTATAATCTCATTAGCTAATTTCAATCTATCAAATAACACCCCATCAAGGAGCAAGTATTTTGAAAGCAGTCATTCTTGGAGGTAATGGTTTTATTGGCAGCCATCTTGTTGATGAACTTCTTATTGACGATTGGGATATAACAGTCTATGACCGAAACCCTGAACACTTCCGACCTCCTCTAAAAAGGGTAAATTATGTGTTTGGCGAGCTTGGAAATAAATCTTTACTTCAAAAAGTTATTTCAAAAGGCGATATCGTCTTTCATTTAGCATCCAGTGCAACTCCACAAACATCTGGTGAAAATCCATTTCATGATATTCAAGCAGACCTTCTACCCACCATAACACTCTTGGATATATGCGTACAGAAAAGAATCCGCAAACTATTGTTTTTCTCATCTGGAGGAACCGTTTATGGGATACCTGAAACAGGTATTGTGCCAGAAACACATCCAACAAACCCTATCTCATCATATGGAATACTAAAATTAACTATTGAAAAATATATTCAAACCTACCATCATTTATATGGGTTGCCATTTACGATAATCCGCCCTTCTAACCCATATGGAGAACGGCAAAACCCTTTGGGGAGCCAAGGAGTTATAGCTGTCTTCTTGGGGAAAATAAAAAGGGAATTACCAATTATATTATTTGGAAATGGTTCAATTACACGAGATTTTATCCATGTGTCTGATTTAGTAAAGGCAGTAAAATTAGCATCACTCAAAACATCTCAAAATGATGTTTTCAATATTGGTAGTGGAAGTGGAACATCTTTAACGTCTTTGGTAGAGCTTATCAAAACTATTACTCTCCTAAAAACAGAAGTAAATAACTTGCCTAAGCGGGCATTTGATATCCAACAAATAGTATTAGACCCTTGTTTAGCAAACTTAGAACTTGGTTGGCACCCAGTCATAAAATTAGATGATGGCATCACAACAACTTGGGACTGGATACAAAAATCCTTATAGGATAAAAAACAGTGGGGATATCATATATTTAGGTTGTGTTTTTTTATGTTTTCAGCTAATCGAATATATTGGGATGCAACGCTCGCCCATGAATATTCTTTTTCGACTTTTTGACGGGCTACTGCCCCCATACGTTCTCGTCTCACTTCGTCCGGGACGAGGGTCTTGAGGGCATTTGTAAGCATCTGCACATCTTCAGTGGGAACCAGCAACCCGGTCTCGTTATGGACGACGAGTTCCTCGCTGCCCGCGATCTGAGTAGCGATAACGGGCAATCCACTTGCCATTGCTTCGAGAACAGCATTCGGCATCCCTTCGTGGCGCGAGGGGAAAAGAAAGAGATTCGCATCTTGATAGAGGCTGCGCAGTTCATCTTTTTCTTGCCATCCGACAAATTTGATGCGTTCGGCAATGCCCAATTCCTTTGCCATTGCTTCGAGTTCCGGGCGGGCACCGCCGTCACCAGCGATGACCCATTCCCAATCGAGGTCTTGGCATTGCGCGAGGGCGCGCATCCCCAGATCAAGTCCTTTCTGGTGAACCACGCGTCCAACCGAGAGGAGTTTAGGGGTAGACCAGGTTCGTTGCACGGGGGCGTATGCGGCTAAATCCACACCATTGGGGATGATCTTCACATCCGCTTTTGGGTTGAATCTAACAGCAAGTTCTCTTAAACCCTTACTATTGGCAACCAACGCGCCCGCTCGCCGCCAAATGATCTTTAAAAAAGGGGCAACCAGCTTGTGGTATATCTTGAAATCGTAGGGGCGAAAGCCGGGCACATCGCCGCCACGCATGGATACAATATAGGGGATACCCGTCAGCAAGTTCAATGTCCAGGCAATGGGACCAGAGGGTACACCAAAAAAGGCGATAACCATATCGGGGCGAAAACTCTTCAAGAGGCGCAGGCTTCCCCAGATCCCACCGAGGACAAAACTGATCTGCTCAACAGCACCAGAACGATCCATACGTTTACGTATGGCGGGCACACGTACCATATGCACGCCATTCCAAACTTCATCATGCGCAAAGTCGCCAAAACGAACAGTCAGCAAGACCACTTCGTGACCTTGCTGAACCATTTGCTGAGCAATATTCGCGCTGGCGTTTCCAGCACCCCCGCCAATAGGAGGGTGTTCACTATTGAGCAACAAAAATTTCATTCTTTGCTCACATTGACTCTTTCTTTAACCGTATACGTCGGCTTACGCTGCGATTCGTGATAAGTGCGCACTTGGAGTTCTGCAATCAAGCCCATCAAAATGGATTGAAAGCCTAAAATGAAAAACATTGCGCCCATCTGGAAAAGCGGTGATCCAAGAACTGCCACCTGAAAAAATACTCGGCGAATAAAAAGGAAAAGAAGTAAGAACGCGCTTAGACCGATCAGCCCAATTCCTGTGCCGCCAAAAAGATAGATCGGTTTGGCAGAATACGTCAGCAGGAATTTGACCGTAAAAAGGTCAAGAACGACCTTGACGGTACGCTCCAGACCGTATTTTGCTACCCCATATCGACGTGGGTGATGGCGAACGGGAACCTCCAATAACTTGGCGCCCACCGAATGAGCAAATACGGGGATAAAACGGTGCATCTCGCCATAAAGACGGAAACCAGTAATCACCTCACGGCGATAGGCTTTTAGTGTGCAACCATAATCATGTAAGTGAACGCCTGTCACCTTTGAGATCAGCCCGTTGGCAATATTCGACGGGATCGTACGCGTCAGCGTATTATCTTTGCGGTCTTTACGCCAGCCGCTCACCACATCGTAGCCCTCGTCCAATCTTTCGAGCAGCATGGGAATATCAGCGGGGTCGTTCTGCAAATCAGCATCCATCAAGACAATGACATCACCTTGCGAATGATCGATCCCCGCAGCAATGGCAGCCGTTTGTCCAAAATTGCGCCGAAACGCCACCACGCGGATATGTTCAACGTCTTTTTCAGCAAAGGTTTTCAAAACACTCAGGCTCTCATCTTGACTTCCATCGTCAACAAGAACAACCTCCCACGAGCATGACAAAGAAGCCAATGCCTGATAAACAGCATCAAAAAGCAGCAGGAGGGTTTCTTCTTCGTTATATACAGGAATAACAAGAGAGAGATAAGGTTTCATAATTATTTACTCAAGCGCTCCAGATCAGCATTCACCATCATTTCAACAAGCCCTTTAAAGCTCACTTTACGCTCCCAACCCAATTCTTCACGCGCCTTGCTGGGGTCAGAGATCAACAGATCCACTTCAGCGGGGCGGTAGAATTTCTGGTCCATCACGACATAATCGTTGTAATCGAGGTCAACAAAGCCAAAGGCGTATTCGCAAAACTCACGCACTGCATAGGTTTCGCCAGTGCCGATCACATAATTATCAGGTTTTTCCTGTTGGAGCATAAGCCACATAGCTTCAACATAATCGCCGGCAAAACCCCAGTCGCGGCGAGCGTCGAGATTTCCGAGACGCAATTCGTCTTGCATCCCTAGTTTGATACGTGCTACGGCATTCGAGATTTTGCGGGTCACAAATTCCAAGCCACGGCGCGGGCTTTCATGGTTGAAAAGAATGCCTGAAGTGGCGAAAATATCATAAGACTCACGATAATTGATCGTGATCCAATGCCCATAAACCTTTGCGACCCCATAAGGGCTACGCGGATAAAAAGGCGTGTCTTCTTTTTGCGGCACTTCCATCACCTTGCCGAACATCTCACTGCTGGATGCCTGATAGAACTTGATCGAACGATCAAAAAGACGAATTGCCTCGAGCATACGTGTCACGCCGAGGGCTGTCACTTCTGCTGTTAAAACAGCCTGGCTCCATGAAGCAGGCACAAAAGATTGGGCTGCCAGGTTATATACTTCGTCTGGTTTATGTTCTTCCAAAATCGCTAAAAGCGAGCCTTGATCGTGCAAATCGCCTTGAATTAGGGTGACCTTGTCCACCAAGTGTTCGATACGCTCATAATTCAAAGTGCTGGAACGGCGCGCCATCCCAACCACGTTGTAGCCTTTTTCGAGCAACAGCTCTGCCAAATAAGAACCATCTTGTCCGGTGATACCGGTAATTAGTGCAGTAGTCATTTTTTCTCCTACGAGACTTTATTTTCAAGAATTGGATTATAAGGTTTCCTTCCTCTATGTCAAGGCAACCACCAAAGCAGGCACAAGTCCTTACGGATAAATAAAGACTGCCTACTCTGTGCTATTCTCCCAACGCCAAATATGATCAACATGATCACCAACAACCTCATCGAGATAAAAGACTTCTTTATCTCCCATCGTAAATGCTCCTAATGGAACAACATCACTGTAATTCGGGTAATACTTTTCATTTATAACGATCCAGCCTGTGTCATGCATAGAAATCTTACTAAGATCCTCTAAGCCTCCATCCATATACACCGCAGAAAACTGTGGTTTTCCTGAAAAATATGCATATCGCCCATAATCATAAGAAATCAAAACATCATCAGGCGAAACACGTTCGAGCAAATAGGCTTGAGTAATATCAAAATTATAATGACTTTGACGAGAGATCGGCATTCCACCGGAGCGTGTGTGTAATTGTGACAACAGCACTTGAGAAGGGTTAAATGTAACTAAAACCAAAATAATACTTACTGTCCAAAGTATTTTCTTAGAATTCAGATTTTGCGATAAAACGCCCATGATCCCGTATCCCCCCATTGCGATCAAAATAATATGCCAAAGCTGAATGTGAAGATAAAAACGTGTCCCGCTATCATACCCAAAAAACAGCAAAAATGAAGTCAAAGATACCATGTACAAAAACGCAAAATAAGAAACTACTACATTTTTTCTAACCAAAACACCATAAAAAACAGTACAAAACAATGCTGTAACGGGAACCAACGCTAAGCGATTGAAGTACCATTGTTGCGGGGGGTTGTAAAAAAAGTAATTTAGAGGTGTTTCAAAATCTCCTTGAGAAAACGGTATTAGATAATTATTAAAGGTTCCATGTTTGGCATTACCTTGGATGACAAAAAACCAAAATCCAGCACCCAAAGAGACTAGAAATACAACAAGGAAAACAAAGTAAGCCCTTTTACCATTAAGCCGTATCTTCATCAAAATAAATAATGCCAAGATCCCATAGCAAATGATAAGTATCTTTAGCGTTGAGCGTCTATCAAAAGAGACGTAAATCAATGGGATTAGCAACAAAAACAACAAAATTAAGTTCTTATTCTCTAAAAAAAACTTTAAAGTAACGCCTCTCTTATAAAGTTTCTCGAGATATTCAATACTTATATAGGCTACCAGGTAAAAATAAAACGGGTAGTAAGCATATTCGCGAACGTTTCGCGCTAACGAGATAATATAAGGGCTTGTTGCATACAAAAAGGATGCAACTATGGCAAGCCGCCGATCAATTTTCCTGGTAATCAGATAAAGGGGGATAATGGCAAAGCTATTAAAAAGCACACCAACGAAACGAGCGACACCGAGCTTGACACCAAAGAGAGCAAAAAACAAATACACTGGAAGCGTAACCACATAGAAACTTCTCTGGTATACATCCATCCAGGACACCCCATTAAATATATCTTTTGCTGCATTCAAGTGGCGATATTCTTCAATATGAGGGGGGAGAGCATCAAGGTTGAAAATGCGTAAACTCAAGGAAAAAAGGAATAAAGTGAATATCCACACAAGATCAATCTTATTGATCTTGTGTTTTCTATCGCCCGCCAAAGTCTGGGAAAATGTCGATATCCATCGTCTACGCTGAGGCCAAAAGAATAATAGAAAAGCGAACACACCGAAAAAGAAATTTATATTGCCAATAACCAGCACCCCTGCACGAGATGCCAACCACGGTACGTCACCAAATATTTCGTATTTATTTGTCCCTGCAGAATACTCATGAATGACTACGCTATCAAAGTTAGAACGCACATAGAATTGTCCATTCCCTGTTGCTTCAAAATATAGCGCTCCATGCTCGCCAACTTTTCCCCTCCAAAACAAGGAGTTTTCAGCGCTGTTAGCCAATCTCAGCATATCTCCATCACGCTTCCAACCTTGATATTCAACACTTTCAAAGGAAATATCACCAAAAGAATTTGAGAACCACGTAATAGAGAAATCTGTTTCGGGGTTTTGGGGAGCGACAGTAATTTCAAACTCGCTTGTGGGTAATAACGGATAGAAGAAAAGATCACCCCGTTGCCATTGTATAGTAGAAAAGAAAAATAATATTGGTGTTATGAGAGACGAAAGGATAATTAATTTAAAAAAAGCTTTCCTCCCCAAAAAAGCTCTCTGTTTCAGAATAAAACGAACGATGAAGTAATACGCTATTGAGCCTAAAAGCCCAATCAATAGACTAAATACAAGCAATCTTTTGCTGCCATAGAGTATATAGCCATTTCCAATGTAGCTATAGGCAAACAAACCAAAGCTTCCCCCGAGGATCAAGGGGGACAAATACTTTATCGTTATCTTCTTGAGCCGATTCATGCCTGCCTTCTACTAAACAGCCAACTAGTTATGAGATAAACACTGCTTAGGGTAACGATCCACAACACCATGGTGCCAAAGGATAAAGTGCCGAAACGAGCGTAATATCGGCTTGCGTACCAGTGGGTAAAGAATGCCAGAAAAATAGCTTCTACCGTTAGAATGCGCGGCAACCAAATGCCTCTACCTGCCCGATGCGTTATCCACGCCCAGGCAGCGAAGAGAGCTTGCAGAGCGAGAAAGATGACTCTATAACGGGGGTTGTCCCATTGATCGCCACCAGCGCGCAGGGCTGCGAGGATGATCCAGATCCAGCTGGCAAGCCCAAACCACGTCCAGATGCGGCGCGTGAGGGGGGCATCCACTTTGGGGAGAGCAAAAAGTCCATAGATCAGAAAAGGCACAAGGAGATACCATCCTGCTGCGCGCAATATCCCCAATATTTTCCAGGTGAGCGTTGTTGGCTCAATAATAGCAGCGGGCAGCACAGGTTGCGCCATCCCATAGCCGATAACGAAAGGCGTGTGCAGGCTGGCGGGCATCTCATCGAAGAGTTTTTGTACCCAGCCGGAGCCGCGCTCAAGTTGGTAAATATCCCATTTGACGGCTTTTTGTGTCCATTCAACGATGATGCCGAAGGGGCTGCTGGAATCAAGATTGGTTTGGCTAAGTGCAGAGGAAAGTAACAAAATGGAAAAAAGAAAGAGGGCTAGGGCAATGACGATCTGCTTGAGCGAGATGCGGCTTTTTCCATTTTGGATGAGGGCGTAAATACTGAGAAAGATGAGGGTGATGAAGGCAATGGCGGGGGAGATGAAGAGCATGGCAGCGAGCCCAAGCCCAAGCCCCCAGTGTGCGGCACGATATTTTCTGTCTTTTTGCCAATTCAGAAATGCCCATAAGATAAGCGCGATGAGACTTATCAGAAAGGGTTCGCGCATTTGCGAACTGCCCATAAGGATACTTTCAGGATAGAGTGCAAAAATCCACGTTGCGGGGAGGGCGAGTTTTTCGCCGCCGAGTTCTTTGGCTGCTATCCAGAAAAAGGGGATGCCGAGGACTGCGGCGAAAGCTGCGATGAGTACGACGAGCAGCGGGCGGTGCACATCCGGGGAAAGATAGCGGTAAACACCCGCACTAAGAGCGAGCAAACCACCGTATTGATCGGTATGGTATTCCTTGCTGAAGGCTGAAATCAGGGGGGCATCACTTTGAGACAAATCCCAGGCTTCTGTATCGCGGCGGAAAGCATCGTAGAAAACGTAGCCCGCTTGTTGTTGTTCGCTATCAGGATAACCGTTGATCGGCAGGAAAACTTGCAACGCAATGGCAGAGGCAAGCCGCAACAAAAGGGCAAGGATGATGATCCACAGAAGGGGGCGAGGTTTGCCTGTCCATTCCCAGAGGGCGTGGAGGGCTGTGATTCCGAGCAGGGAGATGAACGCAGCAGGCAAAAAGGCAAGGAGGTAGTTACCGCCTGCAAAGATGGCAAATATTGCCGCGAGCAGAATACTGAGAGGAATGGTGGTTTTTATTTGTTTGAACACGAGGGAATTGTACTGCAAAGCTAACAAGAAGACTTCCGAAGTTTTTCCCGTTCAGGAACAAGATTGAAACTTCGGAAGTCTAAATTTTATTCTTCGTCGGGCAATCCGCTGGGCTGTTCGAAATGGATGACTTCGCCATGCACATTGATGATGATCTTGAAGCCCATCATCCCCATATAGTTGCGCCCCTCGGCAGGGATGCCACTTTTGAGAATGGTTTCAAATTGTTCATCGATATTTTCGAGTTGTTTCTGGATCATGGCACGCGAAAAAATATCATCCTGTCCAAGCATTTTTGCAGTTTGCTCACCAAGGGCATCTTCATGGCCCTCAATCTGTTCACGCATCATCGCCAAAACCTGGCGGTCGATCTGCTCGGCAGGGATATGACGGTGAAAACCATTGTCATCCACTACATAGCAAAGCTCACTGCCAACAAAGGTATGCGTGACGGGATGATCAAACTCATCGATGACAAGACCGGCAAAAAGGGGTTCGAGCGGCATATTACGACTGACGCCCTTCTATTGCGGCGAGTAAAATTCCAGCTGCAATACCGAGGCGGCGATCAAGCTGATTGGCGGTGTCCATGCTGAAATCGAGATCAAGCTCGTAGCGGAAGATGTTAAAGCGTTGTTTTAGGTCAGCGACAACGCTCTGCCCAATGCTAATATCATAATTTTGGGGAATAATCGAAGCAAGAAGACGACGGAGCAAGGCAAGCTGCATACTGTCTTCAAAAAGGGAACCGATCACCTGCCCGGCAGGATTAAGAACTTCCCATTCATCGCGCAGCATAGAGCGCAAGCCCTTACGGCGTAATGTGCCGACATGCTCGTTATTGGTCGCATCTACCACGTCATAGGCGGCAGAGAAATCGACGATACTGCGCGCTTTAATGCTGAGAACTTCCTGCATTTTGGCTTCATCTGCGTAGACACGGATATCTTCTCTGAGCTTGAACATTTTCTGTTCACTGAACATGACCAGTTGTCCATTCGGATCGTAAAAACGAAATTTGCCTGTCATGGCAATAGCTTGACGTTTGAGTAAGTATTTGTTGTGAATAAAAGCGGAATGCATGTGAACCTCCAAATTGATAAAAGGGAAAGGAGCAAATTAATGGAATATTATTTTACACTACTCCAATGCCAGAGATAATTGCCCAGCCTGCTAACCGGATCAGGGAACTCTCCTATAAACTCCACCAATGTGTCTCCGAGATAAAAACTTTCCAAGGGGAGTTCTTTTTCATACGCCCATTGGCGCGATGTGTCCAGAACCATCCAGCCACCTGGATTTTCTTTTATCGCTTCTTCACTAAATGAAGCTTCATAGATCATGGCAAATTCAGGGGAATTATAGAATTTTGCGTAGCGGCCATAATATTTTGAAACCAGCACATCTTGAGGGCTTCCGTTTTTTATTAAATAATCGTCGAGTCCATCAAATCCCATGTGAATCGCAGATGTGACAGGCAATTCTTTGGAGTCTGTATGTATAAAAATCTGCTTCAAATTGAATATGCTAAGCAATATCAAAAGAATAAAACCATATCTCATTTTTTTATTTAGAAAAAACATCTTCGTGATCCGATACCAGCCATAAATTCCCATTGCTAACAAAGGGATGTACCATAACTGGATATGTAGAAAAAAGCGCGGCGCATATGTGAAATCGTAAAAAAAGATGAATAGAATAATTGAAAAAATATAAAGCGCTGAAAGAAAAACAGGAATGTTGTTTTTCTTCTGTACAAGAAAACCCCATCCAAAAGCAAAGAGCAAGCTTATAACAGGCACAAGAAGAATGCGGTCATAATACCATTGCACAGGAGGGTTGAAAAAAAACTGTCCTAAAAGATTTATAGTGTTTCCATTAAACAGATTGCGAAAAGGTTCGGCTACTTCTAAATGATCGCGAAAGCCCAAAATTGGGAGCGTCTGAAGAATAAGGATGCTAATCGCAATAAAACCAATCCCCAGCAATAGAAAGAGTATATTCTTTGAGTTTTTCATGTCAAAGCGTAAGGCAAGGAAAACCAGAAAAACCAGATACATGAAAGCGATTGCCTTGAAGGTAGAGCGAGGATCTACCACTAATGCAAAAATAATTGCAAGAAACAGCAAGGAAATTATTCCCAGTATTTTTTTTGTAAATATGGGCTTCAATTCGGTAATAACGAATCCACGTGGAATATTTTCAAGTAAATAAAGAAAACCTAATAGAATGAAGTAAAAGAAGATGGGGTAAAAAGCATACTCACGAACGGCTCTCGACAAAGCAATTACCCAGGGGTTGGTCGCGTAGAGAATTGAACTTAGTAATGCAACGGGCGTATTAATTTTTCGAGTTAGAAAAAAGAGGGGGATGATCGCCAAGCTGTTTACGAGGATACCTGGTATACGCGCAACCCAAACTTCTGTGCCAAAAATAGAGAAGAAGAATTTTACAGGGAGAGTCACCATATAAAAACTTCTCTGATAAACGAATTCCTTGGGGACGCCAGCCAGAAGGTCTTTTGCCGCATTCAGGTGGCTATATTCTTCCAAGTGTGGGGGAAGAGCTTCCAGATTAATGGCGCGCAAAATAAAGGCAAAAAGAACCAGAGCAAAGATCGTTAGCCACTTCTTGTCTTCAACTATCGAAAAAGAAATATGATGAATTTTTTCCTTGAGTTCTTTTATGACTTCTATCTCTTTTGAAAGAAGAAGCACAAAGAGTGCAAAAGCAATGCTAGCAAAAAATATTCCACCTACGAAAAAAGCAGCTCCCCGAGAAGCATACCAAGGGAGAAAAAGCTCATAGCTAATGGGAAGAACAGACTGAATATAGAAGCCCTCTTCCTGCCATTGGCTGGTTGTTGCAAAAAAGAGCAGGGGCCCCAACAAAAAACTAAATAGCCCAGCTTTGAATATATTTTTCCTGGAAAATGTTGAAAGCTGCTTTTTCAACCACAACAATGCAATAAAGTAGATGAAAGAACCAAGCGCGATCAAACAGAACGTCAAAAAATGAAAACGGGTGCTGCCCAACGGAATAAGATCTGTTTTTACATAGATGGAGAAGTAAAAAGAAAAATTCACCCCCAGCATAATGGAAAGAAGTATGGTCGTTTTTTCACTTAGCAGTGTCTTCAATTTCAACATAAATTATCTTTCGTCAATAACTTCAACGCGTGTACCCTGACCGGGCAAATGGATGTAATCTTCCCTAGGCGGGACGTAGGGAGTCGACCACAGGTAGATAAATTTTGCCACGCTGTCGGGCGTGTTCACACAGCCGTGGCTGCGCGGATCGCCAAAGTCGTTATGCCAGTAGGCACCGTGGAAGGCGTCGCCATTGCCGGTAAAGAAAGAAACCCAGGGGACACCGGGCAGATCATAATTAGCGGCATCGCCGGCACCGTCGGTCATGTGAACGGAAGGAGCCTTGTGATAGGTGCTGAATGTTCCGGCAGGGGTCGGTGTGCCGCCCCATCCGCTGGCGACAAGGGAGGTCATCACTGGCACATCCCCTTCGTAGGCAACCACTGTTTGGGTAGCAATGTCTACATATATGTGTTTTTCTTCGGGCGCCACGTTCGGGGAAATGGGGGCAAGCTCCTCGTCCGGGACGATGCGTAGGCTATAACTGGGAACGTAGTAATGATCTTTGGTGTAGCTATCGAAAATGCGGTACCAATACGTCCCATCATTCGGATCTTGCACAATTTGGTTCACCCAATAGGTTGTGCCGTAATAATAGCGACGCTTGGGTTTGAAATAATATCCCGCCCCCAAACGGATGGACATGAAAGGAACGGTCATCTCTGCCAGCACACCACTTTCGGGAATATCGAGAACGGGAAGGTTATAGGATGTGACGACCGGCTGGAGATATGCTGAATGGGCAAAACCCTCGTTCCCGATGCGATACCAACGGTGGTTATAGGCGTGCTCGCCTTCGATATACAACTCTTCGGTGATGGGCAGGATGACATCCCGACCGTAGAGATTGAGCACGGTTCCGCTAAAGGAGGGCTTATCGTAAATGGTGAGGCTGCTCCAGGTCGTGCGCCCTTGTCGTTTTAGGGGAGGCGCGCCCGCCCTCACTTTATCGAGGCCGAGTTCTGCCATGAGCAAGCCAAATACCCCTGCTGCACTGAATTTTAGAAAATCTCTACGAGTAAATGTGGATGGTAAGTTTTTCATATCTTTCTTTTCCAAGACTACAAAAGTCTTGGAGGCTTTTGTGGTCTCTTGTTTTTATTTGAACGTGTAATCGTTTTGTTTATTCCTGTATTTTCGTACAACGAGATTGGTCAGGAATACAACGGCTGAAAAGGCACTCCCCAGAATAATATTTGCGGGGAAATTGGCAATCGCAAAGCCGAGGAACATCCCGGCTGCGAACGAGAATGCGATGGAAAGATACCACGACCATTTGGGGATATTTTTCCCGAAATAGAAGTGATGGGCTGAAATAAAGGCCAGAATGATAAAGGTGATGCTGATCTTGTCTAATACGGCTTCTTCCATAATGATGGTGTCCTAAGCTTTCTTCTTACCCCGCAAGCGGGGGGGATAACTCATTTAAAATACTTCTACGCGCGTGCCAGTATACCCGTAAACAAATTCCTTTTCTGGCGGAAGAACAGGGTTCGCCCAACGATAAAGCCATTTTGCACTTCGGGAGGCGAGGTTGATACAGCCATGGCTGCGCGGCGCACCAAAGTCATTATGCCAGTAAGTGCCATGAAAGGAAATGCCGCTTTTGGTGATATATAGTACCCAGGGAACGCCCGGCAGATCATAACCATTGCTGGCGAGATTGTCGGTCGCCATGTGGCGGCTGGGGCGTTTGTAATAAGTGATATACGAGCCTTCGGGCGTGTAATATTTGCCGCCTACGAAACGTGTTCCGGTAGAGGCACGCGCCGCAAAAACCGGGCGGTTATTCTCGTAAGCGATGACAAGTTGATCGCGCAAACGTACATCGATACGTTTGAGGAAATTCGGCACATCGGGCGAAATGGGGGTTAATTCTTCAGCGGGGATCAAGCGCAAATGCGAGGCAAGAACGTAATATTTCTCATCCTTCCATTTATCGTCACGCAGCAGATACCAGACTTTATTCGTTTCTTCGTTGGTAATGGTCTCAACGATCCAGTGTGTAGTTTCGTAATAGAGGCGATAGGCTAGTTCAGCATCATCGGCGGGTTCGCGGCGCGCGTCGGTGTAGGGAACGCTGACTTCGGCGAGGCTGCCTGTTTGGGAGTGTTCGTAGACGGGTGTATTCAGGCGCGTCAGCACAGGCTGGATACTGCCTGAGTAGGCATACCCTTCTTCGCCAATTTTATACCAAACACGGTTATGGGCTTCTGCGTCGGCGCTGATCTCAAGGCTGGTGATCGGCAGGAGAATATCCTGCCAGTGCTCGTTGACCACATCTGCTTCAAAGGAGGGAGCAGCGTAGATCTGAATACTCTCGGCGGCAACCCGTCCTTTTTGGTCCGGTAGCAAGCCCGAGGCGGCGTGCGCTTTCGTCAGCTTAGGGAAGAATGCGCTAAGAAGCCCAAGTCCCATAAGTTTGAGAAAATCGCGTCGAGAAAGTGAATTCAATTTGGGAGACATAAGATCAATCTAGTAGTGAACAAAGACGGCAGTGCCCAGCGGTGAAAAATCGAAGAGCCAGGCAGCATCGGATGTACGCAGGTTCACGCAGCCATGACTCATGGGCGTGCCGAAATTATCATGCCAGTAGGTGCCGTGAAAACCGTAGCCTTTGTAGAAATACATTGTATAGGGAACGCCGGTGAGGTAGTAGCCGGGACCCGACATCGTGGTGGAAACATACTTAAGATAAATACGATAATTACCTGTTACCGTGGGCGTTTGCCAAGTTCCCGTTGAGACAATAAAGGATTTAATAAGCGTATCACCCGCATAGGCATTGACGCGCTGCTGTGTAAGATTAACTTCGAGCCAATGTGTGCCGCCGCTGGTTTCCGGTGGCTTTTCAGTCGTTGGCACAGGCACGGGAGTCTTGGTCGGTTTTGGGGTCTTGGTTGGTAGCGGCGTTTTGGTCGGCGTAAAAGTAAGCGTTGGGGTTGGCGTATAGGTTGGCGTGGGTGTCAGCGTAAAAGTTGGCGTAGGGGTATACGTCGCTGTTGGGGATGGTGTGTACGTCGGTTTGCTGATATCTGCCTGCCCCCAATGCTGCTGGGTCGCGGATGCGGTTGCCGTGGGCGCACTGCTGAAAAGCGCCATTGCAGGGGATGCGCCTGCTGCCCAGATAACTGCAGCAACGAGACACAGGAGAACGAATCCGCCCACAAAGAGCAGAGGCGCTCTTTTCTTCTTCTTGGCTGGAGGTTTGCTCATTGCAACCGGCGCAGCCCGAAGTGGTTCCGTTTGTGAGCGTAAGCGCTTCTGCGCCCATGCCATTCCCTTGCGAGCATTCTCACTATTTGGATCGATCTGAAGGGCCTGCTCCAAAAATTTGATGCTGGCTTGGGGCTTCGAGACCTTTGCAAGGATCAACCAGGCTTCCTCCAGCATCGGGTCAGCTTGGGCGGCACGTTTTGCCCAGGCATAGGCATTGCGTTTATCGCCTATTTTAAGAGCAGCGTATGCTTGCTGAAGGGCTTCCTGGGCATTATTCGCTACCATTGGATTGTCACCGGTGTGCCTACGTCTACCCAATTGAAGAGTAATTGCGCTTCATACGTCCCCAATACAACACAACCATAAGAAATTGGTCTACCTAAATAACCATCCCAAAGGATGCTGCCATTCGACATGATCGGCAGTGCGTGAATGCCATTTTGAAGCGAGCCGGCCCAGTAGATACCGAGCCAGGAGGGCATCCAGATATCCCAGGTTGCGCCATAAGCGCTGGGGATTTTATTTAGCACACTGAAATTGCCGGTCGCGGTAGCATTATTCATCCCCGTCGAGGCAACAAAACTATAAACGAGGGTATCGCCGTGATACGCATAAAGATGCTGCTCTGAAATATCCACCAGAACATATTTATATCCACTCGGCGAGGGTCCTTGCACGGGGGCAGCCGGAGGTTCTGGTTGCGGCTTTGGTTCAGCTGTAGGATAAGGCGTCGCGGTCGGCTCGGGGGTAAATGTTGGCGTAGCCGTCGGTGTAGGCGTGATCGTCGGGGTTGCCGTGGGCGTAAAGGTTGCGGTCGCTGTTGGCGTATAAGTCGGCTTGCTTATGTCTGCCTGCCCCCAATGCTCTTGTACGAGGCTGGCAGTGGGGCTTGCGTCAAAGCTCGCCGCAAAAGAAGAGGCGCGCGGCAATAATGCCCAAACAGCCGAAACAACGATCACCGTGATCAATAACGCAGGTAGAGATTGCTGCCAAAGACGGCGCGGCTTTTCAACCTTTTTAATACGACGAATGGGCTGCGTATCCCCAACAACTTGTGCGTGGATGCCTAAAATCCCACCGACGGGTTCGGAGGTATGCACAGCAGGGGGGATGCTGCGCTGTGGTTGGGTTTTCTCGACAACTTCTTTTGGAATAGTTTTATTTGGCTGCGTGGCAGAAGTAGAGGCTCTCAACCGCTTCTGCGCCCAGCGCATCCCCTTTTGGGCGGCTTGGCTGTGCGGATTGATCGCCAGCGCCCGTTCTACATAATGGATACTCATCTGCGGGCGTGAAGTAGCAGCCAATATCAACCAGGGTTCTTCTAACTGCGGCGCAAGCGCCGCGGCTTTCTCTGCCCAACGGTGCGCAACTTCTTTCTCTCCTTTGCGCAGGGCAATACGCGCGCGGCGGATAGCTTCTTTTGCGGCAGAAAGATTATCGGTCATGGGGAAAAGGTAGGCAGAGGCGCTGGAGCAACGCTCTCATTATTCACAAAACATTCAATTCCCCGCACGATCCCCTCAGCAATGACTTCGGGGTGTTGAGTCAGGATATCGCGGTCGAGATTCATAAATCCCGTTTCGATGATCGCCGCAATGGTCGTATCGTGGATTTCAGTAAAAGCATGATACTCGCGCATATCGGAGGTGATACTGCCCGGGTGAAAAGCCAAGCCTGTCGTGCTTGCGTAGCGGTCACGCAGGCAGCTTGTTAGACGCGTAGCGCGGTTTACATCCCGCGTATCCATTGCGGCAGAGAGCTTGAAACCGGTTGCGTTTTCGTCGATAAATGCACAAGAATCATTGTGGATCGAAACCAGCGCAACGGCGTTATAGCCATCCAGTCGCGGGTCAAATTCCTGGAGCAGATCTACCTGGAATCCGCTTTGGGTCAGTTTTTGTTGAATAAGGGTAGCAATTTTCAGGTTGAGGTCGGCTTCGGTCAGGGTTACCTCACCGTTTCCGTCGAGACAGACCGCACCCGAATCATATCCCCAATGCCCTGAAACGATCCCTATATGCAGTTGTGGGTAAGAGGTACTGATGGCGATCTGATCTTCGGGCTGGCTGGTGAGCAATAAGGTTAGTTTGTCAGAGAGATTGCCCGAAAAGAGACCGGCGGGAGTCCACGCCGTGAAGAGGGTTGCCAGAAAAAGGGAAACGCCGAAAACCACAGGCAGGATGCGCACCGAATCACGCCGCTGTGGGCTTGCTTCCGCTGGACGATCATATTTCTCTTCCAAACCTTTTCTCCTTACCCATGATCTCAAAGACGTATACTTAAATAGTACCTTAGATTCTTCAAAAACAGCAAGGAATGTTTTCGGACAAAGAAAGTAGGAATAAACGACTTGACGCAGCACCTGCCCGCAAGTATGATGGAAAAGTCCCTCCACCGCGTGCGGTGGAGGATAGGTGGGGGCTTTTTCGCCCCCCCCCTCTCTAGCTCCCCCCCTAAACGGGGGGAGAACTAGCGAATTTCGATAATACTCTGGAGAAAAGATGACCATCACCCCCGAAGAACTCCGCAAAGCCATGCGCAATTGGGCAAGCGGGATCACTATCGTTACCGTTGAGCACGAAGGTGTCCAACACGGCATGACCGTTAGCTCGTTTACCTCCCTTTCACTCGATCCGCCCCTCATCTCCGTTTCCCTCTACGATACCAGCCGTACCCACACCCTTGTTAGCGCGGCTGGGAAATTTGGCGTCACCATTCTCACCAAAGACCAGGAAGATGTATCCAATCGTTTTGCGGGGCGCATCGCAGATTCTGAAGATCGTTTCGCTGATCTTAATACTGAAACCCTCGCCAGCAGCATCCCCTTCATCACAGGCGGATTAACCTTCTTTGAATGTCGCGTTACGCAAACAATCCCAATGGGAACAAACACCCTCTTCGTCGGCGAGATCGTGGCGTCAAAAGCGCAAGAAGATGGCGACCCGCTGCTTTATTTCAACCAGAAATATGGGAAAGTCGGCTAATCAAAAAAAGCGGCGCAACCTTTCCACATGAAAAAAGACTCCCTTACCCTTCAGGAAAAAAAGAGCTTGCTCAAGGTAGCCCGCCAAACCCTTGAAATGGGTTTGCGTGGGGAGAATCTGCCTCCGCTAGATAATACAACTCAGACTCCCCTCTTACAAGCGGACGGGGTCTGCTTCGTCACTCTCACCATAGACGGGAAGTTGCGCGGCTGTATCGGTGCATTGGAACCCTATCAATCCCTTGTCGAGGATGTGCGCGAACATGCCCTCGCCGCTGCCCAAAAGGATTATCGCTTCCCGACCGTGCGCCCCGAAGAGTTGGATGAAATCCAGATCGAAATTTCGCGGCTGACTCTCCCTGCCCCACTTGAGTACATAGATGCTGATGATCTATTAAAAAAACTCCGCCCAAACGTGGACGGGGTCATACTTAAAGATGGTCATCGTCGTGCCACCTTCCTGCCGCAGGTTTGGGAGCAATTACCCGACCCGCGTGCATTTTTGAGTCACTTATGCCAAAAAATGGGGGAAGATGCCGATCTTTGGCAGCGCAAAAATTTAGATGTATTGATCTATCAGGTGGATGAGTTTCGTGAGAGCAGGACATAGAGAGAAGTGAAAAGAAAACACGGTTATTCCAGCCAAGTGCTTAGATCTCTATTCAGCAAATGACTTATTTTCTCTATGTCTTCGCGAAAGTAACTTATCAAATAAGCACGAAATTCTGGATCAAGCTCGGTTCGCTTTTTGGGCATGGTATTCAGTCGTTCTGCCTTGTTATAGAAAACGGAAACTCTTTCCATGAAACTCGTACCAAATAGGGAGATCGTCTTCATAAAGAAACGATACACACTGGGGGACGGGTGAAATATCTTCGCCATGAGCTGAGATTTATTCTCGAAATTTGCGTTGACTTGTGGGAATTCACATCTGCCATCAGAAGAAATATCCAGGAAGGCAAGAAGCTCTTCGTAGACTGCTTTTGTATTTTCTATCAAGTCATCCAACAAAATGACCTTTATCTGTTCGTGTGGATAGATTGCGAATAATTTTTGAAGATACGGGCTAAATTTCCCCAATTCACTATACATCAACAATTCAGATTCTCGAAAGTTTGGCGGGAGAGATTTGCCCAACTTTCGCTGTTCTTGTAATGCCCAAGCTTTTGCCAAATCGGCTTCATTGTCGCGCAAAAGGGAAAGATTCAAGCGATGGTAGGAGTGGACAAAATCCACGGGGTTACGTAAGCTGATAATAACCTTGGCATTAGGAAGTGCTGCATACATTTTCTGAAAGGCAACTTCAGAAAACAGGTAAAAAGTGGAAGCTTCGCCAATCCCCAAATGCGCATCTGTCGCGTTAGCAAAAAGCGCCAAATAATCATCATGAGAATGAAATGCTATCTTTTGCATATTCGGGAAGTCTCCAGAAAAATAATGCAACTCTTTCACATGTGACATAAAAATATCGGGGTGCTCAGATAGATAGGCGTATAGAGCCGTTGTTCCACAACGTGGAGCTCCAGCAATAATGAAATTCGGTTCTCTCATTAAATAATCTCCAATATCTAAGTTAGGCGGTCGCACGTACGCTTTCGTGCATATTCGCGCCAACTAAAGGCTTGGCAATCGTTACAAAGAGAAAGTTACGCAAGATATTCTCCAGAAAACGATATAGCGCCTGTGGTACCACTGCATCTTTTTTATGCCAACGATAAACGTTTGATTCATCTCTAAGCAATATAAAAGCGCACTAAGCTGTGAATATAAACTCAGTTTTCTCGTTTAGCGTCAAACATCCTGCCCACCTCGACTATACCCCTTCCCCAAATACGCCCCGAAAAAGAAGATCAACCCACTTAAATGCACCCACAACAAAAAGGCGATGATGGTCGAAACCGAACCATAGATCAAATTCGAGTTGGAGAGAAAACGGGCGGTATTGGTCACGATTTTTTTTTTGCTATCTCCCATAAGAAACCTGCTGAGACAGCACCGATCCTCAGTTCCCGCCAGAGGGGGCCGGCATGTGGCAAAAAGCGGTATAGCAACCCAAAGAGCAGAATACTGAAAAGGAGTGAGAGTAGCAGACTCACGTTAGGGTGAAAAAAGAAGTTTTTAAATGGAAGCAGGCCTTTTAGCAGGGGCGTGACCCATGTCCCGATAAAGAGCAGGGGTAATGCGATCAAGCTTAATCCGCCCACGAAGAGCAATGCCAATCCCCGATAGCGGATGCCGGGACGGACATCTTCTCCGTTCCAGATCGAATCCAGCGTGCGGGCGAGCATACTGAAAAGCGTTGAGCCAGACCAGAGCAACATCAGCGAGGCCGTGGTGGTGACAGAGCGGCGGGCTTCAATGATCTTTTCAAGATTATTTCCCAATAATTGTGAGATGCCCGGAATCACAAAATCGAGCCGCGTGATGAGCTCACTCTCGACCCAGAGCGGATCAAACCAGCGACTAGCGATCGCGACGATCAGCAATATGAGCGGAAAGAAAGAAAAAAGCGCAAAATATGCCAACCCCGCTGCCGCAATGACAGCATTCAGCGAGAAGCTTTCTTTGAGCGCCTGCTTCCAAATGGTTATATGTTTTTCCATAATATTTCCCTAAAGGAAATCCAATTATAGGGGGTTTTTGTCACAAAAAAAGATCGCGGCGGTATAATCAGCCATTCTCGAATTCCCTCTTTCAGGAGCAAATCTTTTGGGCGCATATCTCGGCGAACTCGCTGCACTGGCTACATCCCTTACCTTTTCTGTTGGCTCTACCATGTTCACCGCTGCCGGGCGGCGGATCGGCTCGATCATTGTCAACCGCACACGTCTAGTCATTGCAGCAGTCTTTCTCAGCATTGTACACTGGCTTACCCTTGGAACGATCCTTCCCTTTGATGCCTCGCCAGAACGTTGGCTTTGGCTCGGGCTTTCAGGTGTGGTCGGGCTGGTTTTGGGCGATATTTTTCTCTTTCAAGCTTTCGTGCTTGTCGGACCGCGCCTTTCGATGCTGATGATGAGCCTTGCCCCCATTTTAGCTGCCCTGCAGGCGTGGATATTTCTGGGAGAATCATTAACAGGCGGACAGATATTTGGAATCACTCTAACTCTTGCAGGGATTGCCTGGGTGGTGATGGAGGGAAATAGCCATCACGAAGGCGACCGCGAATACGGGCGCGGGATTCTACTCGGGCTGGGTGGCGCTATTGGGCAAGCTACCGGTCTCGTCCTCGCCAAGAATGGACTCGGCGGCGAGTTCTCTCCCATCTCTGCCAATCTCATCCGGATGCTCGCTGCGATCGTCGTGTTATGGGGGATCACTTTTTTTCAAGGGCAGGCAAAGGCAACCATCCAAGCCTTACGCAACGATTCCAAGGGCGCCCTTTTCACCGCAGCCGGTGCTTTTCTGGGGCCATTTATTGGCGTTTCTCTATCCCTTTTTGCCATCCAACGCGTAGAAGTAGGGGTCGCCAGCACACTCACATCCTTGCCGCCGGTCTTCCTGCTTCCGATCAGCTATTTCGTCTTCAAAGAACGCTTTGGCTGGGGCGCCATAGCAGGGACATTCCTTGCCATGGCAGGCGTGGCGGCGTTGTTTTTGGTATAGCCAGTCTTATAAAAGCTTGCATTTTTAAGTCAGACGTTCAGCCCCCTGCCCCTCGCTCCGCTGGGGCATCCCCCCAAATGCTTTGCATTTAGGGGGATAAAGAAAAAGGGGACAGATACCAAGCACTAAGACCTTTCCCGTGTGTATCAGTTAAAAACAAAGTCCCCATACCTTTATAAGGTATGGGGACTTTCGCTTTGATAGTCATTATTTTACTGTCTCTCTGCCGTCCACAAACCACCTTTATCTCTACTGACCTCCCAGGAGCCGAAGAGATTGTCTTCGTCGGGGAAGCTGCCTTGGACGATGAAATCAATGTCAGTTTCAAAGCTGAAGGCTATCCCGCTGACGATGTAGATACCTGAAATTTCAAGTCCATTATCGCTGCTGAGGGTGAATTCGCCACCATCGGGAGTACCTGTGAAGGTGATCGTGCCTGTATCGTAGTCTATAGCTTGTTTATCATGCTCTGACATGCGGAATTCCCATGTGCCGGTCACATCGAATGTGGCAGGAGGCGGATCCTTTTTAGCGCCGCATCCTGTTATTAGGAGGGCAAGTAATATGAGTAGGGGAATGAGTTTTTTCACTGGTGTATCTCCTTCGAGTTATTGGTATTTATTCCGCTCTATTTTAGCATGATGAGGCAAGGGACAGCTATCCTGATCTTTAACGGGAGCAAGCCAAAACTGAGTTTGATCCGTGGCGCAGAGTCAGCAGGTGGATGCTGGAATCTTCTCGATATAAGAAAAATCCATCCTGAATACGGATGGATTTTTCTGTATTACAGGAAGTTTTTTTGCTAAGGTTATTTATCGTCTACACTCGGAATGCTACGTTTCATACTGCGGACAGTTTTGGCAACATTTTCAGCCTGTGTTTTGGTTGCTTCCAAACGCCCGAGTAGATCGTGCCAGAACTTGGAACCAGCACTAGCTGCCAAACCGGTAATTATCATACCCGGGGTTGGGTTGTATGTTTTCCCAAAGATAGTCCATGCCAATTCAACATTGAAATCAGTGTTGAGCGACGGGAAGGATTCTTTCAGGATAAGGATGGCATCGATCTTCAGGGAGTAAGCCAAAAAAGTGCCAATTACAAAAGCCATTATTCTCACCCAACGTTGACGACTCTTTTCTTGATCGACGTGTTTACTTTCAAGTTTGAGCAGAATCCCTGCCAACGTAGTCTGGGTAAGTCCTTTGATCTCGCCCATTAGATCTTGATCTGGCACCCCTAATTCTTTGGCTTTATCTTTTGATTGCCCCTTAATATATTGATTTATGCTGATCTCTATAGAGTTGAGGATGTTTTTATATTTACCCCAATCAATCGTTGAATCGAACCAGCTAAAGAGCAATATAGAGCCAAGGATATAAATTGCTTGCCCCCAGGCAGTCCACTTTAGCGGCAAAGCGAGGATTACAAAGATGCCAGCGAGTATATATACAAAACGCTGTTTATAAAACTTAGGCTCTTCGCTCAGAGAAAAATATAAGTCTTTAACTTTTTTATCTTTGCTCCTTATTACCTCTACGATATTTGAGTAGCTTGAAAATATGCCAATAAGAGATAGGCAAACCAACGCCAAGACTTCCCACAAGGAATTTAATAGGGATATGCCTGAAAGAGCTACCCAAAGCATCGCTACGCCGAAGATAGTTAACCAACTGGACCATTGCGAGAAACTCCGCAACCAACGCCAAAAGAGCTTAAGCGGACTTTGGATCTCATTGCGATGCTCTTCAAGGTTTTCTATCAATACTTTGGACGAGGCAATGAAGTCTTGTGTTTCGCGGTCAACATCGTTTTCGATGGCATCTAACTCTCGGTGAATACGATCAAAGTTTAAGGGTATCCCGAAGCCTTCAAGCACATCTAAACCAGCATTCAGGGTTTTTCGACCCATTTTTTTGTATCCCTCAATACCTTTACTTGCTTCATCTAGCTTCTTGCCAATCTCTTCTGCGGAAAAGGT
>JABGQU010000183.1 GCA_018648605.1 Anaerolineae bacterium | reverse complement strand
TGATCTTGTTCGTACGTTTCTTCCGTGCTATTCGAGAAGGTCTTAAAGATCCTGACTTCCGCGGGCTTTTCTACTGGGTGCTGGGTTTTCTTGGACTGGGAACGTGGTTCTACGCCAGAGTCGAGGGCTGGAACATACTCGATTCTCTCTATTTTTCAGTGATCACACTGACAACAGTTGGCTACGGTGATTTTGCGCCCCAGACACCGGCTGGAAAACTTTTTACAATACTATATATTCTCATCGGTCTTGGATTGATCTCCGGCTTCGTTATTCTTCTTGGAGAACGGATGGGCATTATCCACGGTCGAAAGAAATCATCAGATAAAGATAAAACGAATGCTGAGGAGCAGCGATGACGAATAAAAATCAACCCATTGGTTACTTAGTCGGCGGCGGATTAAAAGAATCTTTCAACGTTCGCTTAACAGTCCCTTCGCAGGAAGTGCAGGAGGGGGCGTTCACTGTCATTCGGAGCGGCGACTGGCAATATTACGGCATTGTCACCGACATCCAGCTTGGGGCGACAGACCCGCGTTTTGCGGATGAACAGACCGAGATGCGCCTGCCGCCTGCGTTGGCGAATGCGCTGCATGGGCAGACTCTCTATACCAATCTCGAAATTTTGCCGACTCTGATGCTCGACCGCGGGCCTGAATTGGGGACACCGGAATATGCTGCTTGGCAGAAATCGATCGAGGCTGGGCTTCGGGATGAACCACGTCCGAGACCAGTGAAGAATATTCCCCCGCACCATGCCCAGGTCACGCTCGCATCCGAAGGGGATATTGCCGAAATCTTCGGGAAAGTTGGAGAAAAAGGGAATTTTGTGATCGGGTCCACCCGAGAGCAGGATCATCCTGTATGTATTGACTTGAGTAAATTTGTCCAGCGTTCATCGGGTGTTTTTGGCGCAACAGGCACGGGTAAATCCTTCCTGACACGGATCGTTTTGGCAGGATTGATCAATTATGACGCGGCATCCGTTTTGGTTTTGGATATGCACAACGAGTACGGATTTGACGACACGGCCAGCGATACGGGGAAGACCGTGCCCGGCCTGAAGACCAAATTTGGGAGCAAGGTGCAGGTGGTGGGACTTGGCGCGGGGACGAGTATCCGCGAGACGAACCCGGATTTTCATCTTGAGATCGCTATGGATGACATCCAGCCAGCTGACGTTTTGATGCTGACCCGCACGCTGAATTTGCGTGAGACGACGCCCACTATTTTGGATGCGCTAAAGCGGACTTTTAAGAAAAAATGGTTCAGCGCCTATAAAAATATGCTCAACGGCGCTACTGTTGAGATCGAAGATGAGCGCACGGGCAAGATCAAGAAAATGCCTGCGCCCGAAAGTATCGCAGCCTGGGCGCTTGAAAACGGCGTCAATGTGATGGCTGCCGAAGCGCTGCACTCGAAGCTGGGACGGCTTTTCAATGCCCCCTATATTGCCGAAAATCCCGCTGCCGATTCTGTGAAACAGATGATTGATAATCTGGATAACGGCAAACATGTTGTTCTCTCATTCGGTGAATATGATTCCGATCTGGATTATCTGCTCGTTTCCAATTTGCTGACTCGCAAGATCAGCACAGTCTGGGAAAAGCGTGTAAATTACTTCCGCACAAACAAGAAAGACGAACCTCGTAATCTGATCATTGTCGTGGAAGAAGCGCATAAATTGCTCAATAAAGAAATGGCCGCCCAGACGACCTTCGCGACCATCGCCCGCGAGATGCGCAAATATTACGTTACGCTAATGATCGTGGATCAGCGCCCTTCGCAAATTTACGACGAAGTCATGTCCCAATTGGGGACGCGCATCTCCGGCTGGCTCGGTGACGATGATGATATCCGGGCCGTGCTTTCCGGTTTGGCTGGGCGCGAAGCTCTGCGCGGGATGCTGGCGCGCTTGCAGCCCAAAGAGGAAGTTTTGCTCTTGGGCTGGGGCGTGCCGATGCCCTTGCCGGTAAAATCACGACGATATGATGAGCGTTTCTGGGAGGAGTTGAAGGGGAAGAAGAAAAAGCGCGGTGAAGCAGAGACTTTGAAGGAGCTGGGGTTTTAAAAGAATAGAACGCGGATTGGACGGATTTAGCGGATTTGCGCAGATTATTTTTGGTTTGATTTGGGGCAACTTTGAGAGTGTTTCATATCAAGGTTTGAGACAATAAGGAGAAATGTCGATGTTGCACCAAGATATTACGTCAAAAATTATTTCAGCGTTTTATACGGTCTACAACACACTTGGATATGGTTTCCTTGAAAAAGTTTATGAAAATGCGCTCATCATCGAGTTAGAAAAACGGGGATTAGCTGTTAGGCAACAAGTTCCTATTCAGGTTTATTATGAAGGAAAAGTCGTTGGAGAATATTTTGCCGATTTGCTTATCAATGATAAAGTTATTGTTGAACTCAAAGCAGCAAAAGAGATTGTTGACGCTCACGAAGCTCAATTAGTCAACTATCTTAAAGCCACCAATATAGAAGTTGGTCTACTGCTCAATTTCGGAACTGAAGCCAAATTCAAACGTAAAATCTTTACCCAACGAAAGAACTAAAAACAGCTTTAAATCCGTGTAAACCCGTCCAATCCGCAAAATCCGCGTTCCATTTTTCTCATCTTTTAAACTCGTCTAATTCAAGGCTATCAATGTCTATTCTCTTCAATGCTATTTTCTCATCCCTCGCACTTGGGCATACCTTTGTCGATCTGCTCGGTGCACAACGCGCAGTCATTTTTACCTATATCGGCACGCAACTTGGCATCAGCAATACCGCACTTGGCGCGCTCAGCATGGCTTATGTCTGGACACAGTCACTTTCGCAGCCATTTTTTGGCTGGCTAAGCGATCGGCGTGGCTCGCGCTGGTTGGCGGCTGGGGGTGTATTGTGGATGGGCACTTTTTTCTCGCTCGCACTCTTGCTGCCCGGATATTACGCGCTAGGGTCATTGATTTTCGCCAGCCTTGGCTCGGGTGCTTTTCATCCTGCCGGAGCCGCGGAGGCGACCAAGATCGGCGAAAGAGATTTTGCTGGACACGAGACCACGGCTGCATCTTATTTCTTCCTCTTTGGACAAGGCGCATACGCCCTTGGCCCGATGCTTGGTGGCCCACTCCTCGACAGATTCGGGCTAACCGGCTTGCTCCTACTCTCGGTAATAGGGGTGCCGATCGGCATCAATTCGGCTTTCCGCTTACGCTCTTTGGTCAACCACCAGCCTAAAGAAGAAAAACCCGAGAAGAAGTTAAATATTCAGTTGACAGTCGGAAAAGCCTTCATCATCACTCTCGCAACAACGATCGCTTTCCAAGCCTGGATACAACAAACGATGAACACCTTCATCCCTAAATATCTCAGTGACCTCGGGCAAACGGCCACAGTCTACGGCGTGGTGACGGGGCTCTATATGGTCGGGGGCGCATTGGGAAATGTAGCAGGCGGGATGCTAGCCGACCGTTTCGGCAAAAGAAATGTGATCACTGGTGCACTGCTCCTGGCCAGTCTGCCACTTTTCGCCATCGCTAAAATGGGCTGGACTCCCTGGCTTTACGCCATCGTACCCTTGGCTGGTGCGCTGAACGGATCCACACATCCCATTTTGGTGGTGCTGGCACAGAAGACCATCAAAGGCGGGCGGGGATTGGCATCCGGTTTGGTGCTGGGATTCAAATTTGCAGCAGGGGCACTGGGCATGTTTATTAGCGGCATTCTCGCGGACTACTTTGGCTTCTCTTTCATCTTTGGCATGACGGCAATGCTCGCATTATCTGCTGCATTTATCATTCGTACATTGAAAAATGTAGAAAACCAAAGAAAAGTATAAATATATGAACCCTCTCACCATCTCCAAAATCACCGCCCGTCGCTTCATTATGGGCAAACAAGGCCTTTGGCCCGGTCGTCGTTTTGAAGGCATAAAAGGTACAGCTGATGCATTAAATCAAATGGATGCCCTCCAGC
>JABGQU010000031.1 GCA_018648605.1 Anaerolineae bacterium | reverse complement strand
GACTTAAAAGAGGAGTAGAGATGGCATTTAAAAAACAGCATGTAGAAAAATGGATCGCAGCCGAATTCCCCGGCGAGAAACTGGTTAGCATGGTTGCCTCGGGTCTTTGGACAGTAGATTATTCTGGCACAGGTTCTCGTAACCCGGGGGATCATCGCCGCACAGAATTAGTCGCTTCACTGGGCCTCGATCAGGAACTGCAAATATCACCATTTTACTCAACGACATTTTACGCACTCACCGAGAAGCAGATCATCTTGGGCACACGGTCAGGTTTTTCGAATCGCCCCAAAGATATCATCCACGCAGCACCGCTAGATGGACTTATCATCCACTGGTTTGATGATACTGTCGGCCCCAATCGATCCCGCAACTTTGTCACCATCTTCAGCGATGGCAAATGGCGGGCTGATAAAACCGGCCTAACAGCGCTTGGCCGCCCCTTAAAAAATTCAACGGCTGATGAATTCGTTAAGGCATTGGGCAGTCATGCCAAGCAAGTGCTAAATCCATAATGAATACAATTCTCCAGTCCCTGCCGAAGGATGGCCCTGCTGATGTAGAAGAACGGCTGAGATTAGCCTTGGGATATTTTCAATAGTTTTTGACGGCGTCCCGAGTCATTTAGGTGGAAATTTTAGCCGTATAATATTCAAAGGCGGAGGTTTTCTCCGCCTATCACCTAGTTGGGCGGTTCTTTATAAATAAACAACTTAGAGGAGTAGATTATTTAATGTCAAATCCTTCCATCTTTACTTTTACGTTAACTGTCCCGCAAAGCGCCATTGATGGTTATGGTCACGTTAACAACGTAGTCTATTTGCAATGGATGCAAGATGCCGCGACCCGTCATCCTGAGTCAATCCCCGAATTTAAGCAACCAGAAAATACGGGGTGGTATGTACGCGAACATCGAATTAAGTACCTTTCTCCTGCTTATCTGGGCGATGAAATTGAAGCCCGCACATGGATTTCTGAATTCAAGCGCGTGAGAGGGATACGCAAATACGAATTTGTTCGCAAGGCGGATGGCAAGATCGTTGTTGAAGGTAAGACGCAATGGGTTTTCATTGAATTGACAACTGGCAGACCCATCCCCATCCCTGCCGAGATACTAGCTTTAATTCCAGTCGTGGCAGATCAATAATTTTGATGTTGGGAGTTGGCAACAAAAAAATATCATAGTCTCTTTAAGGTGATGAATCCTGCACAACAAAACCGTCCAACAACGCGTGCACCTGACTTGTGGGGTCGTCACGTTTTTCAAGCTTTGTTTCTGTCTGTAGAATATTCTGATCAAATAGCGTTATCCAACCCCACCCACAGGCCGGTAACGCTAACCATTAGCCTGCATTTTCATTAGATAAAACTCTTTATCAAATGTTAGACCAATAAAGGAGAATTCGCATGTGGAAGAAAATACTCTGGACAGTAGCTGTACTATACCCCGTAAGTATTATGTTCATTATGACTGCCAATGCAGGGCCCGATGAAACCATCTTGAGCGCGATTCCGGCTTTTCTCATCTTTCTCGTTCCCTTGGCTGTTCTGATCTTTGAATTGCGAGACGGGAAGACATCAAAAATCTGGGGGAAGATCATTCTGTTCATCACCTACCTGGCAAGTTTTGTATTGCTGGGAGTTGCAACCGCTGGCTATTACTCGTTTAACACACCGACCCCCTTCAACATTATCAAGGGTTTGCCCCTTGTCATCGCACTCTTGGCCTTGTTCTACTTTGGCTTTACGCGATTGTTCAGGAGAAAAGCTTAGGCGTCAATACGTCCCCATCCAGGTAGAGATCAGATAACTACAGGATATGGGGAATAAGAAAACACAAATTTCAAGCAGGCTAAGAAAGCGTGCGCCTAACCTGTAGGATTCGTCGCGTTTTTTTAACTTCAGTTCTGGCTTTAGATTTATACTGATCTATGAGCGTTATCCAATCCCGACCACAGGCAGATAACGCAGACCTGAGAAATTCCAGATATAAAATAACATCCAACCTTAAACCTACAACATGAAACCTTTAACCCTCGAAGAAGCCCACACCTGGTATCAAGATACCGATGCCGTACACAACTTTGACCATATTCTGCGTGTTTACAATATGGCTCTTCGTCTCGCCAAAGCTGAAGGCGCGGATATGGAGATCGTCCGCGCGGCTGCCCTTTTGCACGATTCGCAGGGCAGCGACCCGGGTTCGGCATCCGGCCGATTGGAACATCACCAAGCCTCTGCCAAGTTCGCTACGGCGGTCCTTGCTAAAAAAGGCTGGCAGCAGGAGCGGATCGACGCAGTTGTGCATTGCATCCTTGCACACCGATTCCGCAATCCTGCCGAAAAGCCTGCAACACTCGAAGCTCAGATCATTTTCGATGCTGATAAATTGGACGCCCTCGGCGCGGTCGGCGCAGCGCGTGTTTTGGCGTATGCGGCGTTGGCTGGCACACCTTTTTATGAAGAGCCATCGGCGCAGTTTTTGGAAACCGGAAAAGAGATCGAGGGGGAGACGCATAGTGCATATCACGAACATCTTTTCAAATTACGTAAATTAAGAGACCGAATGCACACCCCCTCTGCACGCGCCATTGCCGATGAACGTCTGGCTTATCTGGATGAATTCTTCGAGCGGATGATCGCCGAGTGGCAGGGAGAGAAATAAGGAGTTTTTATGCCTACTACCAAAAATTCGAGTATTCAAACTTATTACGAAGTCCACGGCGAGGGCGAGGCATTGGTCTTCATTCACGGGCTTGGCTCCAGCAGCGGTGACTGGCAGTTTCAGACCGCATTCTTCCCTGAATATTTTAAGACTATTGTCTACGATGTGCGCGGGCACGGGCAAAGCGAAAAGGCAAAGGGGCCGTACAGCGTGCCACTTTTTGCCAAAGATCTGGCAGAATTGCTCAACGAATTGGGCATCGAAAAAGCGCATATCGTCGGGCTTTCAATGGGCGGTTGGATCGCCTTCCAATTTGGAGTTGCTTATCCTGAAATGACAGCTTCGTTGACCATTGTTAACTCGTGGGCAGATATGCGTCTGAAAACACTGCAAGACTGGAAAGGCTATATTCAGCGGGCGATCATTTTCAGACTTTTCAGTATGCGGAAAATAGGTGAAGTGCTGGGCGCAAAACTCTTCATCAAACCTGAGCAAAAAGGGCTACTGAACGATTTTGTAGAAAGCTGGGCGAAAAACTATAAACCGTCTTATATGGCATCCTTCCACGCAGGCGTGGGCTGGTCTGTTGCCGATCAATTAGGGAAGATCACTGCTCCCGTTTTGGTGGTCGCTGCAGATGAAGACTATACGCCCGTTTCAACCAAAGAAGCCTATGTTAGTAAACTCCCCAACGCGCGTTTGGCGGTCATTGAAGATTCACGCCATGCCACGCCGGTTGAAAGACCCAATGAGTTCAATCAGGTGCTTTTGGCGTTTTTGCGAGATATTGAAAATTGATGAGTAGAACAATGCCCAGTTCTCCCCTTTTAGGAAAAGGTTAGGATGAAGGTAAAAAACAACTTCAATTAAAAACAAAAAAGCTGCTCAAATTGAGCAGCTTTTTAGCTTAAGAAAAGGGGATCTAATCGTTATCGCCTTCGTCTTCGTCCTCGTCGAAATCATCATATTCTTCGACGTCCATGTACAAGTCCATGAGAAGATACAGACCCTGGGAAACACCACGCAATGCCAGAAAAGCGAATACGCCACCAACAAGTGGTTCAAGGAAAAGAGCATTGCCCAAGACAGCGATACGTGGGAAGATTTCGGGATAAGCCATTACAAATTGGTCCCACTGTGAATACAAGCTATAAGCTACATTGCCAAATTGCAATAATGCAAAAACCAATGCCGCCCAGCTAACAATATTTGCCCACATTGCAATGCGGAAGATCGCATCTTCATTGTGGAAAGTAGTCGTTTCTTTTTCAGACATTTTATCTCCTTAGAACTGAATAATAGATGGGGGCTATTGTATCAGAGAAATCTAAGGAAGTGATGAGACTTTCTCTCTTCCAAGGCTTGCAATTTTCTGTGCAAAAGAGGCTCTGCTTCGAGGGAAACGGGACAGATTTTTACAAGAAACTAATATAAATTTGGACGTAAACGGGCGTATTTATGATACAATTTTTATCAACTAATTCAAAAATATTATTTTGGGATACCAAGGAGAGATAAAAATGAAACGTAAAGCATCAGCAGTTTGGAATGGCGGTTTGCGCAGCGGGAACGGCACAATATCCAGCGATAGTGGCGTACTGGCTAATACCCAATATTCCTTCAGCACCCGTTTTGAAAATGGGATCGGCACCAACCCCGAAGAATTGATCGCTGCCGCGCATGCAGGCTGTTTTTCAATGGCACTTTCTGCCGAGTTGGAAAAAGCTGAATTAATGGCTGAATCCGTAAGCACCAATGCATCCCTGAACTTTGAGAAAACCGACGCAGGTTTCACCATCACCGGCATTCACCTGGATGTCGTTGCCAAAGTCCCCGGCGCAGACGCAGAGACCTTTGCAAAAATCGCTGAAGGCGCCAAAGGCGGCTGCCCTGTCTCGCGCGTGCTGAACGCCGAGATCACATTGGATGCAAAGTTAGTCTAAAAGATTTTTAAACCAAAAAGAGCCTTCACAAAACGTGAAGGCTCTTTGCTTTTAAGAGATGGGGTTAGACATCGTTACCGTTCTGCTCAAAGATGCGGTCAATGAAATTCCGTACACCTGTAAGTACCCCCACTCGGATCATCATAAAAACACTGATCGCAGTCATACCCAGGAAAAAGAGTACGTCACCTGCCAAGTATTCATATTTCACAGTGATATCGAAAATATAATGATAGACGATCAAGGATAAATGAGCCAAATTGAAAAGAAGCAAGGGGATCGAGAAAGGTAAGAGACTATGATTCTCGATCAGTAAATGGAATCCCAATAATGCTGCAAAAGCAGCGCCCATGATGATCACATATTTAAGGAAGTTCAGCAGATAATATGACTGACCATATAACCTTGAGAGAATGACAGCATACAAGACTAAGATCCCTGATAATGTTGCCCAAGCATAAACATTCATTAAGGAGGGCAAAACCAGATTACTGTAAACCCGGATGCCCGCTAGGGCAACTGCCCACCCAACAGAGTATGCCAGACCGACCACAATTAGAATGGGCCAGAGATTATCCAATATTTTTGGGGTATGCAAATTGATAACATGAATAGCAATATACGCCCCCGCTAGCATGGCAATGCCCAAAGTGATCGTGCTGAACAATAGCATGATAATGCGCAAATAACCATTCGCCACCTTGGCAGTCCCATTCCCGTTCAGGGGGGTAGTCAAAGGCTCAGGTTGATGAAAAGGAGATTTCTGTTGAATTTCTTCATTTGCCATAATATTCACCCGTTAGAAGCAATATAGGCGCTTATTCTATCACTCTTCATCTTTTTCATAGGTCTAACCTTTAAAAGAAAAAAGACGTAAAATCTTTTCAGTTTACGCCTTTCGATTTCAAAAATAACGTTCTAAAACATGACCCTATCAAGCGACCACACTCACCCCACGATCATCTGATAAATATCTCGCCTTGCCCAACCTGATTCTTTGGATAATCTTTTTGCTAATGCAGATGGAGATTCGCCCGCGGCCATCCCCGTTTCAAGCGCGGACTTTAGGCTTGCTTCCGTCCATTTTGTGTTATCCAGCTTTTTGCCTGCTACCACCAACGTGAACTCCCCGCGAGGTTCCTGCTCCCCAAAATATGCCTGTGCTTCAGCAACATCCCCGCGAAAGAACTCCTCGTAAAGTTTCGTGATCTCGCGCGCGAGAACGATCTGCCTGTTTCCCAGCATTGCTTGAATATCGGCCAATGCCTTTAAAATCCGATGCGGAGACTCAAGAAAGATCAGCGTATAAGGCAGGTTTTCCACCTCTTGTAATTTGGCGCGCCGCTCGTTGCTTTTACGCGACAAATAGCCGAGGTAAAGAAAAGCATCCGTAGCCAACCCCGAAGCCGATAAGGCTGTAATCGGCGCAGATGGGCCCGGTATCGGGCTAACATCGTGTCCTGCTGCAAGAGCGGCACGCACCAACTCATAGCCGGGATCGTTGATCGCGGGCGTGCCCGCATCTGAAACCAGGGCGACGTCGCCTTCGTTAAGGGAATCCAGCACACGGTCGAGTTTGCTCATCTTGTTGTGTTCATGGTAGCTGATCTGGGATGTGGAGATGTTGAAGTGCGAGAGCAACTTCCCGGTCACGCGCGTGTCTTCGGCGGCGATCAGCCGCACTTCTCCCAATATCCGCAAAGCGCGGGGGGAAAGATCTTCCAAATTGCCAATCGGCGTTGCAACGAGATAGAGTGTGCCCATACGCAGAATTGTATCACTCTGCGAGCATCACGTATAATCTGCACATCTCATTGCGAGGGAGCAAAGCGACCGAAGCAATCTCCAACTCAGGGGAAGAGACTGCTTCGTTGCGCTCGCAGTGACGTACATAAAGGAGAAGATATGAAATTACTCAGCGTCAATATTGGTAAAGAAGGCACGGTGCAGCGCAAGCTCTACCGCGAGAAAACGGGCATCTTCAAAATCCCAGCTGAGGGAGCGGTGCAGATCGGCAAGCTCGGCTTAGATAGGGATGTGATCGTTAGCGAAAAGCATCACGGCGGTGTGGATCAGGCGATTTACATCTATGGCGATGCAGATTATGCTTGGTGGCGCAACGAGCTTGGACGTGAACTTACTCCAGGTATCTTTGGCGAAAATTTGACGATCAGTGAACTCGAAAGCGCAACCTTTGCCATTGGTGATATCCTGCACGTTGGCAAGGTAGTTCTGCAAGTGACCTCGCCGCGCATCCCCTGCAAGACATTTTCTGCCCGCATGGAAGATGCCCAATTCGTGAAAAAATTCCGCGCTGCTGAGCGGCCGGGCTTATATTGCCGTGTTCTAAAAGAGGGAAGTGTACAAGCTGGCGATCCCGTCCACTTGGAGAGGTACGAGGGTGAAATCGTCACCTTGCTAGATGTCTATCGCGATCATTACGCGCCCGATTTTCGGGCAGAGTCCATTCAACGTTTTCTGGATGCGCCGATTGCGATCCGGATGCGAAAAGAAAAAGAAGCTCAATTAGAAAAGGTTATAGGTAGATAATGACAGAAAAAGATGAAATTATCCACAAAGGCTCTCAAGTCAGTTTGCGCGAAGTGACGCGTGACAATCTGGGCAAAGTCTTGAAACTAAAGGTGGCTGAAGAGCAAAATAAATTCGTAGCATCGAATGCCGTATCCATCGCACAGGCTCATTTCTATCCTGATGAAGCCTGGTTCCGCGCCATCTACGCAGATGAGACCCCTATCGGGTTTTTAATGCTGTCTGATGACCCTAAGAAAGCAGAATATTTTCTGTGGCGTTTAATGGTGGATGATCAATATCAAGGCATGGGCTTTGGACGGCACGCGATTCTTCTTCTCGTCGAGCATGTCAAAACGCGCCCGAACGCGACCAAGTTGCTAACCAGTTGCGTCCCTGGCGAAGGCAGCCCTTTTGAATTCTACAAAAGTTTGGGCTTTCAACCAACCGGCGAAGTGCTCGAAGGCGAAGATGTGCTGGAGTTGCTTTTCTAATGCACCCCAATAAAAAATTACTTCACCGCGCTATCGAGATCGCACAAAACGCGCGCGAGCATGGCAACCATCCCTTTGGCGCGCTGCTCGCTGATGCGGAGGGAAATATTCTTCTCGAAGCAGAGAATACGGTCAATACAGAGCGAGATGCTACCGGTCATGCCGAGACGAATTTGATGCGGCTGGCATCAAAGAAGTTCACACCAGAAGAATTACAAGCTTGCACGCTCTACACCAGCACAGAACCCTGCCCGATGTGCTCGGGCGCGATCTTTTGGGGCGATGTCGGGTGTGTGGTTTACGCACTTAGCGAAGAAGGCTTATATGAAATCACGGGCAAAACGCCTTACGAGTTGGCACTCCCCTGCCGCGAAGTTTTCGCACGCGGCACACATCCTGTTGAAGTAATCGGGCCATTATTGGAAGATGAGGCACGTCAGGTGCATCTTGGGTTCTGGAAAGAGTAAGATGAGTTCTTTAAAACGCCTCCGTTATCCGATGCCGGATTTCATCCGTGACGCGCTCGATGAGCATAAGTTATCAGATGCCTATTACGCCCGCCCCGATTTTCAACAGAATGACTATGTCGGCTGGATCACACGCGCCAAACGTGAAGAGACAAAACAAAAACGTCTCGCGCAAATGTTAGTTGAGTTGGAAAAAGGGGATGTCTATATGAAGATGGATTGGAAGAAGAAACAATAAAAGCAAAGCGCCCTGTAAAATCAGGGCGCTTTTGATATTAGGACTTACGCAAAATGCTTTTTTATCTAGTAGCAATGCTCTGCGTTGCTACTTTCTACAGTGTCCCAACGCAGAGCATTGGGACAAGGACTTAAAAATGCGTAAGTCCTAGATGTTTATCATTCATCAACCGGCGAGAGCTCGATCCCCTCCAACTCCGGTGGCAATGGGATCGGTGTCGGCTCCTCCAAAAAATCATCCGCGCTGGCGGCTTCGATGGGTGGGATGGGTAAAGGTGCGCTGATCTCTGGTACGGGGGAGCTTTTCACTGCGGGTGGATTTTGTACGATAATTCGCTGCGCTTCTTTGCGGTGTTGGTTGAACACGAATAACTCCACAATTACCAAGACAGCCAAAACAAGGATCAGGCTACGCAAAATCCAGGGAGAGCGTCTTACTTTGATCTCTTTGCCAGGTTTCTGCGCGCTGCCCAATGTGGGCGCATCTTCCATTTTCTCAGTTGCGCCAGAACGCAAGTGGTCAAATTCGTCTTGATGATTTTTATTAGTCATCTTTGTCATCCTTATCGTCTTTGTCGTCCTTGTCGTCTTTATTATCTTTATCGATGCGCACGGTAATTGTTTTGTCGGTGGGCACTTTCGTGGACTTAGACCATTCATAACGGTCATTTGAAAGATCGTAAGCCAAAAGGCGATATTCACCATCGCCTAATTCAAAACTGACTTGTCCATTTGCATCAGTATATTTAAGAATGCCCGTGTATTCGTAACCCTTGCGGTGTCCTGAACGCCGATAAACGTACACGGCAACCCCACTGAGCGCATCGTGTTTCTTATCCGTAACAACGACAACCAGATCTTCGTTCGTAATTTGGATCGTTGCCGAGGTCGTCTTTGGCACAGCAATTTCATCAGACCAATAATCTTGCGATTTTTCACTCACGCGAAAACTGTAATTGCCATCGTCTAACTCAAAAGTGACATTGCCATCTTTATCGGTTTTCTTCCCCTTCTTCTGATATTCTCCATTCGCGTCATATACATAAACTTTTTCGCCAGAAAGAGCTTTGCCATTTGAATCTGTGACGTGTACCGTTACATCGGTCTTGCCCACATAGATGGTGGTTGAACTCACACCTGGCAAGGTGACTGTCTCTGACCAATAGTCGCGACCATCATAGTCGGCACGGAATTGATAGACGCCGTTCGGCAATTCCATTGTGGCTGTGCCATCTTTGCCCGTCCGCACCTTAATGCCTGTATAGTCACCATTTTTGTTGAAGGCATACACAGATACTTTGTTTACTGCTTCGCCTGAGCGGCGAGACACACGCACAGTGAACGACGTAACTGGAATGCGAATATATACGGAACCGGTCTGTCTGGTATTGATCTTTTCAGACCAGGCTGCCTGCGCCTGATAATCGGCACGGAATTTGTAGTCACCGTCTGCCAGCGTGAAGGTTACCATGCCGTTTTTATCTGTTTTTTCTTTTTCGCCAGTGTAATTTTCATTACCAGTGAAGGCGTAAACGGAAATTTCGTCAAGTGCTTTTCCTTGCGCATCGGTGACATAGACCTGCACCTGGATCGCACTGATCTTGATGGTCACCTGTGTTTCTGAGGGCGCGGCTACTGTTTCAGACCAGTACCCTTGTCCAGCATAATCGGCGCGAAAAACATAACGCCCGGCACCCAGATCGGAAAAGGTAGCAAGCCCACTTGAGTCCGTTGCGTTGCTCCCTATCTGCTCTTCCGCTGCATTAAAGGCTAAGACCTTCACACTCTGTAATTTTTCTCCTGTAGAGGAGAGCACTTGCACTTTGATCTCTGAAGGGATTTCGGTTGGCTGGGGAGTGCCGTCTACTTCAGCGCCGGGGAGAGAAGTGGCGATCTCTCCATAAACAGAGGCTGTATTTTCTCCTGTCACGATTACCCCACCTATAACAACCATAGAGATCAGCGCAAGTACTATGGCATATTCAACAAGACCCTGTCCTTTATTTTTACTTTTTTTATGCATAGTTGTCTCCAAAATGATGACCTATAAGATAAGACATTCTTAGTATACGAGCATGTGGCTAAAAGGCAACTTATAAATTTGTTAGGTTATATAAAAATCTCGTTCGGGGGGTGATATAATCGCCGCATTCTATCTAAAGAGGTATTTATGATTGATCCTGTAATTTTTTCTTTCAATATTGGCGATTTTGAATTTGCCCTCCGTTGGTACGGTGTGCTCGTGATGCTCGGCGCGGTTGCAGGCACTTGGCTCGCAGCCACCGAGATTAAACGTTATGGGGAGAATGAAGAGCATCTCTGGGATGCGATGGTCATCTTGCTGCCTGTCGGTATTTTGGGGGCGCGACTTTGGTACGTAGCGAACGCGACCCTCGGCGGGAATCAGTACTATATGCAAAATCCCGGTCAGATTCTTAATATCCCACAAGGTGGGCTTCATTTTTATGGTGGCTTACTCTTCGGTGCGGCTGTTTTATACTGGTATGCCCGCAAACATAAACTCGATCTTTGGTTACTGCTAGACGCGCTTGCGCCCGCTACCTTGATCGGGCAAGCTGTGGCACGCCCTGCGAATTTCATCAACCAGGAGCTTTACGGGCAGCCCACTACCCTCCCGTGGGGCATCTCCATTGACTCCGGCAATCGCCTTGCGCAATATAGCGATATGAGTCTCTTCCCTGATACAACGCGTTTTCATCCCGCCTTTGCTTATGAGATGGTCTGGAACTTCTTCGCCGCCGGGCTGATCTTATGGTTCGTCCGCCGCTACCCTGAGAAATCGAAGCCGGGTACAGCCCTCGCTGCGTGGCTTATTCTTGCAGGCATCGGACGTTTCCTCCTCGAAGCCTTCCGCCCCGATCAGCCACGCATCCCCGGTACAGACGTGAGCTTTACACGCGTCGTCGCGGCACTGATGGCAGTTGCTGGTGTCATCGCGCTTTTGGTGCGCAATAAAATTATCAAAGTGCCCTTTGCTAAAAAATGGGCAGAGAAATATAAACTGGCTCCGCCTAAAGTGGCTGAACAAGAAGTTGAGAAAAAATCTCGTTCGCACAAAAAACGCCGACGAAGAAAACGATAAGAATAGATTAAAAGGTAAAGCCCGCACAAATTATTGTGCGGGCTTTTTTTTATTACGCTCGTGTTATTTAATCGGCTGCTTCGGGGATACGTTCAAATGGTTCAGAGATCGGTTCGCGCTTATCGAAGCCAAAACGCTCGAAAATATCGGCGTAGGTGGCGATGATCTGCTCACGGGTGAAGCCCATTTCTTCGAAGGAATATTGATGTGCGCTGCGGCGCGCTTCGGTAGCTTTGATGCCTTCCATGAAGGCTTCGTCGAGATCGTGATGATCGGTGTAGCCAAATTGTTCGTAGAAGCTGCGAATCACGCCAATGGGGTCATTGATCAGGTCTTCGTAAGACAGAATGAGATGATTCGCAGAGGGGTTCTCATCCAGATAATTCAAGGGATAGCGATACCAGTACTGTGAAAACTCACAAATTTCATCGATGTAGATATATTTCTCGGCAGGCTCGCTGAAGATGCTCCAGGCGTAGTTGAGCCACGATACCGTCGAGGGGAGCATTTCAAGCGGATTACGCGCAAGGTAGATGATGCGGGCATCGGGGAAGAATTCTTTAAGCGTAGCGATCTTTGCACTAAACGAGGGATTCTTGGAGACGAAGTGGGGGCTCCCGGTCGCATATAGATGGCGTTGCAGCATCGATTTATAAAAGGAGAGCACTTTGTCCTTTTCGTCAGTGGGCAAGTCTCGGTCAAAGTATTGATACGGGGGCAGTTCATCCAAGAAGGGGAAGAGGAAAGAGATTAAAAAGCTCGACCAATTATGCAGGAGGATATTCTCGTCCTCTTCCGGCTCGAGAAAGGAGATCGGGTGAATATCCACTTTTTGGAGACCGGCGCGATCAATAGCAAGAATCAGACGCCGAATAGGGCCGCCGATGAGCTGATCGAGTTTGATGATCACATCCACAATTTTGCGCTGTGTAACCGAGGGGGTGATGTAGATATCCCAGGTGCGCAGGCTGGTAAAGTTTTTTGTGTCGTGGGAGAGCATTCGATGCAAAAAAGTGGATCCGCTGCGAAAATTGCTGATGATGAAGAGCGGTTTTTCGACAGGTTGTTTTTTGTAGGCAGGGAAGAAGATGTCGTCGAGGCCGAAACAGATCCACGTAAAAATGGTAACGAGGGGCCAAACGATATAGAAAAGTGCCAAAAAGGTGATGCGTTTACGCGTTAGGCGCCCGGGCGTTTCGGAGGTTTTGAAGAGGGAGCGGTAGGTCATGCGCCATAGCAGGCGGAAATTGTAGGTCATGGAATTTATATCTCTTTTCATTCAAGTTTAACGGGGCGATTGTATCAGTGGGCGGCTAATCAGTAAACCACTATGAATCTGCGAGGAGCGCTTTCTCGCGACGAAGTAGTCTCATTGATACGAAGATTGCTTCGTCGAGCTACGCTCTCCTCGCAAAATCACCAACTCCAATAGACACCTGCGCAAAAGCCTGCCATAATAGACGAGAAATTCAAATATACAGGAGTTCTCATGATAAAAATCGGCGATAACGCCTCTATGACCAAAACCTTTACAGATGAAGATGTACGAAAATTTGCAGCCATCTCTGGCGATAGTAACCCCGTTCATTTGGACGAAGACTATGCTGCCCAGACCCAATTCAAAAAACGCATCGCGCATGGCATGTTGACTGCCGGCTTGATCTCTGCGGTATTAGGCACAATACTCCCCGGTGAGGGAAGTATTTATCTTGGGCAGACGATCAATTTTCGTGCGCCCGTCTATCTCGATGATACGATCACTGCGACAGTGACGATCATTAAATTGCACGAGAAGAAGCCTATCGTCACGTTGGAGACGGTCTGTAAAAATCAGAATGATGTGGTTGTCTTGGATGGGGAAGCGGTGCTGTTAGCCCCGCAGTAAATAATTATGCTAAAAGAAAAGGCTGTCAAAAATGACAGCCTTTTTGCTTTAATCGCTTTGTTCTTTTTCTAATTCCGCAGCTTTTTTCGCCGCCTTATGCGGAAATCCATCCCAAATTTCCTGAGGATAGACGATCTCATTCGTGCCGGGAAGTTGCTCCATCGCTAAGCCGGTATTCAGATCGATGCCGACCTGCTCGTAAGCTTTATACGCCAACTGACTGCAATAGAAGGATTTTTCGGTTTCGGCGTTCAGGAAGTTGATGTTATAAGATTTGCCAACCTGTGCAAGACAGTAGTCGGCGACTTTCATACGCATCAGCATTTCATCTTCTTCCGAGAGTTGCAAGCCTGCCAGCGGATAGGAGACGCCGTAGAAAGTATCGATTAGAAAGCCACGTTCATTAACCATATCTTCAGCGTGCCAAATATCGCCGTGCAAATGGAAAGGGTTGACACCTTTCGAACCTGCTTCGATGCAACGCCCATCAGGGCCGAGGAAGATGGCAACATGATCGACGTCGCCGGGGACGAGACGTCCAACGAGGAGCCAGAACTCGCCGGGGAGGATATCCGGTTTGCCATTGCGGGTGCAGATGACGTCGCCCGTTTGGAGGGAGATGCCTTCAATTTCGTAGGTATAGATCATATACAGATTATACGAGGAAAAAATCCCAAAGTTTCCCTAAATCTCGTCATTGCGAAACCTGCGAAGGAGATTGCTTCGGCGGACTTCGTCCTTCTCGCAATGACATCAGTTTTTCTTCACCGGCTGTCTCAAAACCGTCTTCAACTTTTCGGGTGCAACCCGGCGCGGATCGCTGAGATAGATCTCGTGGTGTTTGCCATTTTCGGTCAAGGCATTGGCGGGGAGAAAATCATTGTGTAACGCAGCGATGGTCGGGGCTTCATCATCGTATGAACCAATGTGCATGATTTGCACGGATAGCCCTTCATGGTATTTTTCCAAACGCACTTTGTCCAACGACGCGGGATTTTTCTTCTTGCGCACTTCCGCAATAGCTTCATCAAAAATCTCTGCCGTAATCCAGTCGGGAGTCATGATCATCATCGTCCAGTCCCAAGCGGATTTGTCGCGGCTGACAAAGGTGTCCATGTCGGCCGCCCACCAGAGCCCCTCGAGCGGCGGGACGGTGTAGTCGCGCTCAAGCGTTTTCTTGCTGATAAATTTGATCTTGTAGGCAACACCGAAAAGAGCTTCGGCCGCATCCGCATATTCCTGCGCGGTGTTCGGATCACCATGTCCGTCGACCATCAGAAATTGCATTTCAGGTACATCTACGATCTCGAATTTCTTCTTGGGAACATAGAGATGCTTTAGTGTTTTCTTGAAATCTACTTTTTCCATTTTTTTACTCCATTTTTTCATTTATAGGGCTTACGCATTTTTACAGTCCTTGTCCCTATGCTCTGCGTTGGGACACTGTAGACAAACCGCAACGCAGAGCATTGCTTCTAGAAAGAAGGTGTTTTGCGTAAGTTCTAATTTATTCTGCTAAGAATAACTTTTGTCCGTTTTCATATCTCTGGATCGTATTATTTCTATATATTGTCACTGCTCCAGCACCTAATACTTGCCACTCAGTGTCATTAGTTAGCACACCAGTATATTCGTCGATGCCAACTAAGCTTACGCCGGGCAATAACCTTTTCAACTTTTCAGCCCAATTTTTACCAAAAGTATTGTGATGTGGCAGCACACAGCTATTCGGCACTAAGTTTAATCCTGGCATCACTTTTCCACTTTTAGGGTCGTAATAATGCTCACACATCACCATTGCGCCTGCGCTGGAACCAGCGACGACTGCTCCATTTTGGTAAGCATCCAGCACGGCGAGCCAGGCTTTGCTGCCCAATAGCGTTTGGGCAAGATAGTGCGTAAAGCCACCCAGCATATAGATCAGCTTCGCTGTGCGGAGCGCATCGGCAACGGCGGGGTCGTTTGCGCTTTGCTGGTCGATGAGAGAAACGGCGCTAACGTTACGCACCCCCATACTCTTAAACCAGCGTATTCCATTCTTCCCTGCGCGAACATGATTATTATCCGGTGCAGCGGCGGTCGGGATGATGCAAACAGATGCATCCAACCCACCCGCCAATTCGATGGCTGCTAAATCCGGTTCACGCATGGCGCCGCCAAATTCAGCACCGCCTTCCAGCAATAAATAGCCCATTTTAGAGATCCTCTCCAATTTTCTGGATAGCGCTCTCAACCCATTTTTTCTCTGCCACGAGCATTTGCAGGCTGTAATCAAAAAGGATTTCGACATGAGGGGGCAGTGGACCTTGTGAGCCTGCTTTTGCAGCTACGCCTTCCAAGCGTTCTTCCAGCCCCGCACGATATGATTCGAGCGCCTGTTGGGCTTGCTCCCGTGACAAGACAGGCAGATTCGCCAATCCGAGCAGGATCGCGGGGTAAGTCGGTTGGGGTTGGGATAGCGCCTCTTGCGTGGAAGCAAGCAGTGATGCACGTCCGTTTTCGGTGACGTGATAAATGCGCCGTGCTTTGCCTCGTCCCTGCGTGGGGACGAGTTCGCTCTCTACCAGCCCTTTTTTCTCCAACTTTTTGAGTAAATAGTAGATCGACGAGAAACCGACTTCGGTCCACTCGCGCATGCCGCGTGCTTCGATGGTCTGTTCGATCTCGTAGCCGTGACGAGGTTTTTCGGCGATAAGACTCAAGATGGCAAGTTCTGCGTTGGTCATTTTGATCTCCTTTATTGCTCTAGCACTAGAGTAATAAATAATAGCGAATTTGTCAAGGGGATTGGGCAAGAGTTAATGAGCAAATACTAAAAGGAGACGTTTCTTACGAAACGGAAGCAAGCCAAAATCCACGCGCGCTGCGGCTTTTCATCCGATAAAAAGAAGAAAATCAGTGGACAGGCTATTGAAATCCTGCAATAATGAAGGGCGTCTCAATCTAATCTAACCGACAGTGACTATCACATCTGCCAAAAGGAGTTTTTATGGTACTGCCCCTCCCCCTTGAAGAAATGAAGGCAGCGCACAAGCTGCTCAAAGAATATACCTACGAAATGCGCCCCGTGGAACGCGGGTACGCCAACCGCACGCTCTATATCAACCTTGAAACGCTCGAGATCAATGAAAAACCTGTCACCCAGCAGATGAAGGATATCTTCACTGGAGGGCGTGGCTTTGGCTTAAAACTGCTCTGGGATGCGGTTGCGCCCGAAACGAAATGGGACGACCCTGAGAATGAGTTGGTCATTGCAAACGGACCAATTTGCGGGACGACGGGTTATGCCGGCTCCGGCAAGGCGACGGTCGTGACGCTTTCGCCCCTGACCCATAACGTGGTCGACAGCAACGCGGGCGGCTACTTTGCGCCTTTTTTGAAGTTTGCTGGTTTCGATGCGCTCGAAATTCAGGGCAAAGCCGAAGAAGACGTGGTCATCTTTATTGATGGCGATACGGGCAAGATCACGATTGAAACCGCTCCGCTCGAAGATGTTGACTCGCACCTGATCGGCGCGCACCTGACGCGCATGTACGCGGACGACGAGAAGAATCAGCGCGGCATCTCAGTTATGTCGGCGGGTGATGCCGCGGAGCATATCCGTTTTGCGATCATCAATTCGAGCTGGTACGATGTGCGCCGCAAAGAAGTGCGCCTGAAACAAGCCGGACGCGGCGGGACGGGGCGTGTTTTCCGCGACAAGAAGATCAAGGGCATCGTCGTGCGCTACAGCAGTACGCGCGGTGACAGCAATAATCCTGCCAATATTGACCTGATCCGTAAGGCGGGCAAACGCTTCAATTGGGAAATGACGAATCTGGACGATAAGCAGAACCAGATGAAGAAGGTCGGCACAGCCAATATCGTCGAGATCATGGATCACTTCGACCTGCTACCGACGCATAACTTCCGCTATGGCTCGCACCCCGACACGCACCAAATCGATTCGAGCGTTTGGAAAGAGAATTTCACCCAGGGTATGCCGGATGGCTGCTGGCTGGGCTGCACGATGTCCTGCACACACGGCGTGGACGGTTTCCCGCTCGCGACCGGTCCCTATGCTGGACATAAAGTGCTTGTCGACGGACCCGAATACGAGAACGCGGCAGGCTTGGGCGCCAATATCGGCAACTTCGACCCGAATATTGTCCTCGAACTGAACTTCTACTGCGACACCTACGGCGTGGATACGATCTCCTTCGCGAACGCGGTCGCATTTGCGATGGAGTGCTACACCGAAGGAATCATCACCAAGGAAGAGACCGGCGGGCTAGATCTAAGCTTCGGCAATAATGAATCAGCCGTTGAATTGCTGCACCAAATGGGACGCGGCGAAGGTTTTGGCGTCATCGTCGGGCAGGGCGTTGCCTACATGAAGGAATATTTCGCCAAAGAATATGGCGCTGACCCCGCCTTTTTGCACGACATCGGTATGGAGATTAAAGGCATGGAAATCTCCGAGTACGGCACGAAAGAATCGCTCGCCCAGCAGGGCGGCTTCGGTCTCGCCACCAAAGGTCCGCAGCACGACGAGGCCTGGCTGATCTTCATGGATCAAGTTCAGGGGCTGTTGCCCAGTTTCGAAGACAAAGCCGAAGCGCTGCACTACTTCCCGATGTGGCGCACCTGGTTCAGCCTGCACGGCATGTGCAAACTGCCCTGGAACGACATCACGCCCGAAAACAACAAAGACACCGCCGAACCCGCCAAAGTGGAGGAGCATGTCGAAAACTACACCTGGGTGCATGAAGGTGTGACCGGCATCAAAGTGACTCCCGAAGATCTGCTCAAACAATCCGAACGGGTCTACAACTTCCAAAAAGTCTTCTCGATCCGGATGGGACGCAGCGGGCGCAAATTCGACTATCCGCCCTACCGCGCGATGGGACCGGTCACCATCGCAGAATACGAATCCCGCGCCGAACGCTACGATGGGCAGCTACGTGACATTATCGGTGTGCCCCCTGAGGGGCTTGCTACCGAAGAAAAGATGGCCAAGTTGCGGGCCTATAAATTGGACCAATACGAACAACTGCTCGACGCTGTCTACAAACGCCGCGGCTGGGACGGGGACAGTGTCCCGACCGTGGAGAAGCTGCGCGAGTTGAAGATGGATTTGCCTGAGGTGGTCAAGGTTGTAGAGAGCGTTAGGGCAAAGTAAGAAGTGACGAGTGATAAGTGAAGGCAGCCTGAGGGGGAGGCTGTCTTTTGTGAAAGGAGCGTACATTGAATCTAAGCACAAAAATGCCTATTCTTTTTATTCTTACATTATTTATACTTGCCTGTGGTACTGGAGGGACTGTACCGGGTTCAAATAGTGGAGATGTAAGTGGTAATTGGACAGAGGATCCATCGGTCACTACATTGCCTAACATAGGTTCTGAAACAGAATTAAACCCTGCCATAACACCTACATCACCATCAACTCTAGTTATGACTCCCACTCCAATTCCAGAAACAGAAACAAACAATAAAGAAATCATTATTGCCCTAATCGGCTTAATTGGAGTTATTGCTGGTGGGGCGATTACAGGTTTTGCAACTATTAAAGTTGCTAAAATTCAGGCGCAGAAAAAATAAGCAGTAATTATTTTCACTCTAAAGGAAAAGCTACGAAACCAAGAATCTCCATCATCACCCTCGGCGTTGTCGAAACAGCCCCCTCTGCCCTGAAGGGCATCTCCCCCAAATTGAAGAACGAATTTGGGGGAGAAAGAACCATGATCTTGATTTAAAAGACTCTCATCCCCCATTTTTGCACTTCAAAATGGGGGACCGATGGGGCAAAAACAAGAACAAGACAATGACCAAAACACCCCGCACCAACTCCAAAACCATGCGCAGAGCAGCCAATCTTCGCAAGAACACGACCCCCGCAGAGAAAAAGCTCTGGGCATATTTGGAGCGCAGCCAACTGGGTGTTCCCTTTCGTCGTCAACATGCCATCGGCAACTTTATCGTGGATTTTTGTTGCGTCAAAAAGAAATTAATTGTAGAGTTAGATGGAAGCCAACATCTTGATTTGCAGGAATATGATGAAGACAGAACCGCATATTTAAAGTCTCGTGGTTATCGCGTCATCCGCTTTTGGAATAATGACGTGATGAACGATATTAATGGTGTGATTTTAGCGATAACATACGCTTTAGAAGCGTAGCGCTTCTTTCCCGCCCCCTACGCAAACGCCTTGACTGTAAAGGAGTATCCCCATGAAAGATCAAAATAAGTCCAAGAGAATAGGGCGGATCGCAGTCGGATTTTCTATTCTCATTACCTCTCTATGGGCATTCTGGGGCGCTGGCGAGACTTTTCATGAAGGCTGGTATTACGAAAACTTCATGATGAATATTAGCTTGACCATCATACAATATCTAAGCCCAATGCTTATCTTTATGGGCATAGGGATCACTTCGATCTATTGGCCTCGCGTGGGGGCTGCGATTCACGTTGTAGTTGCAATATTGGCCGCCTGGTTCTTCAACATATTTTCAAATACTGTTATCATCTTCATTCTTATGCCCTTGGTTCTGTTAGGGCTTTTTTATTGGTACGGAAGCCCACCGCCACGAAAAACAGCACTCCAATGGATGATAGGCTTACCCATAATCGTAGGGCTGGTTGTTGGCAGCGTACCGGCTTATCGGGTATCTCAGCGTATCAAAGACAGAAGTTCTGACGCACAATTAGTGGAGGGAAATGAAATAACACTCACGTGGGCGCCAAGCGGTCCCGGCTGGCCGCGCGAAGGGATCAATTGGCATGAAGCAGTTCAAATATGCCAGTTGCTAGATCAAGATGGGAAAACCCTTGCGGCCGAGCCACAAAATATCTGGCGATTGCCAACGGTGGACGAAGCTGTTCGCTCAATGGCTCTTCACGGAGAAAATAGTCGCGGGGTGTGGAATGCTCAAAAGGCGGAAGCCAGCTATGAAAAAAGACCTGACAAAGAGTTTCCCCTCTGGGATAGTTATTCTCAAGTAATTTATTGGTGGACGTCAACAGAAGTAGATCAAAAAAATGCTTATATCATCGTCTATGACGGAAAAGTTTGGCCAAGATCAAAAGAACTGGATATGGGCTATTTAGGGTTTCGGTGTGTGAAGTAGAAAAGCAGAAAATGTCCCTACGTAAACGCCTCGACCATGAAGGTCTCGAAATCTATCTGCTCAATCTTTTTCTCCTCTATCGTCCCCTTTTACGGATTGCTGGAACGATCATTCTGCTTTATGCAATCGCAACACTTTCCTTTTATCCGCTGGGGAGTATCGCCGCATTGGTGGTGGCAGCTTTCTTCTTACTAATGACTTTCTCCTACTCACTGATGCTCCACGTCGTCAAGCTCGGCGCCTGGTTGGGTACAATTAGAAAAGAAGGTTGATCTGCACTATCCCATTCTCACTTTCAAATCATTATTTTTTTATGCATACAAAATGATAAGGAACTACAATGTCACCAAATACGATTCTGATCTTGTCTTATATTCTCTTCATTTGGCTGGTCGTCCTGCATACCTTTGAAGAAATTTCCTGCGACGTCATGGGATTAGAATTAGGACATATCAAGTTAACCAAAAATCGCTATCTTCTAGGAGCCAGCTTCATCTCAACATTAAATCTAGGAACGCTTGCACTTCTGGTTCTGGGCTTGCCCGTGGGTTATTATCTTGCTCTCTTCACAAGCGCAGTATTGGGTGTCTTTCAGGCACTTGTTCACACTATCGGATATATACGAGAAGTCAAAAAAGCACGCGGCCTAGGAGCTGGATTCTTCTCATCCCTCCCCTTAGCCATTGCCGGCGTAATCGTACTTATTCAACTTATTCAAGCTATTTCTTAATCGAATGAATTATGATCTCAACCGATCACAATAGGAGAAAAAATGGACAAACTTCGCAATATCTACTATCAGGCAGACGATAAAATCACGTTATTCATGAGAAGAAATGGTATTTTATTTCTGAGAGTGAGCCTCGGGGTTATATTCTTTTGGTTTGGTTTTCTGAAATTCTTCCCGGGGCTAAGTCCCGCAGATCAGATCGCTACAGTGACGATCGAAAATTTGACCTTTGGGCTGATCGCCCCCAGTGTCTCGATCATCATCCTGGCAGCTTGGGAAACGTTAATCGGGCTCGGCTTGATTTTTGGTAAATATTTGAGAATCACTTTATTCCTCCTCTTCACTCAAATGCTGGGGACATTGACGCCCCTACTATTATTCCCGGCAGTAACATTCACACGCTTTCCCTATGCTCCTACATTAGAAGGTCAGTATATTATCAAGAATTTAATTCTAATAAGTGCGGGTTTGGTCGTTGGGGCAACGGTTCGTGGTGGGCGCATCATTGAAAAGCAGGAAAATTGATCTGACATACCAAATATAAGGGGTAATTGGTAAATCGAAGTGATGTGATGATTCTGCGAGGAAGGCTCTAGCCTGACGAAGCAGTCTCATCATCTAAAAAAACAAGATTGCTTCGGCGATAGAACTGCCTCGCAAAGTCAGTATCACTTACTGTTTTACCACTACCATATAAGGAAAAGTATGTTCAAAAAAGCTATCGTAAGAACGCCCGGAAAAAGCATGGTCAACGGGATCAGCACCGCTGGCATAGGCATCCCCGATCATCAGCTAGCTCTTCGTCAACATGCCAGCTATATCGAAGCCTTAAAAGCATGTGGGCTCGAAGTGACTGTCCTGCCCGCCGATGAAGCCTTCCCTGATTCCACTTTTGTGGAAGATGTGGCTTTGCTAACAAAAGAATGCGCGATTATCACAAATCCCGGGGCAGACTCCCGCCGAGGCGAGACCGCTGCAATGAAAAAGATCTTGCAAAATTTTTATACTAACATCGAAGAAGTCCACGAGCCAGGTAGAGTCGAAGCAGGCGATATCATGATGGTCGGCGAGCATTTTTACATTGGCTTATCCGAGCGCACCAATCAACAGGGCGCAGCACAGATCATCGGCTTCCTTCAAAAATATGGCATGAGCGGCTCTGTGGTCACCCTTGAAGAAGTGCTCCACCTGAAAACGGGCATCGCCTATCTCGAAAAAAATAATTTGCTTGCCTGCGGAGAATTCCTGGCGAAACCGGAATTTCAGAAATTCAACATTCTCGAAATCGACAACAACGAAAGCTATGCCGCCAACTGCATCTGGGTAAATGGCACCGTCATCATGCCCCAAGGCTATCCTAAAGCCCGTAAAACCATTGCGAACGCAGGTTATCCCATCATCGAAGTAGATGTCTCCGAATACAAAAAACTGGATGGCGGCATAAGCTGCCTGTCGTTAAGGTTCTAGATCTTGTCGATCATCATCACGAAAGCACACCCAAAAGAGCTAGCCGAAATGACAAAAGTAGCCCTCGCATCCAAGCAGCATTGGGGCTATCCCGACGAATGGATGGCACTCTGGGTGGATGAACTGACCATCACGCCACAGAAACTGGATGAACGGGATTTTTTCGTTGGCAAAAACGGAGATGAAATCGTCTTTCTCTACTCCATCAGCCAGCGAGCAGAACGCGAATACGAACTGGAAGATTGCTGGGTTGCCCCCGAGTACATTGGTCACGGCTTTGGGCAGCTTCTCTTCGACGACCTGAAAAAGCGTCTACGCGCCTTAGGCTGTTCCCGTTTAAAGATCATCTCAGACCCCAACGCGGCAGGCTTCTATCGTAAAATGGGGGCTGTTCAAATTGGCGAAGAACCGACAAAGATAGAAGGTAGAGTTTTTCCCGTTTTCGAGGTTCAAATAGCTAAAAACAAATGAAAAAATATACACGATGGGCGAGCGCCCTACTCATCACGCTGATCATGGCTTTGCTCATTCTCTGGTTCGCCCAAGACGTTGGTCTACAAAGCATCACCTTTGCCTTTTGGGTAAACTGGTTATTGATGTTCTGGGCTTATGCACTGCACCGTACACAAGCCGTCTCACTGCCAGCCGCCTATTATAAAACCAGCCCCAAAGAGAAAAAACTCCATCAAGTTCTGGGCGTGAGAACCTATCAGCGCTTCATCCGCAGGATCAGCATCTTCAACCCGGAGCTAAAACTGGAGAAGGGCAAAAGTGAGCTTAAAAATTTGTTTCAAGCCACCCAAAATGCGGAACTGGCTCATCTGCTGATCTTTGTGATCGTTACTTTTTTTATGGCGTATTCACTCCTGCAAGGTTGGTGGTTGAGCGCATTTTGGGTTCTGTTTTTCAACATGCTTTTCAACGGCTATCCCGTTTTGGTGCAGCGATACAATCGACTGCGAATCAATCGTTTACTGGAAAAATAAATATGAATAACCCATCTAAAGAAATCGACGCCTATATCGCCCAATTCTCTCCTGAGATGCAAACCCTGCTTCATCAGATGCGCGCCACCATTCAAGAAGCCGCCCCCGAAGCGACCGAAGCATTCAGCTACCAAATGCCAACCTTTAAACTGCACGGCAACCTCGTCCATTTTGCTGCCTTCAAAAAGCATATCGGCTTTTACCCCGTCCCCAGCGGGCTTGAAACCTTCAAGGAAGAATTATCGGCATACAAAGGCGGGAAAGGTTCTGTGCAATTCCCGCTCGACCAACCCCTACCGCTGGCGCTGGTCACCAAGATCGTCAAATTCCGCGTCGCTGAAAATCTTGCAAAAGCGGCTGCAAAGAAAAAGACAAAATAATGCAGATCACCCTCACCCCTATCGGCTATGTGGAAAGCCCCCGCACGGAGATCGAAGATGACAACTGGGGCGACGTCATCTCGCAGATCGTCCTGACGGACGACTTCGATGCCGAATCCTTGCAGGGGATCGAAGAGTTTTCGCATGCCGAGATCATCTTCCATTTCGACCGCGTTAAACGGGAAAAGATCGTTACCGGCGCGCGCTATCCACGCGGTCAGCAAGTTTGGGGCAAGGTCGGCATCTTCGCCCAACGCGGCAAGAATCGTCCAAACCGGATCGGATTAACGACCGTGCGCATCCTGAAACGGGATGGAAAAATCCTGCACGTACAAGGCTTGGATGCAATCCACGGCACGCCCGTGCTCGATATTAAGCCGGTGATGAAAGAGTTTTTGCCGCGTGGAGACGTGCTTCAACCGAAGTGGGTGGACGAGTTGCTGCGCAATTATTGGGAGATCTCCGCTTCGGGCTAAAGCCCTCCTCGCGATAACACCGAGCTATACGGTAAAATAGGCAAAATCTAAAAAGCAGAGGAACAGAATGACTCAAACTCTAAAGATCGTTATCCCCATGGCGGGATGGGGCACACGGATGCGCCCGCACACCTGGTCGAAACCGAAACCGCTTGTGAGTGTAGCGGGGAAGGCATCGCTCGATCATTTGATGGATACTTTCAATACGCTACCTAGCAGTTTTGCTGTGGAGTATGTTTTCATTGTGGGTCCCTTTTTGGGCGAAAATCAAATTCCCGCATATATAGCTGAGAACTATCCCGAAATTACCGCGCATTATATTGTGCAGACCGAGATGAAGGGGCAATCGCATGCTATCTACCTGACCAAAGAATATCTCGATGGCCCGATGATGATGATCTTCTCAGATACGCTCATTGAAACCGATTTCAGTTTTCTCGACGAGGAAAAGAGCGAGGTGGTCGCGTGGGTGAAGGCTGTGCCAGACCCGCGTCGCTTTGGCGTGGCTGCGGCAGATGCAGAGGGCAATATCACGCATTTGGTTGAGAAACCTGATTCGATAGAGAATAATCTCGCCCTGGTCGGTTGCTATTATTTCAAAGAAGGCATGGATCTGGTGGCCGCCATCGAAGACCAGATTGCACGGAACGTGATACTCAAAAACGAATATTTTCTCGCAGACGCGATCAATATCATGTTCGAGCAAGGGGCGAATGGGCGCGTGGAAGAAGTGGGCGATTACTGGCTGGATACGGGCACGATTGATGCCACACTCGAAACGAACGGCATCATGCTCGAAAGGTTAGATCCTGTCGCCCCAGCGATGGACGGTGTTGAAATTATTGTCCCGGTTGCAATCCACCCCTCCGCGAAGATCAGCAACGCCAAAATTGGACCGAACGTCTCCATCGGCGCGGATTGTGAGATCAGCGACAGCCAGGTTGCAGACAGCATCGTCGAGGCGGGGACGCGCATCCGCAACTCGGCGTTGACCCATTCGTTGATCGGCAACCAAGCCCAAATTGAGGGCGTTGGCGAGGCGGGGAATCCCGCTATTCTGAATATTGGTGATAATTCCTGGGTCAAATAAGCTATGCAGACACCGAGTATTTTGAAAATACTCGGTGTCTTTTTTATTAGACTTCTTGCAAAAGTCTAATTTGTACCATGCGTCCTGCGCCGTCCTTCGCGAAGCACACTTTAGTGCGGCACAGGACGCCGAAAAGCGCCGCCGGGGACAGCGGCTAGAGCATTTATGCAAGAGGCTATTGGAGAAAAAAATGAAAACAGCCCTTTTAGTAGTAGATGCCCAAGCCAATATGTTCGACGAAGAATTCTGTGTGTATAACGCAGATGAGATCGCGAAGAATATTCGTTACCTGATTGAAACTGCGCGAAAGGCAAAAGTCCCGATTGTTTTTGTGCGCAATAATGGCGGCGCGAACGATCCTGACCAACCAAACACTCCCGGCTGGAAAATCCACGCGCCCTTTGCGCCGCTGGCTGGTGAAAAGATCGTTGATAAAACAGGCGCAGATGCCTTTAATGGTACTGACCTGCAAGCATTTTTATCTGCGCAAGAAATCGAATATCTTATTGTTGCCGGAATGCAGAGCGAAGTCTGCATTACCTCAAGCGGAGAACGCGCGGTTGCACTTGGCTATCAGGTTACGCTTGTTGAAGATGCGCACACGACCTTTGACTTTGACGGTGCGCGCCACAGATGCTATTCAGGCAGCGAATGAGAAGTTTAGCGAAATTCCTTCGTGTAAAAAAACGGGCGAGATTTCCTTTCACTCATAAGATCAAAAAAACGAATATAGGTACCAGAGTGTTTATATGCAATCCATATTTTCTCAACATGTCCAGCTTTTAATTGGGGTTGAGTTCTTTAAAGGGATCAACGAAGAAGAACTGCGAGACATCCTTTCGTATGCCTTTATCAAAGCATATGAAAATGATGAGCCGCTTTTTTTTCAGGGCGATCCTGCAAACGCGTTTTACGTCATCATTGGAGGAAGGGTGAAGCTAACGCAATTAAATGATGAAGGAGAGCAAATTATTCATCATTACCCGGGGGTCGGTGAAGCCTTTGGCATTATCGCAGTGCTACGCCAAGTCGATTACCCCGTAGCCGCGCGAGCCGTTGGGAAAACAAAACTGCTGATGTGGACAGAGGAGGCTTCCAAGCGGATTTTACTTAACCATCCGCAGTTAGGGCTAAATTCGATTCGGCTCCTCTCTAAATATATTGTAGATTTTCAAGATCGTATTAAAGAATTGTCCACTGAGCGGGTTGAGCGGCGGATAGCACGCTCCCTGCTTAGAATCGCAGACCAGGGAGGCAAGCACGTTGATAACGGCATTAAAATTGACTGGAAATTGACCCGTCAAGATATTGCCGAGATGAGCGGAACAACACTTTATAGTGTTAGCCGAATTATCAGCCAGTGGGATAAGGAGGGCATTGTTACTTCTTCCACTACTCATATTTTGATCAAAAAATATCATCGTCTTGTTGAGATCGCTGAAGCAACATGACAGTAGTATAGACCGAAGAAAAAAGAAGCTTGGAACACGCCAAGCTTCTTTTTTTTATTGTTGGTAGTTTTTCGCTACACATTGCGCTGGCGCAAAGTAATACTTGATGGCAATAGCTAGAATAGCTTCAAGCGTCAGAAATATCCTATATATAAATCGCAATATTTACCGTTTGAAAACAGTAAAACCATAAGGAGTTTTATATGACACAAAATCGTATCAGTATCATCGCCATCGCACTCGCTGTCGTCGGTATCGTAGCAGGAGGGTTTAGTTTGTATCGTGCAAATATATTGCAAAGTGAACTTGCAATCGCAATAGAAGAAGCAGCTGAACGATCCAGAGTGGCAAATGAACGCATTGGCGCAGTCCCCATCGAGCCTGCACATCCCACTACTATAGAAAATGTGGCTCTTGATCCCTCTATTTTGCCACCACCAATTAAGTACCTAAGCAAAAGTAATCTGGTATTTTGTCCCAATCCCATCCAGCACAT
>JABGQU010000030.1 GCA_018648605.1 Anaerolineae bacterium | reverse complement strand
TCTCCTGTTTGCAAGATAGCTATTTTTACCTCAATTTAGATGCAATCGCCCTGACCTTATGCGGGCAATAGAACATATTTTCGTGGTAAGATAGGCACGCTATAAAAAGACAGGAGAATCTCATGGAACTTGGATTAGTTAAGAAAATCGATATCGAAAAAGAAATGCAGCAATCCTATCTCGATTACGCCATGAGCGTGATCGTTTCTCGCGCCCTGCCTGATGCCCGTGATGGGCTGAAGCCTGTGCAGCGACGCATCCTCTATGCGATGTACGATATGGGTTTGCGTGCTGAAAGCCCCCATAAAAAATCTGCGCGTATCGTTGGTGAAGTGCTGGGCAAATATCATCCGCACGGCGATTCATCCGTCTACGAGGCGATGGCGCGTCAGGCGCAGGATTTTAGTATGCGCTACATGCTTGTCGATGGACAGGGCAACTTTGGCTCAATTGATGGCGATCCTCCTGCTGCCATGCGTTATACCGAAGCTCGTCTTGCTGCGCCAGCATTGGATATGCTCAACGAGATCGGCAAAGATACAGTCGATTTCTCGTCGAATTTTGACGACACGCTCACCGAGCCGATCGTTCTCCCGGCATCTATCCCCAATTTGCTTGTTAATGGCGGTAGCGGTATCGCGGTTGGGATGTCGACTTCCATACCGCCGCACAACCTGTCTGAAGTAGTGGATGCGCTGGGTTATATGCTTGCCAACTGGGAGAAACTCGACGATATCTCAGTAGGGCAGTTAATGAATTTTGTTAAGGGACCAGACTTTCCCACAGGTGGGCTGATTATTCATCAGGAAGATGAAGGGGCATTGGAAGCAGCTTACGGGTCCGGGCGTGGGCGCGTCACTATTCAGGCGCGGGTTCATGTGGAGGAAATGGGTCGCAATAAAAATCGGCTCATCGTTACCGAACTTCCTTATATGGTTAATAAATCCAACCTGATCAGCCGCATTGCTAATTTGGTACGCGATGGCAAGATCGAGGGCGTTACTGACCTGCGCGATGAATCTGACCGCCAGGGGATGCGCATTGTGATCGAGTTGACCAAAAATGTAGAGCCAGAAAATGTGCTCAAAAAACTCTACAAAAGTACACCGATGCAGTCTACGTTCAGCATTATTATGTTGGCACTGGTAGATGGCGAGCCGCGCATGCTTTCGCTGAAACAGGCGTTGCGTGTTTACGTTGAGCATCGCTTGGATGTGATCCGACGACGCAGCGAATATGACCTGCGCAAGGCAAAAGAGCGCGCTCATATTCTCGAAGGTTATGTGATCGCATTGAATAACCTGGACGAAGTGATAGCACTCATTCGGCGTGCACCGGATGTGCCCACCGCGCGCACGCGCCTAATGAAGAAATTTAAGCTGAGTGAAATTCAGGCGCAAGCTATTTTAGAAATGCAACTGCGTCGCTTGGCTGCCCTTGAACGCAAGAAGATCGAGCGGGAATATAAAGAGTTGCAGAGTCTTATCAAAAACTTAATGACTCTACTCAAATCACCCAAAAAGATGCGCGATGTCGTTGCCGAGGAATTGCTTAGGGTAAAAGAAGCCTACGGAGACCGCCGCCGCACGCAGATCATCGGTTTGGATGGCTCATCACCAAAACAGGCTTTGCTCACTTCGGCTGATCTCTTGCCAGAAAAATCTACCTGGATTGGCATCACACGTGATGGAGTTGTTGCGCGCACACGTGACGATAAGGCGCCGCGCCCCAGTGGCAAGGAAGCGCCAAATTGGCTGCTTAAAGTTTCGACCAGCGACACCCTCTATATGGTTTCCGAAAAAGGCGAAGCTGCGGCTGTGGCTGTTCACACATTGCCAGAAACAGAGAAGCTCTCAGATGGCGCTTTATGGCATACACTTTCACCTTTGAGATCAGGCGATAAGCTTGCAGCGGTTTTTGCATTGCCCGCCAAACGGAGCGAATATCCCGAAGAAACCTTTGTGCTTACAGCAACACGGGGCGGCATGGTCAAGAAAAGTGCCATTGATGAACTGCCGGGGCCCTCAGCGCAATCCTTTACATTGGTACGTGTTAATGATGGTGATGTGCTTGGTTGGGTTGTCTTAACGGATGGGAAGAAAGAAATTTTACTGGCAACTGCCAGCGGGATGGGCATCCGCTTTAGTGAAGAAGATGTTCGCTCGATGGGCTTGGTTGCGGCCGGTGTAAATGGCGTCAAACTTGGGGTTGGTGATCTGGTTGTGGGTGCGGATATCTTGCCGCAAAAAGGCGATATTTTCCTTATTACCTCCGATGGCAAAGGCAAACGCATTACAGAAAAAGATTTTCCCACGCAGGGACGCTATGGTAAAGGTGTTATTCTGTGGAAATTACCGGATGGAGAACGATTGGCGGGACTTGCCGTTGGCAAGGGGACGCAGACGATCACCTTGCATTTGCTCAAAGCGGCTGCCAAATCTGCACGGCTGGACGATGCGCCCATGCGGAAGCGTGCTACAACCCGAGGGGGCGTGGTGCAAGACGTGAAGTTGGGCGATGCCATTATCGGCTTAACCATTAGCTGGGAGGCGGATAATTTTGTTGAGAAAGTTAAAGAGCCGCCGAAACCAAAGAAGAAAGCTTCGGCGAAAAAGGCGCCCGCTAAAAAGAAACCCGCTGCGAAGAAGAAAAAATAGACATACAAAAAGACTTCCGAGAAAATCTCTCGGAAGTCTTTTTTAGAATAATGCTCGTAACTACTCAGGCTATTTGGATGATTCTGCGAGGAGTACGTTTTTGCGACGCGGCAGTCTCGTTTTCGGTGAGATTGCTTCGGCGATGAAGCTGCCTCGCAAAGTCATACCTGAGTAGTTACTAATGCTCTTTATTTAAACCAATTGATCGCCTTTAGAATGTCGACCACATGCCCCACCCCAAAGCGATTTAGGTGTTTCAGGTATATTTTCTTCATATCGCTGTTCGACATCGCTCCGCTGGCTTTGAAATACTCTTTGGCAGCAATGCCAATTGCATAGGCAATTGTGCCGTTAACAACGCCTGTGACCACATACAGAGATGTCACAGCCCCTCCCAAAACAAACGGTGCGGCAGGACCGGTGATCGTGCCTGCTGCTGACATGCCTGCAAGCACTACGGTTGCCGTTAATTTTACTGCGGCGGCTCTGATCAGCCCGGCTTTGACGATTTCTTTGACAAAAGGAATCGCCGCCTCTTTTGAAAATGGAAAATTATAGACAGCGGCTATGCCAACAACCATTACGGCAAGCCCGCCAATCAGCGCAGGTGTATCCCAAAAAAAAGGTTGAACGCCTAAACCGGCAGCCGTAATGACGCCTGCTTTTACGATCTTTTCAACTTTCTCATCTCTGGTAGCCATTCTCTCTCTCCTTTTCTGTCTAAAAACTGGGGCGTTGGAGCTACGCTGTGAACTAATTTCTATTATACATATTCTTCGTTGGGCATCAACGCCCGTGAAAAAGTTTATGAAGTTTTTTTGGTAATGTAGCGAGAGTCTTCTTCCACTCGTCGTTGGTGCGTTTGACGGCGGCGGCGTGAGCGTAGTCGAAAAGCGGACCTTGTTTGGGGCTGTCGAGATTCATCCAGGCGTGGGAGTCGCGGGGCAAGAGGGGTAGGATATATTTTTTCAGCGCGGGGATATACGAGAATAATTCCAGAGGGTAGTAGAGTTTACCGGAGCGCAGATCGGGATGCTCGAGAAAGCTCGGTTCAGCATGAGCAACTTCGGGCACGGGCGGCGCGGCACTTCCGTCAAATTGCACCATCCACAAGCGGATGTAATTGCTGTGGGCATAGAAATCCTGAGCAGTATGGGTGAGACGTCCAAAAGCTGCCCAAGCGGCTTCTACATTATCTGCCTCGAGAGCAGGGCGGATCTGGGCGCGGTTCTTCTCGATGTAGGCGTAGCTCTCATTAAAAGCGTTGTTGTCAAAATGATATTCGTCGTGTCCGAACTGCCCGCGAATGGCATCTTGCTTGATATTGGCATTGCTAATGGATTCGAGTGCATGCGAACTGAGTTTTTCGTGGAGGGACTCATGCAGGATTTTGAGATGGTAGGTTCTAAGCATTATTGCAGTCCTTTGAGTTCATAAATGGGGATGCGCTGCTCACGCCCCTTGACCTTGACCGGCTCCAGACCATCGACAATGACGTAGTCCCGAACAAGGTCATAAGTAGACTTGGTAATGAGCGTTTGCCCGGGACGAGCGGCAACTTCGAGCCTTTGGGCAGTATTTACCGTGTCGCCGATGGCAGTGTAGTTGAAGAGCTCACGCGTGCCAACATTGCCGATCATGGCGATGCCGGTAGCAATGCCGGTATGGAAGATGAGACGTTGATCTTCGGGGAGGTGGGTGTGCATCTCAGCGACGCGCTCGGCGATAGCGTGGGCGGCACGCACAGCTCGCAGAGCATGATCGGGCTGCGGATCGGGGCTATTCCACATTGCCATGGTGGCGTCGCCGATGAATTTATCGAGTGTCCCTTCCTGCTCAAGGACGGCTTGAGCGGAGAGGGAAAGATAGCTGTTGAGTAATTGGAAGACTTCTTTCGCAGATTTGTGCTCACAATAGGCGGTGAATCCGCTGATGTCGGCAAAGAGGATGCTGACAGTTTGCTCGGTACCATCGAGGGTCAGGTTGCTTGGGTCAGCCAGCAGGCGGTCTCGCACGCGCGGGGCAACGACGCGCCCAAAGGTTTGGCGGATACGTTCTTGCTCGGCTTCGAGTTGGTGGCGTTCTGTTAGGTCTTCAAAGTAGATGGTAGCGCCTTTGGTAGCAAGATAGGCATCGCGCAGCGGGGAACAGGAGAGACGCAGATGAATATCACCACGTGTTTGGACATTATGGGAAACTTCGGCGCTGAGGGTGGGGGCGCCTTTGTCGAGTGCTTGTTGAGTCGGTTTTTGGAGTTGGGGATAAAACTCGGGCAGGGCTTCTTGTAGCGGTTTTCCCAGTACTTTATCGAGGGGAATGCCGAGAATATTTTCGGCGGCTTTGTTGAAGAGGGTGATTTGTCTCTCGACATCTGTGGTGATAATACCTGTGGCAATGGATGCGAAAATATCGTCCATTAGGTTTTTCATTTCGAGAGTTTGATCGAGGGTGTGTTTCAGGTTGGTGAAAAGACGCGCGTTTTCGAGGGCGAGTGTGGATTGGGCTGCTACGGCTGAGATGAACTCAAGATCGTCGCTGCTGTAGAGATCACCAGAGCGGCGCCGACCGAGGGTAAGAAAACCGATCAGTTTGCCTTCGTAGCGCAATGGGGCAAAAGTATAGCCTGCCAGGTGGGCATAGTTGCCGTCATTGATCGGGCTGGGCAGATCTCCGTTGGGCGGAAGCCAGAGCGGGGCAGGAGTGTCGCGCAGCAATCCCACTAACGCATCGGCGATTGAATAGGGCGGTGCGCTTGCGCTATCTTCCTGTGAGGCATGTGGCAGATATTCCTGCTGCTCATCGTTGTAGAGATAAACGATAAAGCGCTCTGGTGAGATAGCGTTTTGGAGTTCGGTTTCGAGAATTCTCAGAGTTTGGGTCAGATTGGGTGTGACGATGAGTTGCTGCGAGAGATTGATGAGCACACGCCGATAATCCGCAGGTGAGCGATAAAAGAGGCGGTCGATAACACGTCGAATGAGATTGTGGGCAGGGTTCAGCCCAACCATCAGCAGCAGTAAATAGGCGGCGATGACGAAAGGATCGCTGGGCTGGACAGTGTTTTGGATTATAAAAGAAATAAATGTGATAAGACCATAAAAGACTGCAAAGGCGGCAACGCTCGTAAGCAAATAACTTAGGGCGCGGCTCAGAATTTGATCGACATCGAGCAATCGATAGCGGATAATGGCATAAGTGACCGAGATCGGCAAGAGCACCATTGGTGAAAAATAGATCGAGGGGCGAAACTCAGGGATCATGCTGCCAAAAGCAATTGGCAAAAGAAATAGCAATAGTGTAGGCAGAAAAGCGAGTGCAGCGCCAAAGACGATAATACGGCTTTGCTGGCGCACCATGGCCGAATGGCTGCGAAAAATACGCATAACCAATGCGAGTATAAATAAAACGATCGAAAATGCCATGAGCGCATAACTGACGATCCAACGGTCAATATATGCATAAGGGCTGGTGGGAAAAAGAATCTCGATGCCGGCAGGAATACCAACCAGAAAAGCCAGCACGACAGGGATGCTTTGACTAAATGGGTAACGCGCAATGATCGGGATCTCTCGTGGAAAAAATAGCGCCAGGTTGATCAATGCCCCTGCTGCTACGGAGAGGCTCAACGTCCATAACAGGGTCGCATAATGGGTGGTGTTCATATCCCAAAACGTAACTGTGGTGATTGAGAGTGCGGCAGCAAAGGTTAGAAAAGCGCGGCTGGCGCGCAGATCGGGGCGAATACGATACGCCCATAAACCGGCCACGAGAAAGATCAACCCCACCAGATATGGGACGATAAAGAGCGTTAGCAGATCACGGAAAGAGAGTTTCTTGGGCATCAGAGTTAGAACAAACTCTTCCCCATTGCGTTTGCTAAATTGAACCATTGCAGGTGAAAAGCCGGTTTTCTTGAGCGCATCCTGTTGGTCTACGGATGTTTCCACATTTTCCCCATTGATCGCGACCAACCTGTCTGACCACACCACGCCCTGCTGGCGCGCAACCCAGCCCTCTCCATTGATCTGGCTGATCACATTATTCGGCTCAAGCAAAAGACCTAAAAATGGCTCCTGGTAATTTTTATAGGCCCAGGCTGGTGTTAAGAAGAGCATTGCCAGCGCAATCAAAGAAGTGGCAAGAGGCACGATATGCGCAGGCCAGTTTCGAGCGAATTCTTTTCTCATCATTTTCTCCGTGGGACGATACTAAAATTATACTCAAGATATTTGCTTCAGACCTGATAGTTTTGTTGGCTGAGCGCGCAAAGAGAGTATAATCTCCCGCATGTCAAATTTCTACACCCGCAAAGGCGATGACGGCACAACGGGGCTGCTTGGCGAAGGTCGTCTGCCGAAATATCACCCACGAATGGAAGCCATTGGCGCACTCGACGAAACAACCGCGACCTTGGGCTTGGCACGCTCCCTCATACAGGATGCCGCCATTCAGCCGCTACTGATCCAAATCCAACGCGATCTATACGGCCTCATGGCAGAAGTTGCGGCCACTCCAGAAAATGCCGCCCAATTCCGCAGTATTGACCCTGCCCGTGTGGAATGGCTCGAAACCCAAACCGATACCCTCAGCGCACAGGTTCAGATGCCCAAAGAATTCATTCTGCCTGGAGAGACACGTGGCAGCGGCGCCCTTTCCCTTGCGCGCACCGTTGTTCGGCGCGCTGAAAGACGTATTGCCGAATTGCTCGATGCTGGCGAACTCGAAAACCAGGAATTACTGCGCTATCTCAATCGTCTCTCCTCGCTTTGTTTTGTGCTGGAGCTGGCAGAAAATCAATTTTCCAAAAAAGAAACGCGTAAAGCCAAAGAATAATAGGCAATGTCTTTGCGAGCGAAGAGAAGCGATCTAATATTGTAGAAGACTGTTTCGCCGGACTGTCGTTCTCTTTGCAGAATCATAAATAATAGGGAACACTTATGACCGGAACAATTATCAATGTCATCGCCGTCCTCATCGGCAGCTCGCTGGGAATGCTCTTCGGCTCTCGCTTGCCAGATCGTCTAAAGAACACCGTTACCGCCGGGCTGGGGCTCTTCACCATTTCCATTGGTCTCTCCATGTTCCTGAAAACCGAAGAATCTCTCGTTGTTTTGGGTGGACTGCTCATCGGGGCAGTGCTGGGCGAATGGTGGCAGATCGAAGAAGGTTTGGCAAATCTCGGCGCATGGCTCGAATCCCGCTTTGGGAGCAGCAAGAATGCCGAAGAAAGCAATCGTTTCATTCGTGGCTTCCTGACAGCCTCGCTGCTATTCTGTATTGGCCCCCTTGCTATTCTTGGCTCCATTCAGGATGGTCTTGTTGGCGACTATGAACTCCTTGCCGTCAAATCCGTACTGGACGCATTTGCTTCGCTTGCATTCGCCTCCACGCTAGGCGTGGGCGTCGCTTTCTCTGCATTGGCGGTCTTGATCTATCAAGGGAGTATTACCTTGCTCGCAGCCCAACTTAACGCCGTCGTCACTGAGCCAATGATGACCGAAATGACTGCCGTTGGCGGGGTCATTCTGATCGGTTTGGCGCTTTCCAGTCTGCTTGAAATCAAGAAAATCCGCGTGAGCAGCTTTTTGCCCGCTTTGGTTGTCACCCCACTGATCGTTTATATTCTTGCGCTATTCTAATCCGTTCTTCTCCCATAGATGGAGAGATCTAAAATAAAAAAGCGGACATCGTTTGATGTCCGCTTTTGCTTTGCCAATATACTTTTACTCAAGCCCCATATCACGATAGGCTTGATCGATTGTTTGCTCAAAAGAGGTAAAGGGGTAATTCCCTGGCAAGAGCTGTTTTACTTCTTCGCCGTTGACTACATAAGTAATCACAAATGAAGGGGTTCCACTAATGCCCTCTGCTTCTGCATCGGCTCTATCTTGCACAATGCGCTCAGAGTATACATTGCTATCCATGCAGGTTTTAAAATCATCCATATCGGCGCCAGCGGTCTTTGCCAGGTTTTCCAAAGCACCTTGATTAAAGGTGGCACTCTGGTTAGCAAAAACCAGATCATGGACTTCCCAATACAAATTTTGATCACCAGCGCAATAAGATGCCTCTGTTGCCAAAACAGATTGTGCGCTGCTAAGCATATCGCCCACAGAACGAGAGACAAAATATACCTTATCAGCATTAATATATTTTTCTTCCAGAAGGGGCTCTGTGTCGAAAGCAAAAGATGCACAATGCCCACACTTATAATCTGAATATTCTACGATCGTAACGGGGGCATCGGGATTGCCCATCGCATTCCCATCCGCCATATAGCGGGAGTGAAACTCACCACTCACTTGCGGGCTTCCATAGATCAGCGCGGCGGCAACCAAACCTGCACCAACAATCATAAGACCAAAAGTGATCATTTTTTTCTGCTGCTGTTGCTTGCGGCGGCGTTCACGGATTTCTTGACGTTTACTCATACATTCTCCTGTATAGATTGGACTAATAGATTCTATTTTGCCATGTTCATAGCATTTTGTCCAATTAGAGAAAGATAAGAAAATATGGATATAAAAAACGCTTCGCCCTTGCAAAAGAACTTGCTACCGTGTTAAAACAAAACCCGAGCACCTGTTCAAGGTGCTCGGACTTATATCTAAACGAGAAGCGTTTTACCGATTTTCCAGCCAATCCAGAATAGTCTTGAAAACTTCTTTTTGCTTTGGTTCATTGTGGATTTCGTGATAAAAACCATCCCATATTTTCAGTGCCACTTTATCTGGTGCTTTCTCGCTAAACTCACGGCTGGCTTCAGCGGAAGTGATCCTGTCATCGCTGCCGTGCATCAGCAAGAGGGGCAAAGGAAAATCATTTGCATGTTCCAATGCCCAAAGACCAGACTCATACATCCCCACAAAGAGTCGGGCAGAAATCTTATCGTGGACGAGGCTGTCCTCCTCATAGGCACGTATCACTTCCGGGTCACGCGAGAGGGCGCTTGTTTCCAATCCCGATGCTTGAATAAAGGCAGGGAATATCTTGTTCATGGTCTTCCCAAGAAAAACTTGTATCGCTGGTGGTTCAAATGCGAGTTTGATCCAGGAACCTGTGGCGATGACACCTTTAACATCGGGCTTGCGGCGCAGGCTATAGTTGAGCACAAGATTGCCGCCCATGCTATGACCATAAATAAAGCGTGGCAAACTTGGGTAATACTCAGCCACCTCCGCCAGAAAAACTTCGATGTCATCAAGCAGCATGTCGTAAGAGGGAGCGTGCCCGCGTGTGCCATCCGATTGCCCATGCCCACGGTGGTCGAAACCGATGACGGCATAGTTAGCGTTATTCAGAAAGGCGGCGAGGTGTTCGTAGCGTTCAATATGCTCTCCATGCCCATGAACGAGACAGATCACGGCTTTAGGAGGGTTTTCAGGAGGGAAGGCATGTGCAAAAAGTTCAATACCATCTTTGCTTTTGAAGCGCCACTTTATTTGGCTACGTTTTTCTTCGCTCATTTTATTCTCCAAATATGATTCTGAATTCACAGGTTGTCGCACCAGTTGCCTGGCACTCAGTTTCTTCGATAAGGGCATCTTGAGAGGTTGCCCAGTAAATTGCCGCACGGATAAGACCATGTGTTAGATGGCAAATGGGTTCGTTATCCTGCTGGTTGTAGGTTGTTGGGCTGATGTTGTCGACCAGAAGCAGGTTCAAGTCAAGCGTGTGAACGCTCATTTCGCCTGCTTTTGCGCCGAGTAAACGAACGAGCATATCCAGCACGGCTTTGCGTCGCATGGTTTCGGGCATCCCGCGCATGATCTTCGATTGTGCTTTATCTTTGAAGGGGGCGTTCTCAAGCAGGCTTTCCCAAAATTTACCACCGATGCGTTGCAAAATTCCGCGTGCGCCACGTCCATAATAGGCGCGGATCGCTTGTTGCAGACCGGCATAGGCTTCTGCAGCGGCTTGTTCTCCTAATGTGGCAAGGTTATCGCTATTTGCCCATTCTGAGGGTAGCCTGGATTTTTCCAAGACAACGGGTAAATTCTTCTCACCAATCTCGTTGGCGATAATGCGGGCAAAATCTTGAAGTAGTTTTGAAGAGAATTTGGTTTGATTATTTGTCATTATCTAATGCTTCTCCAACTTCAAAGCGGCAATAGTCGTCGCCTTTTGCCAAACAATGAGTTTCGACGATGCTATATTCTTTGCCGGTTGCCCATTTGACTGCCTCACCGAGGGAACCAAGGTAAAGATAGCAAATCGGCTTTTCACTTGTGCGGCTATGGCAAATGGCACAGGACGATTCTATATAGGCGAGGGTTTCACCCTCTTCGTCCACCCAGGCTTCCACTTGTGCGTTTGATTTTTTGAGTGCGCTCGCCATGCTATTTAAAATAAATTTAATGCGCTGTTTCTGAGGCAGCAGTTTAAGGGCCGTCCCGGCAACACCTAATAAAGCAGCTTGTTCGTTAATCGCGTATTCAAAAGATGCTTTGCCAATTCTGCGCAACATGCCACGCCCACCCCGTCCGTAAAATTCTTCTATTGCCTGGTTTAAGCGGGCATATTCTGAAGCTTGAATGCCTGGCTCAAGATTATCTGGTGGAAGATTGTTAACAAAACGCCCTAAACCACTGAGGCGTAAAACTGCGTTCAATCCGTTCGCTCCCATCACCTCTTCGGCAGAGACCAATGCCTGTCGCACAATTGTATTGACGATTACTGCATCTTCACGGTGTCCCATTTGACCTCATCTTTGGTTGCTTCTGAGCCAGTAAATTTATAAGTATAGAGAGGATACTCTTCACCGGTTTCCTGAAAGCCGCGCTTCTTATATAAAGCAAGAGAGCGGTGGTTATCGCTTTGGGTGTTGACGCTAAGTTGTTCTATTTTTTTTGCGAGAAGTTTGCTGGTGAGGTCGCTGATCAGGGCAGATGCGATCCCTTGTTTTTGTTCTTCCGGGTGGACAGCAAGCCTTGCCAGATGCGCCCCAAAAGGGCTTGCTGTGCTGAATTGATAGCCGATGATCCTACCCGCTTTTTCTGCGATAGTCGCGACCACTGCCTGAGGATAGGCTTGCTTCAACATGGACAAAGAATTTTGCCAAATGGGCGTGAATGCGGCTTCGTCTACAAGCGCAACGGCGGGAAGATCATCTTCTGTCATAGTACGAATGCTAATTGTTTCAGGGAGTGTCCACGCGGGAGCTTTTTTTTCTTTCCAGACCATCATTACGATCTGTTCGTCGTTGGCAAAGCCGGCTTCATCTAAAAGGTCTTTGACCCAGGTTTTCAGCGTAATTGCAGCGATCGTGATATTGCCCTGGCTAGAGAGTTCGCTTTTGGCTTTCTCCCACAAAATTTGCCAAGCCTCGTTTGTCGTAATTTGCCCGACATGGGCGAAAAGCCTTACCCAGGTAATATCTTTATGATCTTGTGGGCAAGCCAAAACAGCCATAATTCGCGAATTTCTTTCGAGCACCCAGTAAAAAGGCGAGCCAAGCCAATCGACGGGATGACGCCAGTCTAAATGGCGATGTACATACCGCTCGAAAAACATGAGATTAGCAATCTCTTGGTGGTCTTGAGCACGCGCGAGACGAACCTGGAACGTATTGTTCATTACCGTATTAGACGAAGGAAGAATTTGAGAATACGCTGAAAGATATTCGGTTTTGGCGCGGCTCCCAAAGAATCAAGCATCGTATAAGCGGTGTCTTGAAATTTCCCTTTGCGTAGCTTGATTCCAGCAATAGATTTCAATACCGTTGCTTGATAATCTTTTTCGTTAATTCCCCCGAATAGGGCAGCCGAGCTTTCATAGAGTGCCAAAGCTTCATCTAACCGTCCTAAAGCATCTAAAGCCGCAGCTTGGTTGCCGAGTGCCATTGCTTGGCGTAACGGGTCGTTGGCTTCTTCAAAAACAACGTCTGTTTCCAGAGCAGCTTTGAGCGATTCTTCAGCGCGCTGCGTTTGCAAAAGAGCAACGCTAAGATTGTTTTTCGCTTCGGCAGCATCAACGAGATTTCCTTCTTGTATATAAGCCTCAGCAGCTGCATCGAACAAATCAACTGCTTTATCAAAATCGCCTTGTTCGAAGGCTTCTTTGCCAGTACTCGATATTTCTATTGCTGAATTTTCCATACGGTACTCTTTAGAATGTAATATCCAGTATTCCTTCAGCAACAGAGCGTAATTTTTCTGCTGAAAGATCACTTAGAGTGTGCGCCAGTTCAAGATAAGGGCGGTTGACCGGTTGACAGACAAATTCTTGTAATTCGGGGGGGAGTTCAAGAAAATCTTCGATTGCTTTTTGTTGAGCAATCCACTGCCCGATAGGTCCGCTTGTATCTAAGAGATTTTCAATGCGCCCTCCCAGAGCTGAGATGAGAATTTCCAACTCGGGGACAGGGATGGGGCGTTCGCCCATTTCGTAGGATTTGAGTTTGTTGGCAGAAATGCCACCTTGCTTTGCTAAGGATTTCATGGAGATGCTGGTTTTTGTCCGTTCCTGACGTAATAAAGCACCGATCATGCGTTGACGTAACCCGACCAAACGCGGCAAATCCAGGGGAGCTGTAGGTGGGGCATTATCTGAAATGGTGTCCTTCCCCCAGAAATGCGTAATGGGCAGATCAAGAAAGAATGCCAGGACTTCAAGCTCGGGTAGGGAGGGGGATTTCTTCCCCTTTTCGTAAGAGCGAAAAGTAATATCACCAATACCAAGTGCTTTAGCGCATTCGCTAATACTCATGCGTGCAGCAAGGCGAGCATCGTGAATGAGAACACCAAGTGTTTTTGAACGGATCGTAATTCTTGTCTTGGTTTCCATGATTTCCTCGGTCAATAATTTAGCGCAATATAAGGAGAATCTTGTTGCTGATTTCTCCTTGTAGAAACGATAAAGATTATAGCAGAATTTGTTAAAACTTATCTTCTAGCACTACGTCGATTGGTTGAGAGCATTTCGGCGATATTTGCACCAAAGACATCTGCACCCAGTTTAAAGCCAGCCGCTTCAAGGCGTGGATAGAACATAGGTCGAATGCCCGTTGGTTTTATGTTGCCAATGATTTTCTTGTCGGGATCAACACCAGTTTGTTCGAATTTAAAAATATCGCTAAGAACGATTGTGTCGCCTTCCATCCCTGCAACTTCAGTGACCGCGATAACCTTGCGAGATCCGTCTTTGAGACGAGTTTGTTGTACGATCAAATCGATTGCTGATGCAATCTGTTGCCGAACTACTTTGATGGGTAAATCCATGCCTGCCATCATAATCAATGTTTCGAGACGCGAAATTGCATCTCGGGGGGAGTTTGAGTGAACTGTGGTGAGTGAGCCATCGTGCCCTGTGTTCATGGCTTGGAGCATATCGAGGGCTTCACCACCACGGACTTCACCGATGACGATTCTGTCTGGTCTCATGCGCAGGGAGTTGCGCACCAAATCACGGATGCTGACTTCGCCATGTCCGTCTACATTTGGGGGTTTGGTTTCAAGGCGTACAATATGGTCTTGTTGCAGTTGAAGCTCTGCTGCGTCTTAAATGGTGACGATTCTCTCATCCGCAGGAATGAAACTGGACATGAGGTTGAGTAAGGTGGTTTTACCAGAGCCTGTTCCGCCAGAAATGACGATGTTCAATCGAGCAAGAACGCAAGCGCGCAAAAACTCTGCCATGCTTTCAGTTAACGATCCGAAGTCAATGAGTTGATTAACTGTTAGTTTTTCTTTACTAAATTTCCGGATGGTGATCGAAGGTCCATCAATCGCAACGGGTAGCACAACGGCATTGACACGGGAGCCATCTGGCAGGCGGGCGTCTACGGTTGGACTATCAGCATTGATAAAACGGCCTATTGGGGAGATGATTCTTTCGATAATTCGTAAAACATGATCATTATCTTCAAAGATAACAGAGGCTTTTGTTAGTTTCCCTTTTCTTTCCACGTAGATGTTTTTAGGACCGTTAACCATCACTTCGCTGACATCAGGGTCGTTGAGCAGAACTTCGATAGGTCCAAATCCGAAGAGTTCATCAACGACTTCCCTGAAGACATGATTGCGAATGTCGGCAGGGAGTTTCAGATTTGCACGTTGATAAATATCATCCAGGCGTTGTGCTGTAAATTCCTTGCGCTGGTCTGCAGGAATGTTTTCGCTTTCCATTTCCCGAGAAAGCGTATTGATGAGATAGTATTTTAGCTTTAACAGATCTGGTGATGAAAGCCGTGAGGCGCTGTCTGTTTCTAACCTGCTCATATTTCAGTCCTCTCTTTCGAGAATTTTCTCGTCAGGGATGATCCAGACAATTTGATCTTTGTGGATGGCAATGAATTCTTTTTTGTAGAGAATTTTCCCCTCGGCATCGCTTACACTGGCATCTGTAAGGGCTAAGAAGTGCCCATCTCTTTCTAGCTCATCTTTGACACGTTCGTCTTTACGAACATGCACAAACCCCTTGATCAGGTGTGTTGTTGTTTGCACAAGTGCGGGGATGGGGGTTTTAGAGATTACATCGGTAAAGAATTTGCCTTTGTCATCATATGCAAAAGTCATTATATACTCCTGGCTGGCGAGAGGATCTATTGGTAAGTTAACGAGTCTCTTCGATGATATTCTTAGCGAGGCTGCGTAACATAAATGCTCCTGTATCATTGGGGAATTTATGCGTGATAGGTTGCGATTGATTATTGGCGGTAGTGAAATTTCCACCCATATAAGGCATCGTCATTTTTATATCTAAATCTAGTATTTTTTCAGCATCTGTCTTGGTTATTCCTTCCAAGCCAATCGCACGGTTGAGTATAAGATAGAGTTTTTTGAGATCAATGCCCAAAGTTTTTAAGTATTCAGTAACACTTTTTGTAATTGTGACAGTGCCTTGATCTGTGCCGAGGATGAGGATGAGCAAATCAGATTTTTGAATGATAGGTAAGCTAATGCGTGATAGCGAACGTCCTAGATCGATGATAATGTAGTCAAATATTTCTTCCAGAGTTTTGAGAATATGAGAGATATTTTGAACTTGTAACAGGTTCGATGCTTCTGGGTTTGGCGCCCCAGCCAATAAATGAAAGTTCCATAATTCAATACGCGGAAGAGATTTGTCTAGAAAATCTATGGTGATCTCTTCTTGCGGCAGGTCGGTTATTGTGGTCAGGTCAATGCTACCTTCATACCCCACAATAGAGCCCAATGAACCAATTGGCAAAACCATATCTACAACGACGACCTTTGCTTCCGGCTCAGCTATAGCAATATTCATGGCAATGTTGGCGCAAAGTGACGAAGTGCCAGTGCCGCCTTTTGCGCTTAAAAAAGTAAAAACTTTCCCTGCATTTTCTCTTTTTCCAGTTTTTTCTTGGAAATCTGTGCTAGTTTCTTCGAAGATTTTTAGAAGCTCTGTGATTGCGTTGCCAGATTTTTGCAAATAATGGTTGTAGCCTTCTGCTAACAGATCTTCGGAAAATTCTTTGTCAAGATTACTACTTAGTGCGATGATAGGAGTGAATGCTGTGCGTGGGTCTTGTCTTATTTTTTGAACAAAAGCAGCTGCATCTAAGTCTAGGAAGTTTGGATCCGCTACGATGACGTCCGGTTGGTCTCGCCAAGCAAGCACAAGTCCCTCTCTGCCCGATTCCGCTTGAGAAACAGCATGCCCCTTTTCTTCAAGCATATGCTTTAAGAATTTACGGGTAATAACATCTTTATCAATAACGAGAACCGTTTTAAATACCACCTTAGTTATCCTTTTTTTCTTGCTCTTCCTCTAATGCTACAGGTTCCTTGCTTTCTTCCTTTTCTTTGCTGTCTTCTTCAGTGGGTGGCATAAGATAGCCTAAACCGGTACGAGTCACAATATGAACTGGGGAATGAGGTTCTTTTTCAATTTTTTGGCGGAGACGCGCAATACTGACCCATAAAACTTCTTTTTCTGTGCGATATTCTGGACCCCAAATGCTAGTAAGTAACTCTTCTGCGCTGACGATCTTGCCTACATTATGGATAAATTGCAATAAAAGCCGATACTCCGTTGCCGAGAGCTGAATGGGGTCACTCCCTCGCCAAACCTCTGCGCGTGCAAAGTCGATGCGGATATCCCCATGTGTAAAATAGCGTGCTTGCGTAATATTTGTTGAAACCTCTGCGCGGCGCAACACTGCTCGAACACGGGCTAGCAGTTCTGTTGCCGAAAATGGTTTAACTAAATAATCATCAGCGCCCAGATCAAGACCACGCACACGATCCTGCTCATCCCCTTTGGCTGTTAGCATAACGATGGGCACATTCGAATATTCGCGAATACGCTGACAAGCCTCAAAGCCATTCAATTTGGGCATCATTACATCAAGCAGAATCAAATCTATCGGTTGGGAAGAGAAAATCTCGATAGCTTCAACGCCATTAGATGCAGTGACGACATCGTATCCATCCGTCCGTAAGTTCGCATCTAAAAGCCGTTGGTAGCGTATTTCGTCATCAACAACAAGAATTCGCTTTGACATGAAAAAACTCCTTCCAAAATAATTTCTTTATTGCGTTGGTAGCTGGATAATAAAACGGGTACCTTTTTGTTCTTCTGATTCTGCCCAAATCTTACCATGATGTGCTTCAATAATCTGGTTACAGATAAAAAGGCCTAAGCCTGTACCAGCTTTCCCTGGTTGTTCGGGGACACGATAAAAGCGATCAAAAATAAAGGGGAGATGCTCTTTGGGAATACCTGTACCTTGATCTTCAAAAATCATTTGAACATAGGTTTCGGAAAAAGTATTCACTGAAATTGAAATAGAAGATTGAGGGGCATATTTCACAGCGTTACTAAATAAATTCTCAAAAACTTGCGTGAGACGTGTGCTGTCGCCCTGAATGATCTCGCAGTCGATCACATCAAAATAAATATCAAGATGATCATAACGAGACTTGAAACGCGTAATTACATCTCGAATGAGAACATCAATACGCAGTGGCTGAAAATTCATTTCAACCGTTTCACTTTCAAGGCGTGCCGATTCGAGAATATTCTCGATCAATTCAGTTAGGTGATCGGTTTCTTCATCAATGATGGTCAAAAACTCACGCCGGGTTACCTCATCCCATTGCGTATCTTCACGCAGCAATGTTGTGCTATAGCCTTTGATAAAACCTAGTGGTGTGCGTAGCTCATGAGACATTGTAGAAACAAAATCATCTTGTAAGCGCATTTGTCGTTGTACGGATTCAAGCTCGGCAATGCTTTCTTGCAAGGCGCGTTTCTCAAAAATATATGAAATAACCACAGCCGCTAATGCAGCCAAGTCAATATGTGTTTGTTTGTATTCTGGTCCCCCAAAGCGGATCAAATTCATCGCGCCAATCAATTTTCCAGATGCCTGAAGAGGCAACCCTAATAAATATGCACTCTCAACACGCCGATTATTGAGCTTGTGTTCTTTGGGCACTTGCAAGACAATCTCATTCTTCTCAAGCACCCGAGTTGTAATTTCCTCTCCCCAATTTGCGTCTGCTTCAGCTTCTTTTTCTCTTCCCACAGCGCGAGCATAAGCGATTTCAGAAGTTTCCCCACTCTTATCGATAATAGAGATTGCCAAGTTATCAAATACTAAAAACTCACGTAGCGATGCAATTAAGAAATCAAGCGCATCCTTCCAGTCCTTTTCCTGGACGGCATTCTTCCAAAATATGTAGCCATGCGAATAAACAGGAGTGTCGCTCAAAATATTACTCACTACTCGTTTGCCCATTTACGACAAGCAAGGGGAATTTAAAGGTCGAACCCCGAGCTTCCATCGATTGCACATCTAACATTGATCCATGTGCTTCGATGATTTGGCGCACCAATAGTAATCCTAATCCAGTGCCTCCATAACGACGTGTTGCTGCCCCGTCCAATTGATGGAAGGGTTGAAAAATCTCCTCGATTTTTTCGGAAGGAATACCAATTCCAGTATCGGTGATGGAGACCGAGACCAATTTGTCGCTCTCGTGTTCCACGCGCAAAATCACGCGTCCGCCTGCGGGGGTAAACTTGATTCCATTATCCAATAATTGACCCAAGATCCAGATCAACTTCTGCTGATCTACCTGGACAAGGGGGAGGTGTCGATCCACTACCGCGTGGACAGAAACACCGCGCTCCTCGGCTTTTTGCGTAACAGTCTTGATAGCTAAATTAGCAATTCGTCGAATATCAAGCGCTTCTTGCTGTAAACTGAGATCGCCCCGTGATGTGACTGAAACCATAATCAGGTCTTCGATCAAACTCTCCAAACGCGAAGATGAACGCTGGCTGATTTCCAAGGCGTGTTTTTGCTCTTCAGTAAGATCGCCCAAAGACTCAGAAGTGAGCAATTCAAGATATCCCTTCATATGTGTGAGCGGCGTCCTGAGTTCATGAGAGATGTTGGAGATAAAATTAGATTTTAGCTTTGAGAGTTCTGCTAATCTTTCGAGCGCATTTTGTAATTCAGCAGTGCGTTCTTGCACGCGTTGTTCCAGGTTGCGGTTGGTAGCTTGAAGTGCGCTACGCAACTGGATGATTTGCTCTGTTACCGCCTGGTCGAGAATTTCTTTTGTAATGATATTTAACTCTAAAAGAGTTTGTCCAAGCAGCGCGTTTTCCCCCTTGGCTACTTTCTCTTGCTGAAATCGCAATGCCTTTTTAAGATCTGCTTCAGTAATATGCTCATCTTTGAGTAGAGATTCTCCCAAGCGTGGCACGAGCATTTCAGGCGTTAGTTTAGGGGCTTTTTCTGCCATTATGTACCTTCTTCCTTGGATTAAAAAAGATTAAAGAAGTTTCTCAAGCAGGGCGTCTAGATCTTCATCTTTTGCATAATACAGGGTAATACTGCCGCCTTTTGGCGTGTAACGCAGCGATACTTTGGTTTCAAAGCGCGATTGAAGACGTTTTTCAAGATCAAGCGCTTCAGGCGTTTTTTCAAGCTTTTCTTTTGCAGGTGTTTTCTCGCCATTGAGTTTATTCACCAATTGTTCAGTTTGGCGAACATTGAGCCTCAAGGCGACGACAGTTTGCAAAGCTGCTTCTTGTGCCTGGGCAGTTGTCAGCCCCAATAATGCACGGGCATGGCCTTCAGAGATGAGCTTTTCGATCAAAGCAGTTTTGACGCGTTCTGAGAGCTTTCGTAAACGCAGCGTATTCGTGATCGCCACACGACTTTTACCAACTTGCTTGGCGATAGCATCGTGTGAAAGACCAAATTCGTCGGTGAGCTGATGATATGCCTCTGCCTCTTCAAGTGGGCTAAGATCAGCGCGCTGCACGTTTTCGATGAGCGCCCATTCTAATTGTTGTTGGCTGCTAACCTGACGGATAACTACTGGAACGCTCTCCAATTTGGCTTGGCGCGATGCCTTCAAACGACGTTCGCCAGCGATAAGCGTGTACTGCCCATCTCCATTTGAAGAGACGATCAATGGCTGGATAATGCCGTGTTGGCTAATGGATGCGGATAATTCATCCAACTCTTTTGCGTTGAAGTGCAAGCGTGGCTGTCGAGGATTGGGAATGATCTTTTCTACAGCCACCTGCTGGATGCCACTTTCTTCTTTGGGCGCGCTTTCACTATCTGTGTTGGTGATCAGCGCATCCAAACCTTTGCCAAGTCCGCTTCTTTTTTGTGCCATGCTTTACTCCAAATCGGTTAATTCTTGTCGCCAGCCAATAATTCTTTTGCTAAGGCATCATATGCTTTTGCGCCGACAGAATCGGGCGCATACGCTGAGATGGGCAGCCCATAAGAGGGCGCTTCTGCCAAGCGGATGCTGCGCGGGATGACGGCTTTGAAAACCTGCTGCGGGAAATGCCGATTCACCTCGGATACTACGTCGTTAGCGAGATTCGTTCGGCGGTCAAACATTGTCAATACAACGCCACGCACGCGTAAATCCGGGTAGAGTGCCGCGCGTACTTTTTGGATGGTTTCTGTCAGTTGTCCCAATCCCTCCAGCGCAAGGTATTCACATTGCACGGGGATGATGACGCCATCCTGTGCAGCCATCAGCCCGTTGATGGTCAGCAATCCCAGCGAGGGCGGGCAGTCGAGCAAAATATAATCGTAGCGATCTTGTAGGGCATCGAGCGCAGTTTTCAGGCGTGTATTCCGTCGGTTTTCATCGACAAGCTCCACTTCTGCACCAGCCAACGAGGGCGAAGAAGGCAGCAACGAGAGATTAAGTCGTTCGTTTTTCAAGACCAGCGAAGCAGGCGGCATTCCGCCAAGCAATGCCTGGTAAGAGCCATTTTCTACGCCGTGTTTGTCAATGCCAAGACAAGATGTGGCATTGGCTTGTGGGTCAATATCCACGATTAAAACGCGCTGACCTTGCTGGGCGAGATAAGCCCCTAAATTGATAGCGGTAGTCGTTTTTCCGACACCACCTTTTTGGTTAACAAGTGTATAAATGCGTGCCATGAACTAAAGAACCTCCATTTGGCAATTTTGAATTTCTTCCTGGGTGGGGATACTTTCTAAACCACAACGCTGAACAGAATACGCTGCTAAAGATGTAGCAAAGCGCGCTGCCTCCCAAGGGTCGCGGGTATTATATAAACGAATGAAAAAAGCGGCGGCAAAAATATCGCCAGCACCGGTAGTGTCAATAACGTCCATTTTGGGCGCACGGAAACGACGTAAATCACCATTCCAATAAAGCCTGACGCCTTCGCTGCCTTCAGTAACGACGAGAATGCGACTGGCGAGGGACATCTCTTCGATTAACGCCTCATCACCTTGAACATCTTCCATGCTAAGTACAGCGGCACTGGTGTGATTTAGGCTTGCCTCCATTTCCGACCATTTGCTCGGCGAGATATTTCCTTCTGCATCCCAACCACGCAACCAACCCTGGGGTGTCATCCCCAATACGGTAGCGGCAAAACCTTTGGGTAATTGTGCTTCGATCTCCTGCGCAACAGGCGCAAGGTGCATAATGGGCGTCCTCCGCCAGATATTGGGAGTATGCTCAAAATCAATCGGTGCAGCCTGTTGATGCAAGATTTGTTGCCGCCCCGTAGGCGTTTCTATATTCTCAAAAGTGGTTGTTTCTTTCGTAGGGGTAATAAAAACTTGTATATCTTCGGTTAGGGGATCTATTGAAAGATCACGAGGCTCGAAACTGGTCAGGATCCCCACACGCAAACCGAGGGCACGAGCGGTTAACGCCGCGTATGCGGCTGTCCCGCCGAGTCGATGACCTTCGGGTGTTAAATCTCGTGATATATGACCAATAACGAGATAATCTACTTTGTTGAGTGGGGCGAGGTTGAGCATGGCATGATTATACCTGAGGAAGGGGGCTGTGAAACATATCAGATTGATAATAACTTTCTGCCTATCCCAACTTCTGACCCAAACTGGGCGATTTCCCGAGCTTTCTGAATGCTATAATTGCTGCAATAATCCACATCTATCCGCCATGAGGAGTGCACCATGTTTCTGCTTAATCCCAAAAAATACGTACGTAATTATCCCGATGAAAAGTCACAGCAGATCATGCTCAAAACGATCGCCTTTTTTGAAAATAAAGGCAAAGCCAACATCAAAAAAGATGACCACGACCGTGTCTGGTATGCTGATTTTCTCGAATTTATTAAAGAAGAAAACATCTTTGCAACCCTGTTGACTCCTGAAAAATATGGCACAGATCAAGATGCTCGTTGGGATACCTGGCGCAATTGCGGTTTCAATGAAATTCTTGGTTTTTACGGTCTGGCTTATTGGTATACGTGGCAAGTGAGCATTTTGGGGCTTGGTCCGATCTGGATGGGCGAAAACGAAGCTCTCAAAGAAAAAGCAGCCCAACTTCTTCAGGATGGCGCGATCTTTGCCTTTGGTCTTTCCGAGCGTCAGCATGGCGCAGATATCTATTCAACAGATATGCGCCTTAGCCCTCAGGGTGACGGCACTTATCGTGCAAATGGCTCGAAATACTATATTGGCAATGCCAACGCTGCTCCGATGGTTTCCACCTTCGGAAAACTGGATGATACAGATGAATATGTTTTCTTCACTGCCGATTTTCAGCATGAAAATTATGAACTCATCCAAAACGTAACAAATAGTCAAAACTATGTTGCCGAATATGCGCTAAAGGATTACCCAATTACCGAAGATGAGATTCTCGCAAAAGGGCAAGCAGCTTGGGATTCGGCACTCAATACGGTTAACGTGGGCAAATATAATCTGGGCTGGGCTTCGATCGGCATGTGTACTCATGCACTGTACGAAGCGATTAACCATGCAGCAAATCGTCGTTTATATAATATGCACGTCACCGATTTTCCGCATGTCAAGCAAATGTTTACCGATGCCTATGCCCGCCTCGTAGCGATGAAACTTTTTGTCCTACGAGCTGCGGACTATATGCGCGCTGCCTCACGTGAAGATCGGCGCTATCTACTCTACAACCCAATGGTAAAAATGAAGGTCACCACGCAGGGCGAAGAAGTCATCAACTTGCTTTGGGATGTGATCGCAGCAAAAGGCTTTGAAAAGGATATGTTCTTTGCGATGGCTGCTCGCGATATTCGTGCGTTGCCGAAACTCGAAGGTACGGTTCATGTGAACATCGCCCTGATCGTCAAATTCATGCCTAACTACTTCTTCGTGCCTGGCGAGTATCCTGATTTGTTGAAACAAGATGCTCCCAGAAACGACGATTTTCTCTTCGATCAGGGTCCCACGCGCGGCTTGGGTAAGATACTTTTCCACGACTACAAGATCGCCTTTGAGAATTATGATCTTCCCAATATCAATCTTTTTGCGGAGCAAGTTGCTGTTTTTAAAGAATTCCTGGCAATGGCAACCCCAGACGATGCCCAGCGAAAAGATATTGATTTCCTCATGGCATTGGGAGAATTATTTGCCCTGGTTGTATATGGCCAGCTCATTCTCGAGAATGCGAAAATCTACAACATGGATGAAATTCTGGTTGATCAAATTTTCGATTTTATGGTGCGCGATTTCTCCAAATTTGCGCTACAACTGTACAGTAAGCCCAGCAGCACAGCTACACAAATGGAATTCTGCCAGCGCATGATCCGCAAACCCATTGTTGATGAAGCACGTTATAAAAAAATATGGGAAGAGCATGTTTTCGCCCTCAAAGATACCTATGAGATGAATCCCTGATCTACGATCTGGGATTAGGCGCATCGCGCCAGAATCTTGGCTTGCTTCCCTTTAATAAGCGATATTCAAAAGACCAATAGATATCGTTAAACCTGATCCCCAAAAAGGATCCTAGCTAAAAAAGGAACTAAAAATGGACAAACGCTACACCTCGAACAGATTGACCTCCGGAAACGCACTTTTCCCGGACGAAGTTATCGTCGCCGAAGATGGCATCCACTTCATCAAACGCCGCGTTCTTGGCTCAGATGAAGAAATTATCTCTTACGGGAAAATAGCTTCCGTTAAACTTAATTCGGGCGTCCTCTTTGCTGACATGACCATCGAGACGACCGGTGGCTCACAGCCTATCTATATCAACGGGCTGGCAAAAGGCGATGCTCAGGAAATTAAAGATGCGATCCGTGCTTATCAGATGCAGAATAAATAACGAGAAGATATAAGCAAGGTATTTTTTTTACAAAGCCTGTTCTCCCCCCGCTTACGGGGGGAGCTAGAGGGAGGCAACTAATAAAAGGTAAAAACTTTTGACAATACAAACACGTCCCGTCAGCTACAGGGAACTTATTCGTAGCAATAAGAACTTTAGAAATCTTTGGTTTGGGCAAATTATCAGTCTTATGGGGGACTGGTTCAATTTAATAGCCACCGCCATCCTCACGGCAAACCTGACCCATTCCGGTTTGGCTGTTGGCGGACTTTTTGTTATCCGTGCCCTTGCGCAATTCGTTACCGGTCCTATTGGCGGTATGTTGGCAGATCGCTTTGATCGTAAGTGGATTTTGATCTGGTCGGATATCTTACGCTTTTTCATCGTCCTGGGCTTTTTATTGGTAAAAGATGAAAGCCAAGTCTGGTTGCTCTATACGTTATCGGCTCTACAGCTTGGTATTAGCGGAATCTTCTTCCCGACCAAAGATGCTATTTTGCCGGATGTGGTAGTAGAAAATGAGATTGGTACGGCAAATGCGTTGACAGCAACCACATGGTCGACAATGCTTGCCTTTGGCGCGTTTTTGGGCGGTCAAGTTGCGGGTACGTGGGGTATCGCCCCTGCCATAGTGCTGGATGCCCTCTCCTACCTTTTATCTGCTTATTTCATCGCCAAGATCGCCTATACCCAAACAACAACGAAGGTTAATGAGCCGCTTACGCCCAAGGATGTGACACAGCAGTATTTTCAGGGTGTTAGTTATCTCTCCAAACATAAATCTATCTTCATCCTTGCCGTCCAGAAAGCATCGCTGATGTTAGCTGTTTCTGGTTTCAATGACGTTATTCAAGTTGAACTCTCCAGTAAAGTTTTTGTGGTTGGGGAAGGGGGCAGTACAAGCCTGGGCTGGCTCTATGCTATTGTCGGTGTTGGTACAGGGGTTAGCCCAATTATTGCCCGTTGGATCACCGGTGATCGCGAACGAGCATTGCGTCACGCCATCACTGCCGGATACGGTTTCACTTTAATTGGCTTGATGCTCATGTACCCGATTAGCAGTTTGGGAATGGTGATGACCGGCGCATTCTTCCGCGGCTTTGGGATCGCCATCATTTGGGTTTTCTCGACTACGCTGTTGCTCAAAAAGCTGCCTAACGAAGTGCGTGGGCGTGTATTTGGTGCCGAATTCGCTCTCCTGACACTTGCCGGCGCAATCGGCTCCGGTCTTGGGGGCTGGTTTTTAGATGCGTTCAATTTCACCCTTCAAAATCTGATTCTGCTTATGGGAATCCTGATGTTCACTTTTGGGGTATATTGGTTTACTAACGGTGTTTGGGGAACAAGAAAGTTGCCAGCACAATAAGGAAGGTAATACAACTTATGGAGACATCACAGAAGGAACATTGGAATGAGATATACGCCAAAAAAGCGAATACGGAACTTGGCTGGTATGAAGCCAAATCTTCCCCATCAATTGAGCTTATTGAAGGTTGTTCGCTTCCAAAAGAATCTCGAATTGTAGATATTGGCTCTGGAACATCTATACTGATTTCAAATCTGTTGGCGTTGGGATATCAAAATATCCATGCTGTAGATATTAGTAATGTGGCTTTGCAAAAAGCAAGAACTCTCTTGGGTGGTGAAGAAGAATCCGCTCGGGTCAATTGGATTGTGGATGACATTACTAACCCCTCTGCTGTATTGGAACTCGATAACGTTGCCCTGTGGCACGATAGAGCCGTCTTTCATTTTCTAACAGATGAAAATGACCAAAAAATATATCGCTCGACTATAGAAAAAATGCTTATGCCGAGTGGTTTTCTTGTTATGGCTACCTTTGCCTTGAGTGGAGCAGAAAAATGTAGTGGGTTGTCCGTACAAAGATATAGTGTAAAAAGTCTGAAGGACTTTTTCGGTGACGGCTTCAAGCTTATTGAAAGTTTAGAGCATATCTACGAAATGCCATCGGGTGATTTACGACCTTTTACTTATGTTTGTTTTCAAAAGGGATAGGAGAGCCGATGTCTTTGAACGATCTGATCAAGAAAATTGCACAAAAAAGAAATGAAAGGGGTTTTGTGACGGATCCCCTAAAAATCCATATGCTCCTGACCGAAGAAGTGGGTGAGATCGCCGCGGAGCTGAAGAAGCTATGGTCGAAGAATTACGATAGTTTTGACAAGAAGAAACTCGCAGAGGAACTCTCCGACACCTTTTGTCTTCTAGCAGCTATGGCCCATGAATGTGATATCGATCTTGAGAAAGCAATCCAAGATAAATTCTTTGACAAAGATGAACAGAGAGTCTGGAAAACTGAAAGGTAATCAGGTATATCACAATGAAGATATTTCTATGCTGAACTATGAATATGTAGAAACAAACGGAATTCGTCTACACGTTGCCCAAGCTGGCTCAGATAATGATCCGCTGATTATTCTTTTGCATGGATTCCCTGAATTCTCCTATGGCTGGAGAAAGCAAATTCCCTATTTGGTGGAGGCTGGCTATCGTGTTTGGGCGCCAGATCAGCGTGGCTATAATCTCAGCGATAAACCGGATGGGCTTGCATCCTATTCTATTGATATATTAGCCGCCGATGTGATTGGTTTAATCGACGCGGCTGGCGAGAAGCAAGTCTTTTTGGTCGGGCATGATTGGGGTGCAGCCGTCGCTTGGCGAGTGGCTGCGAAATACCCGGAGCGGCTGAAGAAATTGATTATTTTAAACGTTCCGCATGGGGATGTGCTGAAGAAGAATTTACTGAGTAGTTTTGCACAATTGCTCAAGAGTTGGTATATCTTCTTCTTTCAAATCCCGTGGTTGCCCGAGATGCTGGCAAAGCAACGGGATTGGAAGATGGTCGCAGAATCTCTGACGAAAAGTAGTCGCCCGGAAACTTTTACAGAGAATGATCTGGGCCAATATCGACAAGCCTGGTCTGAGCCGAAAGCCTATAAATCTATGCTTAACTGGTATCGAGCGATGTTACAGAGACCGCCAAAATCTCTTCCAAGCCCTCGCATTATTGTGCCGACTCTGTTGATTTGGGGCGCAAAGGACAAGTTTTTGGGCAGAGAGATGGCTCAACCGAGTATTGATCTTTGTGATGACGGACGTCTTGTTTTTATCGAGGAAGCGACGCATTGGGTGCAGCACGAAGAAGCTGAGCGTGTGAATAAATTGATTGGCAGTTTCCTGTGCGAAGAAGAAGATGATTGATTTTTGAAGCGAGTGATCTGTCTGTGTGATAAATTTTGAGCAATATGTCTGATAAAAAATCTCCTTACTTTAAAGGTGCCATGTGGATTGGTTTGGTATTTTCTCTTGCCGGTGGTGCGATAATCATACAATCTATTAAAGTTGGGACGGCATATGCAACCACGCCCCGCTGGGTTGGTATTGCTTTTGGATTGATGTTCTTTAATGCGGGCATCAGTGTTGGATTATTAGATTCTGTTTTCAATAGATATAGAGAAAACTATTGGTTCTCTTATTTGCATGCTATTGCTTTGTTGTCTATTCCTTTGATTTTTCCTTTGCTCTTCAATTGGGTGGCTTTTGGGCTGGAGAGCGTGAATTTGGCATCAGCATTTCTATCCCTTTCCTGACAGTTGATTTTGACCGTGGAAACGAGATTATAGGACGAATACTTTTTGCGATACCCGCGCTCCTGATGGATGCCGTGATCGGGTATCTAATCTATGCTTTTATCGTAGAGACTTATCAAAAAAAGCAAGATGATGATATTAGCACCTATATTGAAGAAATGGAATCAAAAGAATAGACATATTATCAAACGAAAAATGTGTTTTCTGGGATTAGGTTTTTGGAATAGTCATGAAAATATTACGATATAATCTTTTCATGACTATGACGCTACCAGGGCGATTGCATCTAAATACCAACGGCTAATATCTTGCAGAGGTAGTCATTA
>JABGQU010000029.1 GCA_018648605.1 Anaerolineae bacterium | reverse complement strand
TTATGAGGTATTCTTCGGACATCAACCTGTTGCACTTACGACTTGAATCCAAGGATTCTAAAAATGCGTAAATCCTAATAAGAATATCTCAATATAAGAACTGTACAAGTATTCAGCACAGAGGTCAAGAGAGAAAAAGCAATCTTTCATAATTGTAAACTGAATATCCGCTATAATGAATATTATCCCTTTTATTGGAGAAAAACATGGCAAATATATATCCATCTCAGCATCCCCTTGTGGCACATAAACTTACTCGCTTGCGCGATAAAAATACCCAACCGAAAAAATTCCGCGAGTTGGTGCGCGAAATTTCTGCACTGCTTGCTTACGAGGCAACGGCAGACCTACTCATTACACCACGTTCTGTCGAAACACCCCTTGAAGAGACCGATGGTTTTGAGTTGAAAGAAAAAATTGGCTTGGTGCCGATCTTGCGGGCCGGTTTGGGAATGGTGGAAGGTGTTTGGGGATTAATGCCCTCAGCCGAAGTTTGGCATATCGGATTGTATCGGGATGAAGAAACCTTGCAGCCAGTGGAGTATTACAACAAATTGCCCATTGAGCCGACCGTTTCGGTTTGCCTCATTCTAGACCCGATGCTTGCTACCGGTGGTTCAGCAGTTGCTACTGTAGACGTGGTAAAACGCTGGGGCGTGAGCCGCATCAAATTTGTGGCAATGATCGCCTCCCCTGAAGGAATCGAAGTGATGCAAAAAGCGCATCCCGATGTCCCCATTCATCTTGCTGCAATTGACAGCCACCTGAACGAGATCGGCTATATTGTCCCTGGCTTGGGCGATGCGGGTGATCGACAATTTGGTACAGCTTAGTGGCAGATTCGAATAATAACGAACTAGAGTGTGCCCGTTGTGGAGAGGTATTTCATATGGCACTCACACGCTGCCCGCATTGTGGGGTGAATGTCTACGAACCCGAAGATAGCCTGCCCCCTCAGAATAAAACGCTGGTTAATATTAAGAATGCGTTGCGAATGCCTTTTGCGATCTTTGCCGGATGGTTTATCACTGCGTTCGTTGGGTTATTGATCTACCTCCCGATTCGCTTTGCTGTGACAGAGTCCCCGACCGTAACCTTTGTCGCATTGCTGGCGACTGGCACTTTATCTGTTGGCGGGTTTGCGGGTGGATTTATTTATCAGCGCATTAGTCAAGAGAAAAATAATTTTGGGAATATAAGCCAGATACTCTTTAGTATTTTTCTGGGAATCGTTGTTTTTCTCACAGAAGGAGGTAGCCCATTTTTGTGGCTTTTGCTCTCCATACTGGGGTTACTCGGGATGGGAGCTGCAAGCTTCTTTGGGATCAAGGTTGCAGATAAAATGCTTCGTCAGGCTATGATCGACGATCTTTTTGCTCCCGTTGTCGAAAGTCAAAAACGCTACGAAGAATTGCTCACAAAAGTTGGGCATGATCGTGCGGTTGCGGAGCGCTTGATCGAACATGAACGCGATTTTACACCCAAAGCAACTCGTTATAAACTCATTGAGCATGCGATCAAACGCTGGAATCGAGATAATCGGATCAACTAGCAATAAATAAATTTGTAAAAAAGTCTCCATACGGAGGCTTTTTGTGAAATCAAGTCTAGGTTCCAATATCGATCCCCGTTAATCTTGTTAGACCTTTATGAATGAGCAACAGCGGCAAGATCGAAAAACCATGCACGGCTGCGCTCAAACCAAAGATCGCTGCAACGGAGCGGAGGAAGATATTAAGCGGCGGAGCGAGGTTCTCTATTAGCCAGAGACCTGCACCTGCCAGGATCGCGATGGCCACGAGCAAGGCTATTGCCCCGCCGAGTGGCAGCCAGGCATTTCGATCTGATGCTGAGGGGAGCATGGTGCTGCTGACTGCAAAGGTGAGATAAAACCAAAGATAAAAATCGGGCATAGATGGTAAACCTTGAACACCCGTCCAAAAGAGAAAGAAGTTCGCATCTCGCAAAGCATCCCAAAGTGGGAGCAGTTGAAGCTGGAAAATCGCTGCATAAGAGATGAAAAGTCCGCCCGCAACGAGGGGCGCCATCCCGATGATGGCATCGCGCAGGATATCGGTTTTCGAGACCTCCACATAGCCGAGGCGTAAAGTTCCATTGGGCATTCCTTGGGGAATGAGCGAAAATCCGCCTGTTGGGACAAAGAGCAATTTTGCCATCAGAAAATGGCTTAATTCGTGCAGTAATACCCCCGGAAAAAAGAGTAAAGCAAAGAGCGCCATTGTGAGATTGGCACGCCGCGTTAGGATTAAAAAGATGGCTTGGATCTCGCGATGCAAAGCACGCTGCAAGAAAAGCAGCGGTACAAGCATCAATAACAGCCAGATCAAGCCATCAAGGGAAAGTAAGTTCAAGTTTTAGTGTTTTATTTCTTCGTAACTTCGTTTTGTGCAGCTGCGGCGATCTCTGCAAAACCATCTGCTTTGAGGGCTGCCCCGCCTACCAGTGCACCGTCAATATCGCTTTGTGAAAAGAATTCGGCGGCATTGCTACCCTTCACAGAACCACCATATAAAATGCGGATCTCTTCTGCTTTTGCCGTTCCAAAGAGTTCTGCCAAGACCGCGCGGATGGTTTTAATGGTCTCGTTTGCCATCTCGCCTGTAGCAGCAAGACCGGTGCCAATCGCCCAGATCGGTTCGTAGGCGATGATGAGGTCTGCATTTACATCTTTAAGCCCCTCTTTGATCTGACGCGAAACAACCGCGGATGTTTGGCTTGCTTCGTTTTCCTCGAGCGTTTCTCCGACACAAACAATGGGGGTCAGTCCAGTTGCCTGAGCGGCGTGGACTTTTTTGTTCACGGTTTCATCTGTCTCGCCGAAGTAGGCGCGGCGCTCGGAGTGGCCAATGATGACGAAACGCCCAAACTCTGCCACCATAGCGGGAGCAAGTTCACCGGTGTATGCTCCGCTGGCTTCCCAGTGCATATTTTGGGCACCGAGTCTGATCTGTGTCCCTTCCAATAAGGCGGCGATAGGCAAAAGGGCAGGGGCTGGCGGACAAAGGACAACTTTGACGTCGGTCATTTCTTTCATAAGGGGGACTATCTCGGAAACCAGTTCGCGAGCTTCGGCGACGGTTTTGTTCATTTTCCAGTTTCCGGCAACAATCGGGGTACGCATAGATTTTCTCCTAGGGCAGGTTTCTTAGAGCTTCGTCAGCTTCAACACGGATCCATTCGGGCGTGTCGAGGTCTGCGAGGATGGTTTCAAAAATACGACGGGCTTTATCTGGCTCCCTGGCGCGCGCAAGCATTTCGGCTTCGAGCAAACGTGCTTCGTGGAAGCCAGGTTTCATTCGTTTGACTTCATTAAGCAGAGCAATGGCATCATCGGGATTGCCATGGTAATAGGTATGACGCGCTTCAACGACAAGGCTGAGGGGTTCATCTATCTTGGCGATCTCGTCGAAGGGAAGGAAATTAGGCATTTCGGGCTGGCTGGCAGCTTTATAGGATGTTTCGTGCATGAAGTAGGACAGCTCTCCGTTGGGTTCACCGTAAACTTCGGTAATTCTGACCGCACGCAAAAACATGGCGGCACTGCCTGTCCAGATACCGCGCTCCATAAGGTCGAAGCCGGCATCTTCAAAAAATTGAACGTCCTCGCCAGCAAGATCAGCAGCTTCTTTGAGTTGCTGGTACGCAAGCGGATTTTGTCCTAACGATGTATCGAGGATGGCGAGGGCAAGCTCAAGATGAGCGTAGGGATCATCAGGGTTTTCTTCCAGATAATTTCGCGCTTCCACTACTTCAGGGGATTCGCTCTCCGGAGGCATGGGCGGAAGTCGCGTTAATGGCGGATTTCCTGGTACTTCTTCAAATTGCGAATCGGTCTCTGCCAGATCACTGAAGAGCCCATCCTGTCCTAGTGTGGAGATAATGAAGAAACATGCCACTAGCAGCAGAACCCCCGCAGCAGCGAAGGGCCAGATAGCGCGTTTTTTCTTTTTAGTTTTTTCGGCAAGTTTGGTCTTTGTTGGCGGGTCTTCCTGGGTGATGGTGGCTGCATCTGCTTTTGCAATGGTTGCCTTATCTTCTTGTGCAACCGTTGCTGCATTCGCGGAGGAGGCAACTGGGGCTGTCGCAGTCGTTGCAGGGCGGCGAATTGGCGCAGTCATTGTCACTTCTGCCATATCTACATTAGCTTCATCCCATGATTGTTTGAAGGCTTTGACCAGTGCAGGAACATCTTCGTAGCGATCTTTGCGCTCTTTCGACAAGGCTTTCAGTAAAACACGTTCCACTTCATCAGGAACCGAGGAATTGATCGTTTTTGGCAGAGGCAGCGGGGAGTAAATATGGTCGTGGATAATAGAAAAAGGTGTATCTGAGCTAAAGGGCACTTGCCCAACCACCATCTCATAGAGCATGACGGCAAAGGAATAAATATCGGTACCATTATCCAGGTCTTTTACGCCCATTGCCTGCTCTGGCGAGATATATTGGGGCGTGCCCATGATCATATCCCCAGACAGGGTAGATTCTCCCATTTCGGCGATGCGTGCCAAGCCAAAATCGGCCAGATACATTTGCCCATCGTCGGCGACGATCACGTTTGAGGGTTTGATATCACGATGCAGGATACCTTGCTTATGCGCGTATGCCAGCCCCGCGCCGACCGCGTCGACCACGCCCCAAATTTGATTCACATCCAGGCGACCGCGATTTAAATGCGCTTTGAGCGTTTCCCCTTCTACATACTTCATGACCAGATAAGGCTGATTATCATGCTCGGCAAAATCATAAACCGGCACAACATTAGGATGCTCCAGTTTTGCAACCAGCCGTGCTTCACGCTGGAAGCGAGCGAGAAACCCCTCATCTTCTAAAAAGGCGGGGTGCAATACTTTTAGCGCAACATAGCGGTCTAGCGAGGCATGATAGGCTTTATAAACCGTAGCCATGCCGCCCCGCCCGAGTTGTTCCATAACTCGATAAGGTCCTACATTCTCACCTTCGTTGAAGGGCATCATTGCCTTCCTTTTCTAGTTGATCAACTATAAGCCAAAATTATAGCCCAACTTCACGAAAATTGTGTTTTCAGGATGTTATCAGTGTGTAAAAAGAAGACCCTAAAGGTTTTACAAACCTTTAGGGTTATATATAGTTACTTGTCTTGCAATGCCGCCAGTCCGGGTAAAACCTTGCCTTCGAGCATTTCGAGCGAGGCGCCGCCGCCGGTTGAAATATGGCTCACCTTCTCATCCAAGCCAGCATCATTGATCGCAGCGACAGAATCGCCGCCACCGATGATGCTAACCGCATCTGCTGCGGCAACAGCCTCAGCTACGCCAAACGTCCCTTTGGCAAATTCGGGGAACTCGAAAACGCCCATCGGGCCATTCCAGACGACAGTTTTTGCGGATTTCAGGATGTCGGCAAATGCTGCGACTGTTGCGGGGCCCACGTCCAAAATACGCCAGCCAGCGGGGACATTTCCCACCGGAACGACCGTGCTTTGGGCTTGCTCGGCGAAATCATCAGCGATAACCATATCAACGGGGAGTTGCAACGTATCTCCAGCTTTTTTCAGTAATTCTCGAGCAGTGTCAATAGAATCTGCTTCGACGAGCGAATCTGCCATCTCGTAGCCCTGGGCTTTGAAGAAGGTATTCGCCATCCCGCCGCCGATGAGAACTTTATCAGTTTTATCAAGCAGGTTGTTGATGACGCCGATCTTATCGCTCACCTTTGCGCCACCCAAAATAGCAACGAAGGGGTGCTCGGCATTGGCGATGCTTTCACCAAGATATTTCAGTTCTTTTTCAAGCAGAAATCCCGCTGCAGAGGGGATGTGTTCTGTAACACCGACATTCGAGGCATGCGCACGGTGGGCGGTGCCGAAAGCGTCGTTGACGAAGACATCTGCAAATGAAGCGAGTTCTTTTGCCATAGCGGGGTCATTTTTCTTTTCGCCAGCGTGGTAACGGGTGTTCTCGAGCAGGAGGATTTCGCCAACGTTGAGGGCTGCTGCGGCGTCTTTCGCCACGTCGCCAAGGCAATCGCCAGCGAATTTAACGGGGCAATCTACAAGGCCGCCGAGATATTTGGCAACGGGAGCCAGCGAAAATTCAGGTTTGGCTTCGCCTTTCGGGCGCCCCAAATGGGAGGTGAGAATCAGCGCAGCACCTTCATCGAGCAGATAATTCAGTGTTGGCAATGCTGCGCGGATGCGGGTATCGTCGCCTACTTCGCCATCCTTGATCGGGACGTTGAAATCCACACGCACGAGGACTTTTTTGCCTTTTACGTCGATGTCTTTGAGTGTTTTTTTGTTCATGGTGTCTCTCCAGATAACAAAAATGTCATTGCGAGGGGCTAAACTTCGTTTAGCTTACCGAAGCAATCTCCTTGTATTTGGCAGGAGATTGCCACGCCGCCGAAGTACATCGGCGGCTCGCAATGACATCTAGTTTGATTAAAGACTTTTAGCGATCTTGGCAGCGAAGTCTGTCAGGCGGGTGGCGTAGCCCCATTCGTTATCGTACCAGGAGACGACTTTGACCATATTGCCTTCCATAACGGCGGTCAGGTCTGCGTCGACGATGGAGGAGCGTTCGTCGCCTTTGAAGTCCATGGAGACGAGGGGTTCTTCGCTGAAGCCGAGGAAACCTTTCATTGCGCCTTCGGAAGCAGCTTTGATAGCAGCGTTGACTTCTTCGGCAGTGGTTTCTTTTTCTACTTCAAAAACTGCATCCACGATGGAAACGGTGGGGGTGGGAACGCGCAGGGAGTAGCCGTCGAGTTTGCCCTTGAGTTCGGGGATAACGAGCGCGATGGCTTTTGCAGCGCCGGTGGAGGTGGGGATGATGTTGATGGCAGCAGCACGAGCGCGGCGCATGTCGCTATCGGCAAGGTCAAGCACGTTTTGGCTGGTGGTGTAGGAATGGATGGTGGTCATCAGCCCTTTTTTGATGCCAAAGGTATCATTGATAACTTTGGTGAAGGGAGCCAAACAATTGGTGGTGCAGGATGCGTTCGAAACGATGTGGTGCTTGGCGGGCTCGTAATCGCCATCGTTTACGCCCATGACAGCGGTGAAAACATCGCCGCCTTTGGCGGGGGCGGTCAGAATAACTTTCTTTGCGCCAGCTTCAATATGAGACTGGGGACCGGGGGTTTTGGAGGGGTCACGGAAAACGCCCGTGCCTTCAAAAACGATCTCAACGCCGAGTTCGCCCCAGGGCAGGTCAGCAGGATTACGCTCAGAAGTAACCTTGATGGTTTTGCCGTTGATAACGAGATTGCCATCTACCACTTCAACGTCACCGTCGAATTTTCCATAGCTGGAATCGTATTTAAAGAGCTGTGCGTTGGTTTCTGTATCCCAAAGATCGTTGATGCCGACTACTTCGAGTTCACCCGGGTAGCGTTCTAATACGATTTTGAGAAGCTGACGACCGATGCGTCCAAAACCATTGATGCCTACTTTTGTTGCCATTTTAAATCTCCTTAAGATGAGTGATTATGCCAGTTGTGAAATATTACTCAAACCTATTCATTATAAACGTATCCCGTGAGTTATACAACAAATTGCCCAAGAATGCAAAGGAAAAGGGGATGTCTAGACACGTCCCCCTTTTGGGCTTGTTTCCATTATAAGAACAGAGTGCCCGATGAGCAATATTTACCGTTAGTCCCTGCCTGTAAAGAATTTCCAACGTCCCAGCAGAACGCCGAGCAAAGCAAAGTCGATCAGCACGGTCAGCCAATCCCAAAACCCAACTTGGTCGGTGAAGGTCAGCAAGATGTTGACGATGAGTATGAGCAGCACAAAGATGAGGATGAGCATCCGCTTTTTGGGTAGCAACCAAGCCGAAAGGAGCAGCGCTCCGGCATTCCCGAACATCATCACGCCTATGATCGTCATGATGACTTTTAGCTCTGGTGAAGTCTCGCTTAAGCGTAGAAATGTTCCGATACCTAATCCAATCCAGATCAGGGCGTTGAGGGTGAAGAGAGCTTGGGAAAGTTTAAGAAAAGAAATCTTTTTCATTATTCAACCATGTGCATAGCAAATCTTATAAGTTTTTTCACATGAAATACTTTCAAGGTCCAACGGGATAATCTTCCAATTCCCCGAAAACTAAATAAACGCAGCACCCAAAAAGACCGCAATAAAGATAAAAATCATCACCCCTAAAACAGTTGAATAATTCTTGGGGTTAATTTCTCCTCTTTCATCCATTTTTTTGATCAGAGGGAATAAGCGCCAGAAAAAAGATAGAGTTGCGATAGCTAAGGCGATAAGACTCATACGTTGAATCTCAGCATCGGCGTATATCACGATCATAGCCAGAAGTAATAGAAAGATCAATTTCGCTCCGGCAATCCAATTAACAAGATATTTCACAAAATCATGGATTTCCGGATATTCTTTTGATTTTTCCCAGGCAGTAAAAACACCGACAGCATTTGCTATTTTCGATTCAGGCGCAAAATAAAGCATGGACACATGTGCCAGCTCTAATGAAATAAACACAAGAATTACGGTTTTGATGATTGTCATCTAATTTCTTTCTCTATAAAAATTCTAGTCACCAGACAGTTTCGTTTTTGAAGGTGGTTGAGTAGCGCCGAATGCTTTTAGAGGGGCGTATCGAAACCACAAAATGAGATTTTTTCTCCTGAAAACTTATGATTCCAATAGGAGTTCCAACAATCCATCCGGGTAAAGTGGAAATTTCCCTGCGCGAAAATCAGCGATCGGCACCCATAATGCCTTGAGCTTTTCTCCATTATCTTCTGTCAGGATGACCACTTCTTTATCATAGAAGGATTGATCGACGAAATCTCCTTCATAGACGATCACAATTTCGTGACCCTGTTCTCCATCACAAATGAATATATTTTCAAGCGTTTGAATATAACGAAGATTGAGAAGGTCGGCATTAATTTCTTCGCGAAACTCACGTTGTAGTGCGGTGCGGCTATATTCCCCATATTCAATCCCTCCGCCTAGGGGGCGGTAAAAAGTTTCGTTGGTAACTTCATCAATATCTTCAAAAACGAAAATGGCGTCGCCTTTGCGGATAATGCAGATGGTGATAACGCGGATCTGTTGGGCGGTCATTATGAATTCCTGTAACAAGGCAACTGAGCTGAAGGTAAATTATGTAGGCGTATGTGCTTTTTAGGCGGCACTCTTTCGTTCAACGAGATCCCAAAAATTCCCGTATAGATCTTTAAAAACAGCTACCGTGCCGTATTCTTCCTCTTTTGGTTCTCTGACAAACTCGATCCCTTTGGCAACCATATCCTTGTAATCTCGCCAAAAATCATCCGTATCTAAAAAGAGAAAAACTCGTCCGCCAGTTTGATTGCCGATGGATTTCTCTTGTTCCGGGGTAGACGCCCTCGCAAGTAACAACGTTGCACCATTGCTATTCGGTGGAGAGACAACGACCCAGCGTTTGTCCTGTTCGGGCTGGTAGGTATCTTCGACTAACTTGAAATTCAGCTTCTGCGTATAAAATGCAATCGCCTCATCATAATCTTTTACGACCAAAGCAATATGTGCAATAGATTGTTTCATGAATATTATTTCCTATGATGGCAACAAGAGAATCGTGCCCAATACCGAGCAATCCCAGAGTGACCAGTGGTCAGATATCTTTCCCATATAATTCAATTTCCGCATCGTCATCCGGAAAATCTGCCATCAGACGTTCAAATTCCAGACCAAGTTTTTTGATTAGCGTAATTGATGCCGCATTATTTGCGTCTGTAAAAGCCAAGATCCGTTTCATGCCAAGATTTTTCTTTCCCCACTCGATTGTTGCAGAGGCTGCTTCAAGAGCATAGCCCTTTCCTCTGAAAGCTGGTAAAAAGGCGAAGCCAATATCAAGATCGTCCAGATACTCTCTTTTCAAAAGCCCGCAAGTGCCAATGGGGGTTCCATCCTTGAGTTCCACCAGAAGCATGCCAAAGCCAAATTCTCTGAAGGCTTTTTGTAATTTGTTCGCGATATAGTCACGTGCATCATCGAGTGTTTTTACGCTCCTGTCGCCAATGAATTCCAGCCAGGCAGGGTCATTAAGCATTTCTAAAATAAAGGGGGCGTCATCCAGTGAGAACTCAGAGAGAATCAAACGATCTGTTTCAATATCTTTCACAAAACACCTCGGGGTTTCAGCGGCTATTTTTGGGATGTTCTTTCGATTGTCTTTCATTACCGCGCTTGTAGTTTCCAGTAAGACGTGCCATCAACTGTTGCTTTTCACCAAAACTGGCACGGCTTACTTTAGTAATGAAAGATATTGCATTGGCACCACGTAAGGTTGCGGCCAATTTATTTTGGCGATGAATAAGAATATCTCCACTTTTGGCAACCCGAAAAGAAAAGCCGAGATCACCTTCTTTCATCTTATTATCTTGCCCCCGTCCGCCCAAATTGACGTTCGAGCATATCGACCGAGAGATGGATCATCGTCGGACGCCCGTGTGGGCAGGTGCGTGGCGAATTACAGTTTTCGAGATCGCGCAGGAGAGAGACTTGCTCGGCGCTGGAGAGCGTTTGTCCGCCCTTGACAGCCATCCGCTTACAAACGCGCGCGGCGATACGTTCTTCGAGTTTATTCTGCAAAGGTGTTTCATCGCCTTCAAAATCTTCGACGAGAACGCGCAGCGCAGCGGCAGGATTGCTGCCGGAGAAGAGCGTCGGCATTGCACGGATCTGGAAGGTATTCGGGCCGAAAGGCGCCACTTCAAAGCCAAATTTTTGTAAAACGGGAAGCTGCTCTTCGAGCAAGGTCGCCTGCGCGGGCGGGAGTTGTACAACTTCTGGCTGCAACAAAGCCTGAGATGAAAGCGAATTCGCTTCGCGCTGCGCGAGTAAACGCTCAAAGAGCACCCGCTCATGTGCGGCGTGCTGGTCGATCAGATAAAGCCCGTCCGGTCCTTCAGCAACGATGTAGACCGAGCCAATTTGCCCGACAAGGCGCAGCAGGGGCATTTTTATAGACGGAAATTGGGAATCGGGCGTTGAGCGTTGGGTGTCATCCACCACCTGCTCGCTATTCACTGAAGACGGACCACTGTTGACCGGCAACTGTTCACTATCAGCATCCCCGGCAAATTGCCATGCCAGATCAATCCCGCTCTGGCGTGCGGGTTTCTCCGTCCACAAGGCGGGTGGAGAGATGCCCATTTGCGGAACGGGGGTATAGGCGAGAATTGCCTTTCGTACGGAACGCTGTACGAAACTGAATATCTGGTTGGGGTCACGGAAACGGACTTCTGCTTTTGTCGGGTGAACATTTACATCAACGGAAGCAGGTTCCAGGTCCAGGAAGAGGGCGGCGAGCGGGTAGCGTCCCACCATCAACAGGGTGTGATATGCCCTGATCAGCGCGGTGCTGAGCGAAATATCCTGTACCCAACGTCCATTGATAAAGAAGGTAATCTCGCTGCGATTGGAGCGGGTTAGCGAAGTGGGGCTGATAAATCCGCTTAAACGAACGCCTTCTTCAAGCGCGCTCACCTCGAGCAATTGCTTCGCCACATCCACCCCGTATAGCGTGGCGAGAATGGCGCGCCGATCACCGTTGCCGCTGGTTTGCAATTTTGCCTGTCCATTTTGGATGAGTTTGAAACGCACATCGGGATAGGCGAGGGCGTAGCGCGTGAGCAGTGCGTCGATGCGGCGACGTTCGGTGACATCCTTTTTTAGGAATTTGAGCCGTGCCGGAACGTTATAAAAAAGATTCTCGACGCGCACGACGGTCCCGCGCGGCGCCCCAACTTGCTGAGGGGGCGCGGATATACCGCCCTCTACGAGCATCTGCACTGCGGCGTCGGCATTTTCCGTGCGCGACGTGAGCGTGAGCCGTGCCACCGAGCCAATCGATGCGAGCGCTTCACCGCGAAAACCGAGTGTGCCGATGCGAAAAAGATCATCAGCAGAATGCAGCTTGCTCGTGGCATGGCGTTCCACTGCGAGCGGCACTTCAGCGGTGGGAATGCCGTGACCATCGTCGGCGATCTCGATCAGACGCCGACCCGCTTCCTCGATGGTAATGGTGATGCTTGTTGCGCCGGCATCGAGGGAATTTTCGACCAACTCCTTAACTACCGAGGCGGGTCTTTCGACCACTTCACCCGCGGCGATCTGGGAGGCAAGTTCGGGGGAGAGAATTTTTATGGGCATGAGGATATTATACTCGGCAAGATGACGCTTATTCGTAAGTTTAACGTTCAGCCCCCCTGCCCCTCGCTTCGCTGGGACATCCCCCCAAATGCTTCGCATTTAGGGGGATAGATTTTCACAAGATTTTCTTACATCTTTCTCCCCTAAATTCCACGCACTTGGAATTTGGGGGAGATGTCCGTAGGACAGAGGGGGCAAATACAAAATCTTAGATTTTGTCTGCATACCGTCAGTTTATACGTTTATTCATCTCAAGAACATCTGACATTATAATGAATTTATGCGCTACAAACGTCTGTCACTTTTCCTACTCCTTCTCATCACCGCCTGCGTGCCTTCTCAAAGCGAAATAGCGATTCCTGCAAACACCGCAACATCAGCGTCCGCAACCCCAACACCCTTCCAGCCCGAAGCTGCAACGCGGACAGCGCGTGTTTACCCAACTTTGACCGCGACTGTCCCCCCGCCAACCAGCACACCTAATCCGCTGGAGAAATATGCGATCTCCGCAATGCGCGCCCGCACTTACGGTGGCGGGTTCATCGAGATGCTGGGTGAGATCAGCGACGAGGGCTCTTTCATCCGCCACAAGTTCCGCTATCCCAGTGATGGCATTCCGATCTATGGCTTTGTCAATATTCCTAAAGGGGAGGGACCCTTTCCCGTCATCATCGCCATTCACGGGAATTACAATACGCGTGGTTACCAACTGATGCCCTATTCAACGGTATTTGCTGATCGGATCGCGCGGGAGGGGTATATCGTTTTTCACCCAAATATGCGTAATTTTGGGGAATCAGGTTCGGGCGACGATCGTTATCGTAATGGCTTGGCGACCGACATCCTGAACCTGGTCGCGTTGATCCAATCGCAGGGCGGACAAGTCAGTCCCCTTTTGAAGCCGAATGCGAGTAAAATTGGTTTATGGGCACATAGCTTGGGCGGGGAAGTCGCCTTGCGGGTTATCACCATAAGCAACAAGATCGATGCAACCATGCTCTATGCCCCGATGAGTGGCGATCTGCTCAAGAACGCTGCTTTAATTAATAGTCAAATAGAGTTAGACACGCCCCTATATCTTGTTTCTGCGATCTCATCGCACGCTTCCTACAGCCTGATCACCTCACCGATCAAACTCTATCATGGTACAGCCGATGAGGTTGTGCCCGTTTCGTGGAGCCACGAAACTTGCGATCAATTGACTGCGCTCGGCAAAGAGATCAACTGCACTTTTTTTGAAGGAGGAAAGCATACCTTCAACAGCACTTATACGGCTGATTTTGAACGCAGCTATTTTTACTTTTTTGAAAGCCACTTAAAAATACCATGAACCGAAAATCTCTCACTCGTTATGCTTGGCTCTCCATCGCCGCTGCTCTTATAACCATTACGCTGAAAGCCGGCGCATATTTGCTTACCGGATCGGTCGGCCTGCTTTCCGATGCAATCGAATCTGTCGTCAACTTGCTGGCAGCAGTTATGGCATTGAGTATGCTGACCATTGCTGCCCGCCCGCCGGATGAAAGTCATACCTATGGGCATGGAAAGGCGGAGTATTTTTCGAGCAATGTAGAAGGCGTGTTAATCCTCGTCGCAGCAGCGGGGATCGCAGTCACTGCCATCGAACGGCTCTTCAATCCCCGCGAGATCGAGCAACTTGGGGTCGGTTTAGTGATCTCAGCCATCGCCTCGTTGGTTAATTTTTCCGTTGCGCGAATTTTACTCAAGGCGGGCAAAGAACACGGCTCGATCACCCTCGAAGCGGACGCCCATCATCTAATGACAGATGTTTGGACATCCGTCGGGGTGATCTTTGGTGTGGGTGCTGTCGTGCTGACAGGCTGGACTATCCTTGATCCGCTGATCGCTCTCGCAGTTGCCGCCAATATTGTCTATACCGGCGTGCAACTCATCCGTCGCTCAATTGCAGGTTTAATGGATGCATCACTCTCAGAAGAGGAAATGCAAGCTGTGGAAGATGTGCTGGAAAAATACCGCAACGAAAAAGGGATCGATTTTCATGCCCTGCGCACGCGGCAGGCTGGCGCACGCCACTTCATCTCGGTGCATGTGCTCGTTCCCGGCAAGTGGACGGTGCACGATGCTCATCATATTGCAGAAGATATCGAGGAGGAGATCCGCGCAGGGGTGCAGAACTCAGTCGCCTTTACGCACCTTGAGCCGATTGATGATGAGATTTCGCATCATGATATTGATCTGGATCGGGAGTAGATCGTAAATAAAAGAAGGAGGCATTTGTCGTCCTTCTTCAGCACCTAATCGTCTGATTTCACTTTTCCCCGCAACCTTTTTATATTTCCTTTGCGCTTCTTCGCATCCATCCGCCTTCTAATGGATGCCCGTGTCGGCTTGGTCGGACGGCGTTTCTTGGGCGGGATAGATGCCTGTGCCACCATCTGCTCGAGACGCGCCTGCGCATCGGCTTGATTCCATTCCCGCGTGCGGAAGCGTGAGGCTTCGATAATCAGAACACCCTCCTCGGTCATCTTCCTGCCCGCCAAACGTGATAGGCGCATCCGCACGTCAGCGGGAAGACGAGCAGCATCTACATCAAAACGAAGCCGAACAGCCGTGCTGACTTTATTCACATTCTGCCCGCCGGGGCCAGATGCGCGGAAGTATTCAAAGGAGAGGGATTCAGGGGGGATTTTCATGATCACGAATTATAGATGAAAAAACACGATGTCAGTTCCTGAGCGGAAGGCGAATGTACTTTGAGCCTGTAGACGAAGGACGAGGTGTGCAATAATGCCGCTCTTCGTCTACGATTTCGCTCTGCTACATCTCCGCTCAGAGACTGAATTGTTTTTTACTCCGCCAACGCTTCCCACTCAACCAACATTGCATCCATCTCATCTTGGACTTGCGTATATTCTTCGCCGAGTTGTCGCAAGGCATCTGCGTCTTCGGGGGGATTCTCAAGCTGGGCACCAAGCTCGCCTAAACGGGCTTCGAGGGCGGCCACTTTATTCTCCACTTCCTGCAAGCGTGCGAGATGGCGACGCTTTTCTTTGGCAGCGGGGTCACTGCGGGATATTCTTTTTGAAGTCGATGTTCCGTTAGCGGTAGCAAGTTCGAGTGCGGCGCGTGTCGTTTCTTTCTCCCGCTCCTCGCGCATTTGAGAATAGGTCCCCTTGAAAACGGACAAACGCGATTCGTTCATCCCGATTTCCCAAATTTGCGTGGCGAGAGCATCGATCAGATAACGGTCGTGGGTAACGAGAAGGATCGTTCCCTTATAGGCATCCAGCACTTGCTGCATGATCTCCTGCGCGGGGATGTCGAGATGGTTGGTAGGCTCATCGAGCAGGAGCAGGTTCGTATCTTGCAAGGCGAGTTTCGCGAGAGCCAGGCGACCGCGTTCGCCGCCAGAAAGGGTGGAAACCTGCTTGAAGACATCGTCGCCAGAGAAAAGAAATTTACTGAGATATTCGCGGATGCTGGCGGGCAGCATGGGCGAAACAGATTCAATCTCTTGCATGAGCGTGTTCTTTTCGTCCATGCCCTCGTGGGCTTGCGAAAAATAGCCGATCTCCAGCGATGCCCCAAGATTTACTTCCCCTGCAAAGGGTGGGGTTTGCCCCAAAATGGTTTTGATAAAAGTGGTTTTGCCTGCGCCATTGGGGCCGATGAGCGCGGCGCAATCTTGGCGTTCCAGTTCGATATCCGGTGCGCTGAAAAGGAGTTTATCGTAGCCAACTTGCAGATCTTTACTGCGGATAACCTTAACGCCGGAGCGTTTTTCAGCACGCAGTTTGAGATGAAGCTGCGCCGGACGATGATCGGGCAGGCGCAAAGAGCGCACACGCCGCTCGGCTTCGTCGGGGCTAAGATCGCTGGTTGCCACATGAATATCCTGGCTGACAGCGCTCCACTTTCGGTTTAAAACTGCGTCCATGCCGACCTGTTCAATTGCCTGAATAATGCGGCTCAGGCGGCGCAGCTTGCCACGCGCTTGCGCAACACGCTGCCCCTCGATATGTTTTTTGATATATTCGGCTTCCTTGAGCAGCTTTTCCTTCTCCGCCTTAAAAACCTTTTGGCGGCGTTCCCAACGCTCGCCGCGTTGCGCTACATAATGACTGTAATTTCCCTTATATGTCTCCACGCCCGCAGCGGTCATTTCCAAAATACCGTTGGCGGCATGGTCGAGAAAATAACGGTCATGCGAAACGATCAGCACTGCGCCCGCCCATTTGCTCAGATAGCCTTCGAGCCATTCGACGGCGGCAATATCAAGATGGTTGGTCGGCTCATCAAGCAAAAGCACATCTGGCTCAGAGAGCAGCAATTTGGCAAGATAAGCCCGCGTGCGCTGTCCGCCAGAGAGATGGGCGATGGGCATCTCAAAATCGGATGCCACAAATCCCAAACCGGATAAAACCTGCCGGATGCGCGTCTCGTAGGTGTATCCACCGCGATGCTCAAACTCCGCCTGGATTTGTCCGTATCGCTCCAGAATTTCACTTGCTGAGGCTTCGTCCGACATCTGCTCGGCGAGATGCGTTATCTCGCTCTCCATCTTCCTTAAGTCAGCAAATACCGCTAAACACTCATCCCAAACCGTACTATCAGATTGAAAATCCTTCGCCTGTGGCAAATAGCCAATACGTAACTTCTTCGCCTTCGTCACTCGCCCTTCGGAGGGGGAGTCTTCGCCGATCAGAATGCGCAACAAAGTCGTCTTGCCAACCCCGTTCGGCCCGACAAGTGCCAGCCGAGAGCCGTGCTCGATAGTGAAATTCAACCCGCTGAAAATATCAACGTGCCCGTAGGATTTGGTGAGGTTGGAGGCGATGAGTAAAGACATTTTAGCTATCAGCAATCAGTGTTCGGTTAGTTAGGTTTTTCTGCGGAGAAGATTATACTTGGTTTGGGGATGATTTTACCCAATTCCCGATTACCGAATCCCTGATTTCCCAACTTTGCTACGCGGCTGGTAAATCCTGTTGAAAGGAGTGCGTGGCGCAGCTCTCTTTTGCTATTGCGCTATTCCCTCCTTGACAAACTGTATCCTAAAAGATACAATCCTTCTATGAAATACGAACTTCACAGCACAGCAGGCTTTGATAAATGGTTCGAAAAAATAAAAGATGCAGCCACCAAAAGAAAGGTTTTGGCTCGGCTTGCTCGCGTAGAAAATGGAAATTTTGGAGATTTCAAACAAATCCAGACCAATCTTTTCGAGTTACGTTTTTTCTTCGGGAGCGCGCTACGCATCTATTACACGGTTCGCGGCAGTAGCATAGTTCTTTTGTTGGTTGGTGGTGACAAATCAAGCCAGCAGAGCGATATTCAAAAAGCAAAGCACCTTCTGAATGATTTGGAGTAAATAAAAATGAAAACTAAAACATCCTCCTTCGATATTTCCAAGCATCTCAAAAGCGATGAGGATATTCGTGGTTTTTTGCAAGAAGTAGCAAATACTGGTGATACATCAGATTTTATTCACGCGCTGAATATTGCATCCAGAGCCAAAGGAATGACGAAAGTTGCAAAAAAAGCAGGCGTTACGCGTGCCAGTTTGTACAAATCTCTTTCGGAAGATGGCAATCCTGGATTTGATACGATCAACAAAGTTGTTGATGCCTTAGGATGCAAAATAGTGATTGCCTAGAGAAACATTTCAATCCAACAAAAAACGCCGAAGTATTCAAAACTTCGGCGTTTTTCTTTTATGCTTCTTCTTCTTAAAGAACCCCGTAATCGCTGTCCAAATTGGACAGCGATCATAAATTCCCAGAAAAGCGAGCACAGCACCAATTCCCATCAGCCACCAGATGCTCTGATTAAATCCTAAAAGGATCAACACTGCCCCGGCACCCAGGCGCATGAAGCGCTCGAAAGGTTCCAGCGGAACCTTGATCTCACCGCCCTCGAACAGGGCATCAAAGATGGCACGGTACGCCTTTTCTGTTTGTGCGCCTGTTTTACGGACAGCCACTTCCCCGTCACGGAAGGCGATCATCGTAGGTATGCCCATAATTTTGTAATGCTGGATGATGTCTTTGGATTTATCGGCGTTGATAAAAGACACGTCCACTTTGCCTGCATATTCATCCCGAAGTTTTTCGAGAATTGGTTTGGTCCTTTTGCAGGGGCCACACCACGGCGCCCAAAAGTCCACCACGAGGGGTTTATCGGCAGCTTTGACTTTCTTTTGAAATGCTGAAAGGCTCATGATACTCCTTTTCTTATCGTTTCTATTCACTGACTATTGCTCACTGGCCTACTGATCCTTCGGCACATGCTCTTTCTTCTCGCGTCCTAACTCTAGTGAGCGCTGATAGGCTGCCCAGATGGCGCGTGAGATGGCGGTGCGTACACCTGCTTTTTCGAGGTAGTAGAGAGCCTCGGCAGATGTCCCGCCTGAAGACGTGACCTGATTACGCAGTGCGGCGACATGCACGTCGTTCTTTTCATAGAAATTGACTGATCCGCGCATGGTATGTACGACCAGCTTTTCGGAGATGCGACGGGGGAATCCCATATGGACGCCTGCGTCGATCATCGCTTCCATGAACATGTAGACGTAGGCGGGGCCCGTCCCGGAGAGGGCCGTTGCCATGTCGAGATAATATTCGTCTTCGACAAAAACTTCTTCGCCCAGCGCGGAGAGCATCTTCTTTGCCTGTTCCTTTTGCTCATCCGAAACCGCATCCGACGCGACCCAGACCGTGATCCCCTCCCCGATGCGAGCGGGGGTATTCGGCATGGTGCGGATAACCTTCACATGCCCCAAGCCCTCGCTCATCTTCTCAATGGTTGCGCCCGCGATAATGGATAAAACCAATGCATCTTCGTGGATCTTTCCTTTTAGGTCTGCAAGTACGCTACTTAAACGCTGTGGCTTGATCGAGAGGACAACGACATTTGCTTCTTTAACGGCTGCGGCGTTATCCGTAAAGGGCTGAATTCCATATTTCTCGCGCAGCTCCATACCTCGCTCGGCGCGCGGGTCGCTGGCGAAGAGATTTTCGGGATCAGCCAATTTTTCGCGCAGCAGCCCGGCGATCATCGCGCCAGCCATGGCACCAGAACCGATAAACGCTATTTTTAGTTTACTCATAATATTTCCTTTTTTTGAAGATGCCAGTCTCTGAGCGGAGTTCTGAACGAAGAGGAGAACGTAGTCGAAGAGCGGGTTATATAAATGCTGTCCTGCGACTACGGTTTCGCCTTACTACACATCCGCTCTGGAACTGAGTTTTAAGCTGTTTGATAATACCCAACATCCACCGAGTAGACACGTCCGCGTTTGATGACTTTCTTGACGAGATTCGTGCCGAAACGATAGCCAAGCTGGCGATAATCTGGCACGCTGAGCATGAGCATATCGGCTTGTTTGCCGACTTCGAGCGAGCCGATCTTATCTTCGCGGCGAATGGCGTAGGCGGCGTTGATCGTCGCTGCGACGATGGCTTGAGCAGGGGTCAACTTCATCGAACGGCAGGCGAGGGCAAGCGAAAATTGCATTGACTCTGTCCAGGCAGTGCCGGGGTTACAGTCTGTGGCGAGGGCGAGGATGACGCCCGCATCGAGCATTTTTTGTGCGGGGGTAAAGTCGCAATGCCCCAAGCCAAAGGGTGTACAGGGCAGCGAAACCGCGACCGTCTCTGAGTTGGCGAGGGCGGCTATATCTTCATCGGATGTGACCACGAGATGATCTGCGGAAGCCGCGCCCAACTCAGCTGCCAAACTTGCCCCACCGAGATTATCAAACTCATCGGCATGGATCTTGAGCGGGAAGCCCAGTGCTTTGGCTTTTTCCAAAACCTGACGAGATTGCGCCAAATCGAAGGCGCCGGTTTCGCAGAAAACATCCACGAAGGGTTGGCGCTGGCGGCGCGCAGCGTGCGTTTCCCACCAATCGTGGACGATCGGCAGCATTTCTTTCACGATGTGGTCGGTGTAGCCTTGTGGGTCGTCTTTATATTCAGGAGCGATAGCGTGCGCGCCGAGGAAGGTGATCGCCAATTCGAGCGGACCTTCGTCGTCGAGGGCGAGCAGGGCTTTCAGCATCCGCAATTCGGTGGCGGTTTGCAGCCCATAGCCGGTTTTCGCTTCAGCGGTAGTTGTTCCGGTGGCGAACATGCGCATTAAACGAGGGCGCGCCTGTGCCAAGAGCGATTCGAGCGAGGCTTTTCGCGTTTCCCGTACAGTCGAAATAATTCCGCCGCCCGCTTTGAGAATATCCAGATAATGGGCGCCCTCGAGCCGCATTTCAAATTCCATGGCGCGGTCGCCACCCCAGATCAGATGGGTGTGGGGGTCGACAAAGCCGGGCATGATGACAGAGCCGGATGCATCGAGTGTGGGTTCATCGGGATATTTTTCGTGCATTTCGGGGGTGGTGCCGACTTCGACGATCTTTTCTTCGCGGATGAGAACAGCGCCATTTTTGATGAGGCCGAGTTCGCCGAGATCGCGCCCGCGTTGGGGGCCGCCAGCGATGGTGAGAAGTTGGGTTGCGGAATGGATAAGCATAGGATTCGCTCTCTTGATTTGAGTGGCTAATAATTCTTCCAATTATAGCGTGCTTCGCTCGCGGAGTTTGAGGTGATTCCGTTAGAGAAAAATGGAGGTCAGTTTTGATTAACACCATCAATGATAGTAATTACGAATATAATAAATAGGTCTGACAAATTTTTGATGGAGATTTCATGCTAGAAACACAACTTTCCACTTTTAAAGATTACCTCGGGGAAATTGCACCACAAGGGCGCACTATGCTTTTACCAGCTTTGCTAAGAGCACAAAAAGAATTTGGATTTATTTCCAAAGAAAATGCCACCAAGATCGGGAACGCGTTGCGCACGCCCCTTGCGGATGTGATGGGCGTGATCGAGTTTTACTCGATGCTACACAGCGAGCCGACCGGTGAAACGATCATCCGCATTTGCACCAGCCCAAGCTGCTCGGCGCGCTCCTTTTTTGCTATGGGCTGGCAACACTGACATTGAACGGCATCACCGCCGATAATTTCCTTGGCATCCGCATTGTGGAGTTATCTTTACCCTTTATCGGCGCTGTCATTGCCAAGCTAGATATTCTTCCGTTTATAAAAATACGCAGATGAATTTGTAAAAAAGTAAAAACCTTCCGAAAATTAACCTTCGGAAGGTTTTTTTTATCTGGTGCCAGGAGGTCTCTTTACAGCAAGATTATGGCGCCGGTACAAGCTCCGTTTCACCTAGGCCATCGACTGTAACTTCACTGATCTGCTCACCAAAATGAACTTGAGCAACATTATTGCCGGAAGGATCAACCAAGCAATACGTATCGCCGGTATAAGCTTCGGTAAGAAGCGCACTTTCTCCTGCGGAGATTGTCATAATCTCTTCGGTTTGCAGCATATTGTTGATCCAGTAGATCGTTAGATCTTCTTCTGTTGTATTCACGATGGTAACGTCATAGGGATCACCGGGGATATCTTCTGAGGGTTTATCGCAGGAAATCTTAACTGGTGTAGGCTCAGCTGTAGGTTCTTCTGCAGGCTCTTCTGTGGGTTCAGCTGTAGGTTCTTCTACAGGCTCTTCTGTGGGTTCAGATGTAGATTCTTCTACAGGCTCTTCCGTAGCAATAGCTTCTTGAGTAGCAGAATAAGCCTCACTCGTTCTACCCCGAGACGACCACCCTGGCGTGGAACAAGCCATACTTGCTAAAACCAACATTAGTGCGGCCAGCAACAAACTATAATTTTTCTTTTTCATTTTTTATTTCCTCTCCATAAATACAGGCAAAAAAGGTGATTATTGTCGATAATTATACTCTATTATCGTATATAATAAAGGTCTGACAAATTTTTGATGGAGATTTCATGCTAGAAACACAACTTTCCACTTTTAAAGATTACCTCGGGGAAATTGCACCACAAGGGCGCACTATGCTTTTACCAGCTTTGCTAAGAGCACAAAAAGAATTTGGATTTATTTCCAAAGAAAATGCCACCAAGATCGGGAACGCGTTGCGCACGCCCCTTGCGGATGTGATGGGCGTGACCGAGTTCTATTCGATGCTGCATAGTGAGCCAACGGCAGAGACGATTATCCGCGTTTGCACCAGCCCAAGCTGCTCGGCGCGTGGCGGACGGAGTGTGCATGAAGAACTTTTGCATCAACTCGATCTGCTCGAAGATGGCGCAACGGCTGACGGAAAATATTATGTAGAAGAAGCACCATGCTTGGGCTTATGCGATAAAGCCCCTTCTGCGCTTGTTGATGAAAAAGCCCTTGGCAATATCACCCCCGAAATTTTATTAAATCCGCAAGATGAAGTTGTCACGAATGTCTACGCAAAAGAAGGTGTTATCACGCGGCGGATAGGCAAGGTGGATCCGTTTAGTCTTGATGATTATCTTGCACACGATGGTTTTCTGGGCTTTCCGAATGCGTTTCAGATCGGTTCCGAGAAGATGATCGAGTGCATGGCAGACTCGGGCATTTTAGGGCGTGGTGGCGCATCCTTCCCGACTAAGATGAAATGGGAGGGTGCAGCGAGTGCCCCAGGCGAGCAAAAATATATCGTCTGCAATGCGGATGAAGCTGAGCCAGGCACATTTAAAGATCGCATCATTCTGGAAAACGATCCTTTCACTGTGCTCGAGGGGATGATAATCGGCGGCTACGCCATCGGCGCGTCGAAGGGCTATATCTACGTGCGCGGCGAATATCCCAAAGTGCAGAAGACATTTCAGGCAGCCATCGAGACCGCTCGCGCAAAAGGCTATCTTGGCGAGAATATTCTTGGTTCTGGCTTTGAATTCGATGTTGAGTTGCGCTCGGGTGCGGGGGCATATATCTGTGGCGAAGAAACCGCGCTTTTTGAATCCATTGAAGGCAAACGCGGCTTTCCACGCCTGAAACCGCCTTTCCCGACCACGCATGGCTTGTACCAAAAACCAACCGTTATCAATAATGTGGAAACTTTTGCAAACATTTCGCTGCTTTTCCGTATCGGCGTGGATGCCTATAGAAATTATGGCACTGAAAAATCGAGTGGCCCTTGGCTCTTCAGCCTTTCAGGCGATATTGAAAACCCGGGCATTTACGAGATCACTACGCCAACGACCTTGCGCGAATTGCTTGATTGGGCTGGCGGCGTGAAAGATGGCGCAGCCCTTCAAACCGTTTTGCTCGGCGGCGCAGCGGGAAAATTTGTGCATCCCGATCAATTGGACGTGCGCCTGACGCAGGAAGATGCCCGTGAAGCGGGATTAACGCTCGGCTCTGGCGCAGTCGTCGTACTCAGCGAAAACGTAGCTCTGAAACAAACGCTGGCGGATCTGGGACATTTCTTCGCCCACGAAAGTTGCGGGAAATGTTACCCCTGTCAGCTTGGCACCCAACGCCAAGCCGAAATACTCGACCGAAATGTGGCTGGATCAACACTTGATGGAGATTTTACCCGTCTCGAAGATGTGGGCTGGACGATGACAGATGCCTCCCTATGTGGATTGGGGCAGACCGCCGCATCCGCTGTGCTGAGTGCAATGGAGCATTTTCCGGAGAAATTCAAATAAATACAGTCTCTGAGCGGAGGACTTTGCGAAGCAAAGGACGCAGTCGAAGAGCCGCTTAGCTAATGCCGTCCTTCGTCTACAGGCTCATTTCATTCGCCTTTCGCTCAGGAACTGGAGAATAATTATGAATAATACAATCACCCTAATAATCGACGGGGAAGAAATCCAAGCTCCGCAAGATGCCACCGTTCAACAGGTGCTGGAGAGCATTAATAAAGCCGCTCCGATCATCTGCGCCCATGAAGCAACCACATCTGAGGGGATATGCCGACAATGTGTAGTCGAAGTTGAAGGCTGGCGCGTACTGGCTCCGGCTTGTGTGACCAAGGTCAGTACAGGCATGGTCATCTTCACCAATAGTGAGCGTGTCAATCGTTCACGCAGAACCATCCTTGAGATGTTGAATGCGAGCGTGGATTTATCTGAAGCTCCCGAGCTTCAAGCCCAAATGGATGAGTTTGGCGCAGACCGTGAACGTTTCCCACACGCAAAAACGCGCGAACAAGATGTGAAGGATGATAATCCCTTTTTTGTACGGGATTATGAAAAATGCCTACTGTGCTGGCGCTGTGTTCAGGCCTGTGGCGATGATATTCAATATACCTATTCCATCTCTGTAGGAGGGCGTGGTTTCGATAGCAAAATCTCCACCTTCTTCGACTCCCCCATGCCAGAAACCACTTGTGTTTTTTGCGGAAACTGTGTCGCTGTCTGCCCGACAAATGCCTTGAAAAGCAAGACTGAACACTTTATGGAGCTAGGTTTGGATTACGATGAGATCAGACAAGAAAAACGAGCTGAAAAGAAGAAAATGGGCAAGGCGTAACTTTGCCCCCTCTGCCCTATCGGGCATCTCCCCCAAATTCCAAAAGCGTGGAATTTAGGGGAGACCAGACGAATGGCTTTGTCCCCCTATTTTGCTTGCAAAATGGGGGGACGCCCCAGCGAAGCGAGGGGCAGGGGGGCTGAACGTCTGAATCGAAAAAAAGTTGTAGTACGAAGGAAATTCACCATGATTAAATCTCAAAAATCTGTCCGCTCAACTTGCCCATACTGCGGCGTAGGCTGCCAAATTGACTTACAGATCAAAGACGAAAAGATCTTCCGTGTAGATGCCCCTTTCGGTGTCGCGCCAAATTTTGGGCGCCTATGCACCAAAGGGCGTTTCGGCACAGATTATGTGCATCACCCCTCACGGTTAAAAAATCCACTTATCCGCAAAGATATTGGTACGAAGCCGCGCAAAGCCATCGGCATGGATGGATTCCGTGAAGCCACATGGGATGAAGCCCTCGACCTTGCCGCAGAGAAGATCGCTGAAATCGTTCAGAAAAATGGTGGGGACGCCATGGGGACTTTCTGTTCGGCAAAAGCGACGAATGAAGATAATTACATCTTCCAGAAATTTGTGCGCGGCGTGATCGGGACAAATAATGTCGATCATTGCGCTCGTCTGTGTCACGCCGCATCGGTGGCGGGGTTGCAGATCGCGATCGGTTCTTCGGCGATGTCAAATTCCATTGCAGAGATGAAAGACCTCGATGTTTTTATCGTGGTTGGCTCAAATACCAGTGAAACGCATCCGGTTATCAGCACATTCCTTCGGGAAGCGGTGGTGAAAAACGGTGCCAAGCTGATCGTCGTTGACCCACGTGAAATTGAAATGACCCAGTTTGCCACAAGTTGGCTCCGTCAAAAGCCGGGTACAGATGTGGTCGTCTTTCAGGCAATGGCGCAGGTCATCATCGAAGAAAAATTGTACGACGAGGCATTTATCCGAGAAAGAGTGGAGGGCTTCGACAATTACGCGGCATCCATCCAGGAGAGCACGCCAGAGTGGGCAGAAGAGATCTCTGGCACACCCGCCGATGAGATCCGTGCGGCGGCCCGGCTTTATGCCAAGGCCGAAAAAGCGGCCATTTATTGGGGGATGGGCATCAGCCAGAGCGTTCACGGCACCGATAATGCGCTCTCGCTCGCAAATTTGGCGCTGCTGAGTGGAAATCTTGGCAAAGAAGGCACGGGATTAAACCCATTGCGCGGCCAAAATAATGTGCAGGGATGTTCGGACTCGGGCGGCCTACCAGCCGTTTTCCCCGGCTACCAGAGTGTGACTGATCCTGAAATTAAGGCGAAATTCGAACTTGATTGGGGCGTGCCACTGAACCCCGAAGCTGGGTTGACGACGATGGAGATGGTTGACGCTGCCGAAAAGGGAGCCATCACGGGCTATTATGTGATGGGCGAAAACCCGATGATGAGTGAGCCCGATCTGCGCCATGCCCGCCATGTGATGGAAGAACTTGATTTTGTGCTCGTGCAGGATATTTTCATGAACGAAACCGGCGAATATGCCGACATCATTCTGCCTGCAAGCAGTTTTGCAGAAAAAGATGGTACTTTTACGAACAGCGACAGACGCGTGCAGTTGATCCGTGAAGCTGTGCCAGCTCCCGGCAATGCGCGTGATGATTGGAAAATTATTTCCGATCTGGCGCAGCGCGTTGAAAAGAAGTTGGGGCGTGAAAAAAGCGCAGGTTTTGTCTTTGATTCCCCCTCCGCAATTTGGGATGAAATGGCTCGTCTGACACCAGAATTCCAGGGCATTACCCATGCGCGTATCGTTAAAGAAGATGGCGTGCATTGGCCCTGCCCAACCCCCGATCATCCCGGCACACCTTTCTTATTTGCGGATACCTTCCCCAGCGGGAAAGGAAAACTGACCCCGCTGAATTACCGCCCCTCGCAGGAATTGCCGGACGATGAATATCCGCTTTTGCTCTCTACAGGGCGCGTGCTCTATCACTGGCACGGCGGGACGATGACTCGTCGCTCGAAGCTCGACGATATTTACCCCGACCCAACAGTGGAAGTTCACCCCAAAGATGCGCGACCGCTCAATATCCACGCCGGTGACTGGATCAAAGTCCGCTCACGACGCGGTGAGATTAGGGTTAAGGTGCTCATCACCAAACGCTCTAGACCGGGGATGGTCTTCATCCCGATGCACTTTGCTGAAGCCGCCGCAAATGAGCTAACCCTCGATGCGCGTGACCCGCAAGCGAAGATACCGGATTATAAGGTCGCTGCGGTGATACTGGAAAAAGCATGAAATTTATCAATCAACTAAATATTTAAGGATAAAAGATGAAAACAATTATTGTTACAGGTGCGAATTCAGGGATCGGCAAAGAAGCTACACTGAAACTTGCCCAGGCAGGCAATCAAGTAATCATGTTGAGCCGCGATAGCGAGAAGTCCAGAGCCGCCCGAGATGAGATTGTTGCGGCAACCGGCAATCAAAATATTGTCTTGATCACAGCTGATCTAGCGGAGCCAAGCTCCATTCGTCAGGCGGTTGCTGAAATTCAGGGGAAATATCCCAAGATCGACGTACTGGTCAATAATGCAGGTCTTTATAAAGTCAAACGAGAAGAAAATTCAACCGGGGTCGAAATGAGCTTTGCCGTCAACTATTTGGCAACGTTTATGTTATGCCAGCTTCTGCTCGATAATCTTGCCGCTAGCGGGAACGGACGCATCGTCAACGTGGTTTCGATGATGTACAAAGGTGGCAAGATCAACTTTGACGATTTGATGCTCGAAAATGACTATAAAGTTGGTACTGTTTATTCAAACACCAAATATGCGGCGGTACTTTATTCTGCTGAATTGGCTCAGAAAGTGAAGGAGAAGGAGATCACGGTTAATACATTGCATCCCGGTGTTTTGAGAACTGATGTTTTCCGCGAGTATCCAAATCTTCTAAGTAAGGTACTGAATCTCTTTTTCGAGAAACCTGAAAAAGGCGGTGAACGTATTATTTATCTTGCGACTGATGATGCGGTCGCCAATACGACTGGAAAATATTTCTACAAAATGGAAGAACGTGAGATAGAGATCTCTGCAGAAGAAAAAGAGATCACCGAAAGATTGTGGAAACTTTCTGAAGAAATGATGGCTGCCTAGAAAACAGAAAAGGCCAGCAAACGCTCTCGCCCTAGAATGATTTTTATCCCGATCTATTTTGCTGAAGCCGCCGCAAATGAGCTGACCCTCGATGCGCGTGACCCGCAGGCGAAAATCCCTGATTATAAGGTTGCGGCGGTGGTGATTGAGAAGAGTTGATGCGTGAAGAGTGATAAGTAAAGCGCCTTCCTTGATGGGGAAGGCGCTTTACTTATACGAGATGCTTAGTTTTTTATACGACAAAAGCCACAACACGAAACCCGAAGTGCTTTTCTTGAGAACCAGGGGAAGAAGAATATCTATAGCTTAAGCGGGCTAAATCTGCAATATATTTATCAACATACATCTCGCCGAGACACATGGCCATAGAGTTCAAACGAGCATAGTCTTCAATGCGGTAATTCGCTAACCACTCTTTCAAATAAAACGGAACATACATTACATCCTGTGGACTTCTCCCATCAGGATAATCTCTCGGTGACTTTGTTTGGCAAAACTTAGCAGCAGCAAACCACTCAACATCTAGCGGAACTCTAAACCATAAGTTTAATGCTGTATCTAA